>NZ_OW659496.1:636237-954356 GCF_940143175.1 Erysipelothrix amsterdamensis | reverse complement strand
CAATTCCTTCTTTATCACCGTGATTGTCTTGAATTCGTGTATTATACGCATCAATCGTTTCACGGTGAATAATTGCTTTTAAGTCTTTAAATTGGTCAACTTGAGGTTCGGCATCAACTTCAAATACACCAGGCATAAACGCTAGTCCATCACCCGAGCCGCCACCTTCAGTTGCTTTAGCACGTTCTAAGCGTTCTGATAACTTCATTATTTACCACCTTTTTTTCGTTTACCTTTTTTTGCTTTAGCAGGTTTTTCTTTAGGTTTTGGTAAAAATTTAGCAAGAAGTCCCGCAGGACCCGCTTCTTGTTCATCCGGTGAATCGGATTGATCAATTTCATCCGCCATAACTTGGTATGCTTTCGCAACACCGGATAATGGTGAATCAATTGCAATCGGTTTCCCTTGATTTAGAGCATCAATCGATGATTTTAAATCATAAGGGATGGTATGCCATAGCGGGAATTCCAAGACACGTGAAACATCTTTCGGCTTAACACGTCCAGGTTCTTCTTTCGCAACTACCAATTTAATTTTTTCATTACCTGCTAATGAGGTTACAATCGACAATCCTTTTTTGGTTCTACGTAATGTTGGAATATCCATTCCTGTTACATAAATAATTGTTGATGACAAATCAAAACATGACAAGTTAATGTTATTAAATCCCATGCTCGTATCAATAATTAGGTAATCGTAATAGGAACGAAGTGACGATACAATTTTTTCAACTTGTGAAACTGAAATGTTATCCGCAAATTCAGGACTGTTAGGTGCAGCAAGCACGTTTACACCAGAAGGGTGAACAGCCATATATTTTCGGATGGTATCTACGTTTGGACTTGCTTGTTCTTGTAATAACTCAGCAAGTGTATCTTTCGTTTCAATACGCATTGCCGTTGCAACTTCTCCAAATTCAAGATCAAAGTCTAAAATCGCAACTTTTAATTTCTTTTGAGCAAGTTTCACAGCTAAGTTCATTGCTACTGTTGTACGACCAACACCACCTTTTGAACTAAAAACTGTAATAACTTTTGATTTCCAGTTGTTTGTTGAACTGTTTTCTAATGCAATAAGTCGTGATGACTCATTACTATGAATTCCTTTTAATTGCTGTACTAAAGTAGAACGATCAATTTGCATCGGTAAAATATAATGAACACCTGTTTGCATAACCTTCTGCATCGTTTCACTTGTGTATTCTTGTGTTAAAACTACGGGTACAGATTTAGGACGTAATAAATAAATTTGTTGACATACACGTTGCAAAATACTTTCATGAGAAGAATAAATTAGAACAATATCTGGTTTTGTTTTTGAGATATCATCTAAGACTTTGTTCTCATCGTTTGATTTACCAACGATGCGGATTTCATCATCTTGTAGCATCGGAAAGAGTCTTTGTGCGACACTATCTTCAGCAAATACTAAAACTTTTAACTCCATCTAATTCTCCTTCTCTATTTCAATAAATCGCCTGTGATAACACCAGGAACTTTATCAACCTTGTCATGATCATGACTTCTTAAGATTGCACGGTTAGTACCTACTGATTCAGAAACAGCTAATTTAAGTGCATCTTCAGCAGAAACAGCTAGTGTTACCGTTGTATACATCTTATCCGCTACTTTTTTATCATCCGGTAAGGTTTCTTGATCGATTGCAAGAACTTCTTTATTTTGTAAAAGGAGCACTGCTTTCTTTTCTTTCAAACCAAGAACTGGAATACGTTCTTTACCATCAACTGCAGTTTCAACAGATCCTGCATACAATTGAGGATAGTTCTTCTTCAAATAATCATATTTTTGAAGTGTATCTTCTGGTAAATCACTATCTAAAACAGTAATGATATCAATTTTATTTCCAACACGAATTAACCCTTGCATTCCGTATTGTCCTTCAAGTTTTACAGTATAAGCACGCATATTGTCCGTAAGAACTGTACTTAAACCACTTGAACCTTGACCCACTACCTCTACCTTTTCTCCAGTAAACATATCGCCAACGGACATCTTTGTAGTTGTAACTTTACCGACAACACGCTCAGCATCCGCAAAAGCACCTTCAGGTGCAGCATCTTTATGAACGCTCTTAACTTCTATCATATCTTGAGTAATTCGAGTTTGTGCTGTAAGGGGTTTAAGCGCTACAACAACTTGCGTTAAATCTTTCTTCGGTATTTCCTTTTTTAAACCTTGGATTGGGTTCATTAACGCTAAAAGAAATACACCTGCAGCTACAACTACAGAAATTAATTTATTCTTATCCAAAGTAATTCCTCTTTCTTAATATTAATAAACACCATTAATGGTTGGAGTACGACCATCCCAAATAGGTTGTTGATCTGTAAAGTTTTGCCATACAGGTAATTCAACTTTAATTGGGAACTCATCAATTCCAAGTGCTTTCAAAGTTGTCGTTTTATAAACATCACGTAAAATAATAGTCCCGGTAAGACTAATCATATAGTTACCATTTGGAGACATACCACGTTGTTCATTCCAGACCAACTCGAATTGACTGGGATCAATACCATTTCGTTTCAGGATCTCATGTGCATTATCCAATGCAATCTGTTGACCTTGTTGTGAATGCAACATTTCTTCTGTGATATCAAGACGTGCTTCACGAACCAAATAGGCTACTTCTGTTAATTTATCTTTTTTATTCATTGCTAAAACAACATCCGTTGATAGCGCAACAAATCCCAATAGAAACATTAGAATAAATGCAAACATAATTAGAATATTTCCATCTTCTTCATTTTTAAAATTTACCATTGTTGATTCTTACCCCCTACTAACTCAATTCTTCTAATTTTATAAAGATTATTTTTCAACTCTACACCATCTTTGAGGAATGGCTTCGAGAAAGGAGTAATTGGGTAGACTTTGTATTTTACATCCGACGCTATTTCCATTGTCGTTGTTTTAAATTTACTGTTTGCGCGATCTTTATCCGTACCATCTGGAACACCATAATTAAATTCGCGTTTACCAGCGAGTACCGCAATACGACTGTTTTCAATCGTTACACGACTTACATCAATCGGTGCACCCATTTCTTCGACATTTTTTTCATACATATCGCGAATATGAGTATTGGCCCAACCACCATCTACGATATAACTTTGATTCGTATGGAGGGCATGCTTTTGTTGAGGACCAAGATCCAATTGAATGGCCATCTTACGCAGTGAGTAATCAAACTGCACTTTGTTATAAACCACCCAGCTTACATCAATTAAAAAGCAAACTATCAATAGAAAAAGTGGCAGCACAATCGCAAATTCCACCATTGCCTGACCTTTTTCTTTTTTAGATTTATTGACCAACTTTGACATTAGCATCACCATCGCCTCCTAAGTACATTAAACCACTGTACGTTTCTGTTAGACGAAGTGTCTCACCCATTATTTGTTTTGTAATATACATTGAGAAAGGAACATCATAAGTTGTTGTTACGGTTACATAACGTATATCAGTTCTATTTTTATGTCCGATAAACCCACCATCATTTGCGCTCCAAATTTTTCGCGTAAAATCACGATGTTCAATATCAGATAAGTCAATTTCATATTTTAAGCGTTTAGGGTCAAGTGTACCATTATTGTTAATAAGTGTTTCAATCGTCTTCTCTTTACTGCTAAATCGGGATTGATCTTTTACACCACCCGTTGCACCACCTTCGTCGTACAATACCGCAACCTTTTGAATTTCACTGGTTAGATATTGTAAATTGACCTTCGCATGCACCGCTTTACCAACGTCCATGATCAAAGCAAGCATAATTATAAGAATAGGAAGGATTAAAGCAAATTCCGTAACACTTTGACCACTTTCACCTTTAAGTTTTTTTATCATATTCACTCCTTAAAGCGACAAATAAAGGGGATGAAAAATCATCCCCTCGGAACTATCCAAGCCGGATAGAGATTATAAAATATTTAAAGTTAAAGTATCACTTGCGCGATACTTTAACAATTTATAAATGCGTGTTAAGACTAAGCGCCTTTACCTGCTTGTAATTCTTTACCTACGTTTTCGAAGATTCCTTTTAGGTTTGTACCTAAAGTCTTCATAACAACGATAACTACTACTGAAACAAGAACTAAGATAAGACCGTATTCAACCATACCTTGTCCTGATTCTTCATTGAATAAAAAGTTTTTCATAATTTTCTCCTCATTTTTCTTCCCTAATTAATTTTAGGGACTAGATCAGCGACTGTTTCAAACATTGTTTTAACATAACCACTCCCGATAGATTTGAGCACCACTACTGTAACTACTGAAACCAATACGAGAATGAGTCCGTATTCAACCATGCCTTGTCCAGACTCCTCGTCCATAAATTCATTTACGGTTATCATAACTATCTCCTAACATCCTAACAGAACACTGCAAATCAACATACTGATGACTGGGTAATACAGCGCGAATAAAGCACCGCCCATTAATTGTGTACACATGGGGAATGTACTACCGATGTACATCGTTTTGGTGTAAAAACCGATAACAATGTAAATTAACAAGCAAAGTACGATACCTATTAGAAATGTTAAGATATTAGGTAATCCCAACATAAATGATAATGCAATTGCAAGCTTTATATCGCCTGCTCCCACACCGAGACTTCCAGAGAATGCTTTTGTCAAGAAGGCTGTAGCAAAGAACAGTATACCTGTTAATAGCATTGCTATAAGTCCAGTTGACAATCCATGAAATCCATTTGTTACAAACTGATATATTACACCAATGACAAGGACACAAAGGACCATCTCATTTGGAATAATTCGAATGCGTTGATCGATTCGAATACCATAAACCGCTAAGAAAGCAATTACAGAAATAACAGTTGCTTCAAACAATCCGAATGATGTATATGCAACTAAAGTAGCTGCACCGACATAAATGCCATTCATCAATGCGTCATGCGCATCTTCTGGACGAAAGACCTTATAGATCTTATTATTACGTTTTTGTTTCCAAGCTACAGTATCTTTCACAAATCTTGAAATGTTGTATCCTAGTGTAAAAAATAAAGCAGTTAGAACCATATAAACAATAATATTCACTATAGAATCTCCTCATCACCGACATAGATAGTATATGATGATATGACCTCTGTATCTACCAATATTTTGACGTGAATTTCACAAAATTTTAACCGTTTACCCATCCTTGTTGTGCACTTCGCATTATTTGTCATACCAATTGTAATTAATTGTATTAGATGTGATAGATATAAAAAAGATACCGTAATTTGGTATCTTTTTTATATCTTATTTAACTTAATGAGACTAATATTCAACAAACTCTGATTGAATGCGTAATCTAATTCACCATCGATTTCCAAATATTTAACCTTCATTCGTGGATTTGATTGCTGGCGGATGTAATCACGCTCTTCTGGAGTCAGATTTGACATTCCGGTATCTTCAATCCAGTTCTGACAGAAATATGCATTTTTATAATCTAAATAGCGTTCCGTCATTTTGTAACGGCCACTAATGCTTTCAATTTTAAAATTAACCTTACGCTCATACTCTGAACCACTGTTACGATCTTTAGAGTCTACACGACGATACGATTCGTAATAGTTGGAATATACAATAATTGCATAATCATGATGATTCCGGGTCACGATATAACCCTCACCATAATCAACGACAGTACTAAACAATTCTTGAAGAAATTTAAGGACATAAAATGGCATCCGTTCAACACCAAGATAGTTATAGAAACTTGAATAAGACATCGGCATCAGTTGATGCTGCGACTTACCTAATATATTCCAAGATGAAAAGTAGAAGTCACCTAAACTTAGCTGAAGCAGAATTGGAAGAAAGAGTAGATTATAGAATGGATTATCAAATGCATCATTCCAACGATAATCATCTTCAACCGTATAGTTGAATGAAGCTGCCACAATATGTCTTCCTAAGCGATCCGCAGGTAAACTAATACGGATTGCATGATTAATCTCACGAATATCATTAAGAATTTTCGGTAGTAATTGATCACTTCCAAAATCATTGTTTGTGAAATTGAGGTCACATGTATAGAATGCTGGTTCGATATTCATTTCCGCAATCATCTCAAGATACTCTTGATGAATATCTCGTGTATCGTTTTCAAAAGAACCAAGGTACAAGCCCCAACGCACTTTTTCCTGATCAAACTTTTCTTGAAGGACTTTTACGAAAGAATGAATGCATTCTTTAAACATTGGTCTTCTTGATTGATCACTGACCGCATCGTTAATGGTTGGAAAGTATAATTCATAACCCCACTCACGAAGTTTAGAATTACTAATGATTAATGATGCCTCATCCAATGCTTTCTGCATCCCAACTACAGCATGATTGATTTCATTTAAACTCGCACCTTCTTGTAATAACGCATTAAAGCTTACAAAATCAAGTCTCAATACTGGAATAATATCAAATTCAGAAAATACTGTGAAGATATTATAAATTTCAAATGACGAGAAATCACGCAAGGCACCAGATTTTGTTTGCAATTTAAAGACACCGTCTAAAAACGCAAGTTTAATTTTAACTGTTTTAAATTTAAATTGCCCCAGTGTTTCCCGTAATTCCGCAATACTTAAGAAATCACGATCGACCACACAATCCAAATCAACCACAACACCCCACGCATTCCGGAAGTGTCCTTTAATAAAGTTTGGATTGATTCGAGCTTCAAGTGCTTTAATAGGCTCATTTTCGAGTTGACTTGGGCCTTTTGTACCCACTTCCAAGAAATAACGTACTTTAGAATCTGCAGCATAAGGATATTCTAAGGATGCGATATGTTCCGTTGTATACTGTTTTCTAAATTGTGTTGGTGATAAACCAAAAACTTTTTGGAAATCTCTTCCTAATGCTTTAATATCTAAAAAGCCACAATGATTTGAAATCTCTGTCATTGTTAAGTCTGTGTTGATTAAACAGTCAACAGCATAATTAATGCGATTCACCCTAAAGTATTCACTTACATTAACGCCGGTGATCTTTTTAAACATTCTCGATAGATATGCGCCACTCACATTATACTCGTCCGCAAGTCCCTCTAACGTTATTTTCTCATTTTTCGCATCTGCATACTTTTCTGTAATATCTATTACGATGGATTCAATGGAATCAGTACTTATAATGGATCGTTTTTGATTCATAACAAAGAGTTTTATAGAATCCACAACTTCTTTAACAGCATGATAACTTTCTTCAAATGTTACTTCACCTGCATCTTTTTGGCCATACAGATGACGAATGGATTCAATAAGACGTACTTTATTTCGCTGGTCTTTAAGTGTACTATCGATACTTACCTTTGGCGATAAGTTAAAATGTTCCTCTGCAAACGATGAATCAATCTGTGCTACGAGAAGTAAATTATCCCGACTGTTTGCATAAAAACAATGAGCTCGATTCGGTTCAAGAATATAAACATCACCTTCATTGAGATTTAAATACGAACCATTTACGCGAAGTCCAATCATGCCCTTTACGACATAGATCACTTCAAACGCTTTATTCGCCTCAAATTCCTTGCCGTCAATTTGTTTTAAAAATGTCCGGTACGGTAAATTTCTTCTAACAACAACAATTCCATTATTCATAGCAATTCCTGCGAGCGAGCAGGATTCAGATTTTTTGATATGTATAGTATTCATGGTATGGTTCTCCCTTGCACATTGTCATCAAAAAGAATCATAGAGGATTCATTTAGAATCGTACGATTATCTTTTTCTTTGATAAGCATTACCCATACTTATTAAAATCAAAGATTGTTTTTTTTGTTTATATCTTTTTCTTTATCGAATACAACATGTATAATTTAACACATTTCAACAAAATTTCACATAGGTTTTGCACATTTGGTAGATTTATACGCAGAATATGTCTATTTTGTCCACTTTTTCGTACAAATACGCAAAAAAAAAGAAGGGTTTCCTTCTTTATGGATTTGTAATCTTCGCTTCACCAACCTTGCGTGCTGTCGCAATCTTGGATTCAGTTATGAAATAGAAGTGATCACCACCACGCTCTAAATCCCAAAGGATTGAAAATAAACGCACATCGCCTACTTCTTGATGAGCATCTAAATGAATTCGACCTACCTCGTATTTTCCAAACGAATAATCAAGGAACAATACCTTTTGTTTTAACTCAATCGTCGGATTATCATCATGAATCCCTTCAAAATCATCTCGTTTCAATTTCATTGATCCTTCCATCGATACCGAATGGGGATCAAAGGAGTAATACTTGCGATTCGATTTCCCATTTGAAATCATATTCCGCATGTTTAAGCGATACGTGATTGAATCATTTGCAGACACCTCTAAATAAATGCTCGACATCATAAAAATAAACAGCAGTAAAACAGACATGACACCAAACCCTTTTCGTTGCAACCAATGATCTTCTTTCCGATCTAAATATACCAGAACATGACGGACTGCGTGATAATACAAACAATAACCCATGAATCCCCCAAATGTATTTGTAATTAAATCGGTGACATCAAAATGCCATAATATAACACCAAAAGAAAGCGTCAATAACAATTCAGCACATTCAATCAGGAGCGAAATCATAAAGGTTGCAAGTACCGTCTTTTCTACCTTACGAAAACGTTTAAAAAACATTGGTAGAAACACGCCCATTGGAACCATCATTAATACATTTAGCAATGGCTCTTTGAGATTTTTGAGACTGAATCCATTTCGAAACGGAATCAAATTATAATAATCAATGGATGCATTTTCAAGAGAAAAATGAATGGCTGCATTCTGTACTTCTTTTTGATTTAAAGGAAGCGGAAATAATGTAAGATCCATAACTTTTCCAAGATACAAAATAAAAAGAAGACCTAAAATTTTGTTTTTGATTGTTGTTTTGCGATATCTCACTAAAAAAATCATCGCGATAAGAATATAAACGATGATGCCTGAATTGATGGATACCCCTTGAGTATTGTTTATGATAGGACTTAAATAACGTTCAAACATGTAAAACTCCATTCTATATCTAAATTTTACATGATTCCCCTATTCTTGTCGAGAATTCTCAAGATTAATATGTTTAATTTCATCAATCGGCATTGTTTTCACAAATTTAATCGGTTTTTCGGTTTTGAAAATCTCATCATCATGATAAATAACCCGTGTTCGAACCTCCATAACCCCATTTTCCCCTTGTACTGGATCGATCATATCAAACGATTTTGGATCAACATACATCGTTTTAAACGGAATCTCAACATTTTCAACCATTACTTCCGAGGTCACAACCTTACATGAGGCATATACCGCTATATCATCTGTAACCATAATTTTATTTTGTGGATTTGATTTAGAATCAAGAATCCATCCCTTAAACAAGACTTCTTGGTCGGGTTCATACAAATTATGTGCCGGGAGTACAAACTCAGTATTTTTACGTACAACATAGATTGTCTGGGTAGTCCGTTGAAACGGAACAGTATCAGACTTTAATACCAATACGGCGTAATGCATCTTAAATCCCTGATACGAAACAACAACAACTAAAACAAGACTCACAAATACATTTATGTGTTTTCTATTTTTATTCATAATAAAATCCCCCCTATAACGTATCATAGAAAATAGGATATTTATTCGTTTCGCCGTATTAGATAAAACCATTCCTAATTTGTACAAATCTTAATTATTCAAAACAACTATGTTATAATAAGCAATATATTTTAAATGAAGGATGTTATAGCTTAAACCTTCATCACGAAAGAAGGTTTAGAATGCCCTATCTTGAAATTAAGAATTTAACGCACACATTTGTGGAGCGACAACTCTATAGTAATGCAGAGTTTCTCTTACATAAGGGAGACCATATCGGTCTTGTTGGCTTAAATGGAGCCGGTAAAAGTACATTAATACGCTTTATGACTGGTGATTTATCTCCCGATTTCGGAACTGTAGTTTGGCAAGATAAGCTGAATGTTGCATTTATGGATCAATATGTCAGCGTTGACCCTACCCTTACTATTCACGGTTACCTTTCCACAACCTACAAAGAATTGTTTGATTTAGAGACACGCATGAATGCTTATTACTTAGAATCAATTGAGAATGAGGATGCACTTCGCAAAGCTTCAAACATTCAAGAACGTCTTTTACAGGCGGATTTTTATACAATAGAAACAGAAATTCAAAAAGTAATTCAAGGACTTGGATTACATCTCCTAGGATCTGACACAAAAATTGAGCACTTATCCGGTGGGCAACGTGCAAAAGTAATCTTAGGAAAGTTATTACTCTCCGATGCAGACGTATTATTGCTTGATGAGCCAACAAACTTCCTCGATGTTGATCATATTGAATGGCTTGCGAATTATTTGAATGCTTATGCGAAGAGTTTTATCGTTGTTTCCCATGATGATTCTTTTATCAATCGTGTCGCAAATGTCATCGTCGATATCGATTTTCAAAAAATAACACGTTATAACGGAAACTATGACGCCTTTTTAAAACAAAAAGAACATAACCGCATGGAACAACTCAGTCTTTATTCCAAACAACAAAATTATATTGATAAAACAGAGGCTTTTATTCGTAAAAATAAAGCAGGTGGTAATGCAAAGATGGCACGAGGACGTCAGAAACAATTAAATCGTCTTGATCGTGTCCACGCGCCCTTAGCTCACGCAAAACAAAACTATGCTTTCAAAACACTTTCTCAAGCTGACGTTCGAGTTCTTGAAACACTTGAACTTGCAATCGGTTATGATTCGGTTCTAATTGATGGCTTTAATATGAAAATTTATGGCGGAGAACGCTTTGCGATTACAGGTTTTAATGGTATTGGTAAATCAACGCTCATCAAAACAATCATGGGCCAACTTAAACCTTTAGATGGTAGCATCTATTTAAATGATGATTTAAAAATCGGTTACTTTGAACAAAGCCTTAATTGGAGTGACGACACTTTAACGCCCTTGCAAATCGTGAGTCAAACTTATCCAAAGTTTTCTCAGGGCGAAGTGCGTAAGACCCTTGCCTCAGTCGGCATGAAAGAAGAACATTGGAGTCGTAGCATCAAGACATTAAGTGGTGGTGAACAAACCAAGGTAAAACTATGCTTGTTGATGAATCGTTATACAAATATGCTCGTACTCGATGAACCAACCAACCATCTTGATATCGAAAGTAAGGATGCCTTGAAATACGCCTTACAATCTTATACAGGCACAATTATTCTTGTTTCCCATGAAGCTAGCTTCTATGAAGATTGGATTGATAAGATAATCAGTATAGAAAAACAGAAAAAAACTTAGACTATTGTGTCTAAGTTTTTTTTAATCTGTAATTTCAATTGATCGATAAATAGGATGATTAAAACTCTTAATGTAAACAAGTGGGCTTCCATCATTTTTATAAATAATAGATTCAATGGATAAAATCGGGCTTTCGAGCTTGATTCCTAAAAGATTCGCATATTTAATTGGAACAAGCATTGGAATCACCGTAAAGGACGCACTACCACGATTGAAGAATGCATTAAAATTCTCTAGTTTTGGTAAATCGTTGAACGCATCATCAGACAATTGATTCCGAGCGATATAAACTTCTTCAAGAGCAATATTAATATTATTTTTGGATAAGATGCGAATAAACCGTACCACTGAAGTATCCTGAGAAATATTTAATTTTGAACTCACGTCTTCACCACAAGAAGCCTTTACATCAAAATATAAAATTGTATGTTTATCAAACTCTGGTGTTAGTAATGAATTCTTCTTGATTAATCGCTTGTCCGATACAAACGTACCACGGTTGGCATCGCGATAAAGGTATCCTTCATCAACCAATTCATTAATTGCTTTTCGTACGGTCATACGACTTGCCTGAAAGTGATCGGTAAAATCACGTTCACTGGGAATTGAGGCGTTTGGTTCCATGATTTCAATCATTGTTATGATTTTATCTTTAATTTGCTGATAAAGTGGAATCTTCATCCCTACACCTCCAATATATACCTATTATAAAATAATATTAAAAACAATCAACGATTATTTGATGAATGCGAATGGACGCCATGGTTTGATGTAATCAAGCAACATCATTTCCATATCAGGAATTTGCCCAATTTTATTTTTATTTCCATCATTTGGCATCGCTTCAAGAACAATATGCAATTCCCCTTTATAACGGCCATATGCATCATTTAAAACAACAACATCGCCCCGTTTTAAGTCAACCGTATTCTTAGGTGGAATTGATGCTTCCGCATACGTAACCCTCGGCATCGTTGAGCGTGCCATATAAGAGCTCATATCACCACGAACAAAGTGATAATGTTCATAAACTATTTTAGACTCAACATCTGAAAGCTCAACCTCTAAGTCGATTTTAAACTGTAACTTGCCCAGTTCGATGCTTGCACATGAGGCTAATTCTTCATTCGATGCATAAGCATTACCAATTATAATATCATCAATCATTTCGGTCGCAATTAACTCCCGAATTTGCACATCAATTGGTAAATCACGATGATGTTCCAGTGTACACAAGCCTTCATAAACAGGCCATGGACCGAAAGTATCCTCATTTTGACTTGATACAAATGCAGCACTTTGAAGTCCTAGTTTTCGAATCTTCTGATTACAATAATCAAAATGTTCCTTACTTAGTCCCGTATATCGTTGCGGATAAAAATTATGGCATGTGATTAAAGCATTTTTATTTGGATAATACGTCATGACATTTTCAATATAATCATTTCCCTGACTTGAGTTTAATTCAATCTTTAAATTATATGGATTAAAGGTCATTTGACTTTCTAATGAACCATTAAACCCTTCATCAAGTCTAATACCATCTACACCAATTTCATTAAAAAAAGAAAGATCTGTATGCGTAATATTAAATGCCTTAAATACTGCAGGTGCCACATCGACAATAACTTCCATGCCTCTTTGGTGAGCAGCATCCGTAAGCAAACGATAATCACGAATGAGTTGATCTTTATGATCAAAATCAGATTGAAGTAAACTCATAAAAATACGTTTAAAACCACAGTCTGCTGCTTGATTCAAGTACGCAATATCCTTTTCCTTTGTGGAATTTTCTGGATATATCGATATTCCTAAACGTGCCATAATATGCTCCTTCTCTATTTCTTCGTTGTTCGTTCTCGCAAAATACCTTCAATTTGATCTAATAATAGGTTAATACGTTTCAAACTGCCTTTACGATAAAATCGCTCCATCAGTTTAAAATTCAACATCTTTCGTTTTTTATGCGAGTGATAGGATTCCATGTACTTTAATTGAAATTCTGAATTATCAATTGCTTCAAGATGATACTCAAGAATATTAATGCCTTGGGCACTTTCAAAACGCACTTTATACACTTCGGGTCGTTTAATTTCTAAAATCGTCACAGTAACGATTCCAGAATTACCCATACGGCCTCTCAACTGTTTATCATAGCGAAACCCTTCTCGGATTTCATCTTCATTTATTGATTGACCGGTACTTGATAAGATATCCATGCACAGCGATTCAATCAATAAATCAAAACATTGATCCGGTGTTCCACTGATCGTTCGATAAACTTCCATCATTCTCTCCCCTTTCGATAAAATAAACCAAGTGCAATCACAATGAGTGTGATTCCTAAAAGAAAAATCCCACTACCTTGGTCTACTGTACTTGATAATAGAACCAAAAGCGTTCCAAATGCGAAAATAAAAACAAGCCACTGTTTCATAACTACCTCCACTAAAACAAATATTAGGAGCAAGGATGCCCCTAATATTTCGATACCATTATTCTTGTGTTTCAGTATAATCAATTTTATTAGCAACTAAAACGAATACCGCCCAAATTGCAGTACCAATGACAAGATTAATCAAAGCAAGCAAGGCCGCTGAGAATGAGAAGCCTGTCGCCATCCAAGCATAAAGGATGGGTGGCATTACCCATGGTACTTCAAGGAATACTGGTGGTACAATTCCTGCTGATGTAGAAAGATATGCAATCGTAACGAGAATTGTTGGTACTAAAATCCAAGGAATTAAATAAATTGGATTTAAAACAATCGGTAATCCGAAAATTACAGGTTCATTGATATTAAACAGTCCCATCGGAGCACTCAATTTCGCAACAGCACGATTTTCTTCGCGTTTTGAGAAAATAAGCAATGCGATAATGAGGCCGAGTGTACATCCTGCTCCACCCATCCATGCAAATGCATCAAATGATCCACGTGTCCATAAATAAGGTAAATTTTCAGCCGATAACGCTGCATTATAAGCATTCGTATTTGCTGTTAAAGCAACCTTATAAACACCATCAAGTGCAGGTGCTAATACGTTGGTACCATGAAGACCAAAGAACCAGAACACTGAAACAGACATCGTAACAAAGATAACCGATCCAAGTCCTTGGGAAACATTAAGGAAAGGCATCTGAACATACTTAAGTATAAGATCACCAACCGAAGCATCAAAGAATGTTGATGTAAGGTATGCAAGTGTACCTACTGTATATAAAGCAACACATCCTGGAATGATTGATGCGAAGGCACGTGAAACTGCTGGAGGCACTTGATCTGGCAATTTAATCGTAATGTTTTTATTCATTAGTTTTGCATAGATGATGGTTGCGATAAAGCCAACAATTAGAGCTGTAAATAAACCCTTCGCATCCATATAACCAATTCCGATAAATCCCCATCCAACAACAGGTTCTGCTAAGCCTGCTACATCAATTGATGCTACTTGAGGCGTAACGACAATAAATGATGCAAGTGAAATCAATCCACCCGCTAAAGGATCAACATCATAAGCTTTTGATAATTGATAACCGATTGCAAATGCAAACACTAAAGCTAAAATCGCAAGCGTACCAAACCAAATGTTTCCATTAATACCAATAAGCCAACTGAAAGCATCGGTAATACCATCCGCCCCAAACTTAGCGGGTAAATCACGTACAAGTGCGTTTAATAGAACCGCAACAGAACCCGCCATTGTAATCGGCATAATGCTGATAAAAGCGTCACGAATCGCAACTAAATGCTTTTGCGAACCAATTTTAATTGCAATTGGGACGAAATGCTCTTCCATCCATGAAGTTAATTTCTCCATATATATCTTCTCCTTTACTACGTATTATACCGGTATTTCGAGTGGTATATACCATGTAGCTAATCTTAATATAACACAGTCATCACCAGATGCAAGCGTTATCATAAGAGTTTCACAAAAATCACACGAATTCCAATGGACAATAAAACATAAAAAAACAGGTTGATGAAACCTGTTTAAAGTTATTCTTGACCTAAAAGACCCAATGTTCGCGATGTTTCAATAACGAAGATGACACCATGTCCAGGTTTATCAATTTCGAATGTCGCATTAAGCGCTTCGACGATGGATGATGTCATTTCCATTTCCGATAAAATTAAAATAATTTCTTTCTCTGGTTCAATATCCATATTGAATAATTTTTCATGCTCATGCGTTCCAGACCCACGTGCATGAATAATGGTTCCACCTGTTGCTCCATGTTTTTTTGCAACATGCATGACATCTTGCGCTAGACCATCATCAACAATAATAAAAATAGCATCTGTACCCATATGTCGTTCACCTTCCTTTAGCGTTTTAACATGACCCGGTAATTTTTGAATCCCTAAGACTCCTTTTAAGGGAACTGAAAAAACTACACCTGTATCCGGTTTTTTAAATTGAGTATGTTTTTGTATGCGTTCGTAGAAGTCTGTTTCAAAAACCTCCGGCATAATTGTAATGCATACTTCCTTACGACGTTCTTCAATACCGAGCATATTAAGAAGGCGATCTCTTACACATCCTCTACCTTGAAAAACAGTCCCACCTGTAGCACCCACTTGTCGGGAAATTGAAAGTATATGCGAACCGTGTTCACGTTCAACAATTGAGCAAACCATTATAAGATTTGATAATTCGAAAGGCATCCTCTAACCTCCTCTTTTTTTAGTTTTTAAGGCATATAAGAATCCTAAAATTTGAATTGCAATAATTGGCATCATTGCAATCATCGCAATAACACCAAAGCCATCCGTCATTACATTCGCAGTCGGTATTGCTGATGCAGCACCTTGAGCAAACGCTAATACAAAGGTTGCTGTCATGGGGCCCGATGCTACCCCACCGGAATCATATGCAATTCCCACAAAAATATTAGGAACCTTGAACGATAGAACCGTAGCCAACATAAATCCCGGCAGTAGTAAATGCCATAGTTTTAAATGCTCTGATGTAATGCGTAGCATGGACAACATCACTGCAAACGCTATTCCTATTGATAGTGTAACCAGAATTGATTTTTTCTTAATATGGCCAGAAGTTACATCTTCAACTTGTTCGGTCAGTACATATACCGCCGGTTCAGCCAACACAACCACCATACCCATTAAAAAACCTACAACTAACAGCAGAGAGCGATTTGGGATTAAAGCAACACCTTCTCCTAAAATACGACCTGCATCCATAAATCCTGCTTGAACGCCTGTCATAAAAATGGAAAGACCAAAGAAAGTATAGAACAGTCCTTTAAAAATCTTATCTCTTCGAAAACGTGTCAGTTTGAACTTCCACATATCAAAGGCAATAAACAAAATTGTGAGTGGTAACAATGAAAGCAAGGACTCTTTCAACATTGTAGGCAATATCCGAATAAAAGGCAAGAGAATCCCTTGTGATTCCAGAATCACGGCACTCTCTCCTTCAATACCACCAAGTCCTCTAACTAAGCTTAGGATCATAACCATAAATATAGGACCTGCAGATGCCAGTCCAACCATCCCAAAACTGTCCTCCTCCGCATGCTTTCCACCTTTAAGTTGAGACACCCCATACCCTAAAGCAAGAATAAACGGTGTTGTCATTGCACCGGTTGTAGCACCCGAGGCATCAACAGAAATTGCGAGAAACTCTTCGGATACAAAAACACCTAATACCATAATTCCAAAATAAGTAACAGCAAAAAGTTTATTGAGAGGTTTATTAAACAAAATTCTCAAAAGACCGATCGCTACCATTATGCCTACACCTACCGAAACAACACTTACAATTAATGTTGCGGATAAGGTACCCCCAGAAGCCACATTCACTTCATTCGCAAGAATTTGTAAGTCTGGCTCCGCAAAGGTAATTAAAAAACCAAGAACTAGACCTAGCACCGCAACAATACTCACTTTATTCGTTCGCGCAATCGATTTCCCCATAAGCGTTCCGATTGGTACAATCCCCAGTTCTGCACCAAATAAAAAAATGCCCAAACCGATGATTACAAATAATCCCCCAATGAGAAATCGTACCAATACATCTGTTTCAAGTGGTACTAGAAAAAAATGCATTAAGAGTACTAAAACTGTAATGGGCAATACTGAAAAAGATACCTCTTTAAATTTACTTAATAAGATATTCAAATAACCCCTCCTAACTTACTGTTTTAAATATAACATGAATGTACGTTCATAATGAGTTTATGTGTAATATCACATAAAAAAAATCTAACCGAAGTTAGATTTCTACTAATATTGATCAATACGATGCTTTGCCTCTGATAGCGACATTCCCGTTTTCTCAACGAGCATTTTTATCGCTAAGATTTTCTTACCTGATAAAACGAGATGACGAATTTCTTCCTCAGTAGTTTCACTTACGCGAATCGAATTGCTTGGTTTGGCTTTACTTCCAAACTTCACCTCATGGTGATGTACCTCTGCTTCTGTATAAGGTCGTGATTTTCGTTCAGCCTCAAATACATCATACTCAGTTGTACGTTCTTGAATACGCGCAATACTTAAACCAATTATAAGTACAACCAGAATAATAATTAACGTTACAAGTACTTGTTCCATAATAATCACCTTCTTTCTCATATCATATCCTATATGTGCTTTTTTTAAAACAAATAGTAGTAAAAACAATGTTTTTTTAAGCTTTTACTCACAATTAAAGAACTTTTTGCTATACTATAACCAACTAATCATAGGTTAAGGGGATACTAAGATTAACTCATCATATCGGAAAGGTACGATGAAATGAAAAATAAAATTAAAGAAAAACGTAAAGCACTAAAATTAACACAACAAGAACTTGCAGATCAAACCGGTGTAACCCGGCAAACGATCTTGGCTGTAGAGCACAATAAGTATGTGCCATCATTACAACTTGCTTTCAATATTGCGAAAGCGCTCAAGACTGACTTACAAGATATATTTATTGATGAGTAGTCCCCAGATCATATATTAGTTAACAGGCAAATGCCTGTTTTTTTTTATACATCAATCATCCATTGAATCTAAATAACTTCCGACACAAACTCCAACACTGCATCCTAAACCCAAACCAAGTACGAGCTTATCAAAGATAAGACCGATAACCAAGCCAACACCAACACCAATTGGAATCCATGTTGCTAATGCATTTTTTTCATGTTTCATATTGTCCCCTCCTTAAAACTCAGTTCCTCTGAGCATCGGTGCCACCCAGACAAATCCTGCCCCAGCTATTGCATAAGCAAGTGCACTCACAGTTAAACCTAGAGCCATTGCATTTGCTTCAATATCGACACTTAAAAGGCCGGCAGTCGCAAATACGACTACAATGGGTAATACACATAGAATCATCCGTAGAAGCATATCCACGATTTGGTTGTGACGAGACTTCATTATGCGAATGGTTAAAATTGATGATACGTTAATTAAAGCAACATAACTTGATACGAATACAAGTGCTACCAACGCTTCGCCAAGATTTGCACGAGCCATCCCAATAGAGACTAAAGTAAAGAATAAAGCAATCCCCAGTGATTTAAGAAATGGTAGTTTAATTGTATTAAATAGTTTACGTAATGGTGAATCCGGAATGAGGTACAAATGATATTGTTTTAAATCATCCGTTAATGTATCAATATTTGCTTGATTAAATAACGCAATAATAATAAACATGATGTATCCTTGAATCGGCATCTTCATAAAAAAACCCATAATAAGGTAGATAATATAGATTAAAACATCTTTTAGACCGATCATGCGTCTTTGTTTTTTTAGTAAGAGTACATTCTTATTATGTATAGCACGAGCACCAATACCATATTTTACTTCAACCTGTTTGATATCATCTGTATTGATTTCTTGCTTACCTGATTTTGCACGGGCATAGAATTCTGAAAAATCTTCAGCATCAAGCATTGCTTGTTCGAAGAAGTCTCCCTTTGTATTCGCAAAAACATAGATTGCAATAACATGGAATAAGACCATTAAGCCAAAGCCCAGTAAAACTTGAACTATGTTTTGACTTACAAATCCAACAAGACCCAGTTTAGCCCATCCAAATAAAGGTATCCAGAAAAAGGAATCTTGGGTTACAAAAGCCATTAAAGATGCCATGACATCAAAACCATTTTGGTAAAATTGAGTTCCAAAAATTAATAAAGCACACACGATTAATAATCCCAAAAGAATGCGTGGTCCTTTACTCTTAGTTTTTTGAATAATGCCTTTAAGATAAAACCACTCCATAATCAATGAAAACGCACTTATCAAGAGTGTATTCATAAAAAATGTGATCAAGACAAGCTGAATTGGCATTGCAAAATGCAAACTAAACTGGAAAGCACTTAGGAATGACGCTAATAATGCGAGCAGCATGCTTCCCCAAATGTTTTCAAAAGGTAAAAGACTTAAGATTTGTTTTCGATTAAAGGGTCCGATGAACATAAAATACGAATCTTCAAGAAAGAATAGACTTTGATGTTTTGAGAGCACCATAGAAAGCATGAAAAAGGCAGAAATCCCTAAAACAATCATAATATATGCTTGCATGAGTTCCGGTGCCATAATTGCTTTTCCTTCATGTCTAAACATTGGGATAAACATTGAACCGTAAAGTAAAAGTGCTCCTAAAGTAAAAAGTGCGGAAGTAGGCTTACTCAATATATTTCTTATTTTCGCAAACCGTTTTAGTAATGATAGTTTAAGCAGTATTACCATCTTCTATATCTCCTTACCGACTTCAAAATAAATCTCTTTAAGACTCTTATCTTTAATATCTTTTCGCAATACTTCACAAATAACGTGACCATTTTTCATAATATAAGCACGATCCCAAACTTCACTAACAATATCAATTACATGAGTACTCAATAGAACACTGGTACCTTTATCTTTTAGGTCTGTAAGTAGTTTAAGAGTATCTTCAATGCTTTGAGGATCAAGTCCCATCATCGGTTCATCGACTAAAATCGCCTTAGGTTCCGTAATGAGTGCAAGAATCATTGAGAGTTTTTGACGCATCCCTTTTGATAACTCTTTCGCAATCGTATCCCGTTTGGAATCAAGTCGGAATAAATCTAAATATTCCGTCGCGAGCACTTCATAATTCTTAACGTCATAAGCATGACCGATAAAATCAATATGTTCTTGTACGGTAAGTAGATCGTAAAGAACCGGTACTTCGGGTATATATCCAAAACGTTTTTTGGCTTCTACACTGTGATTATCATAACCACAAATTGAAATCTCCCCTTCATAATCTAATAAACCAATTATAGATTTGATGGTTGTGGACTTTCCAGCACCATTTTCACCTAATAAAACTGTGATTTCCCCCGGATTTGCAATTAACGAAACATTATTTGCAGCTGTTTTATTTCCGTATTTCTTTGTCATATTCTTAACATTAATCATATTCAATCTCCTTTGAATAATTAAAGATTATCATGAATCATTTGAAATCTTCTTTAAACGACCTAAACGACCCAATTTCTTGGCTTAATGACAAAAAAAAGAAGGCTTTAGCCTTCTAGCGTTTTACGCCCCTTTCGAGACATAGGAATAATTTCACCGTTATCCAGTTCAATTTCGGACTTGCCACGGTCAATTCGTTTAATCCGTTTTTCATTCACAACATAAGATCGGTGCACTCGTACAAAGGTCTTACCCAAATCGATATCAATTTTGGATAGATTTCCAACAAAATCTAAAATATCACGATCTGCATGAATAATGATTCGATGTTTCTCTTGAGATGTTTCAAAATAAAGGATCTCGCTGACTGGAATATGATAAAGATCATCAAATATTTTAACCGTATAATATTCACCAATTTCCATTTGTTCCTTAATGACACGATCGATGGTCTCATCAATACAATGTCGAATACGCTCATCCACTTGGTTCATATCATCTTTGAGAATATAGTCCATTGCTTCAAGACGCATTCTAAATG
This sequence comes from Erysipelothrix amsterdamensis, assembly GCF_940143175.1. NCBI lineage: Bacteria > Bacillati > Bacillota > Erysipelotrichia > Erysipelotrichales > Erysipelotrichaceae > Erysipelothrix > Erysipelothrix amsterdamensis. The sequence goes on along the minus strand of NZ_OW659496.1, from coordinate 933,080 downwards.
TTTCCAACAACAATTCATCATGTGTCGTAATAAAGACAAGATAGCCACGAGGATCGCGTTCTCGAATTATTTTAGCCAATTCAAAACCACTCATCGCATTGGGCCCTAAATCGACATCAAGAAAATATAAACCCCGAACATTTTCCAAAGCACCTATTTCTAATATAGACTCTGGATTATCTGTTGCGCACAAAATCTTCATATCATAATTTTGTATCACAATATGTTTATCAATTACATCTTGTATGTGTTCACGAATTATTGTTTCATCTTCTAATATATATACAGGTATCATTTTAATTCTCCACTCTGAGTTCTTGTTTAAATTTATCATTTGTGCATGAGGTATGTCCTACAGCATTACGATATTTATTCAAAATACTTCGATAACTTTGTAAACCTAGGCCTCTTCCACTCCCTTTTGAACTGTAATCAGGATTAAAGATTTTGTTGATTGCAATGGGTTCATGAATTGTGTTTTCTACCACAACTTTAAGGTATGTATCTTCTTGATAAAGAAGTACGTTAATGTAACCTGTGGGATGTCCTTCTACCGCTTCAATCGCATTATCGATTAAAATACCAATTGCCCGGATAAAATCATTGGAGTGCATCGAGATTGTCTGAATCGGATTCATACATTCAAAGACATAATCAATTTTTTTGCCCTGCATTTCGATGAATTTCCCTAGGAGCAAACTCTTAATCTCCATGATTTCGATATTCGCAAGCTGAGCCGTTTGTTTTACTTCCTTCTCAAGTTGGTGATCAATCGCCAATGTATTGGTTCTTAGGTACTCTCTACCGCCATCCAAGCCACTGGCTTCAATTTGATATGCAAGTTGATTAAACGTATCACGGTAAATCTTTTGGCTTTGTCTCACGCCTTCTTGGAGCTTAAAAAGCGAATTAAGATAATAATTTTGCTCAGCAATATAAGAATTGGTGGCATCAATACGTTTCGATACCGATTCAAACGAAAGAAAAACAACACTCACAATCGCTAAACAAGAAAGAACTAGAATCAGATGAATGCGATTGGCTTCAAGATATTGATAAATACCTAAATTTTTTCCGGAAACCTCCAAGAGCACAATACCACCAATGACAAGAAACATTGAAATCCCCAAACCCAAACGCAGTTCATAAAGCGTGTTGAGAATTACCTCAACAAAACCAGTATCATTTGGTGTATGGGTAATTTGAATAGGTTCTGGATGGTCAACATGATCCATATAACGTTCGGTTTGGTCGAGGATACGTTGAACCGTCTCATCCCCTTCATCAAAAGCAAGATAAATACTAGAAAACAAATTCTTAAAGTCATGTCGCAACATCCGCACTTCTTGAGTTAATCGTTCTAAGGAGTGAGCCTGTTGAACCTGTTGGAGGTAATGAACACGTTGTGTGTGTAAGATCAAGCGTTGATGTTCTAAAACGGAAATTACTAAGATGATGAGAATTACTTCAAACACAACAATAACACCTAAAACAAAAGATGCGTTGCTGTAACTTTTGGTGCCATAAACATAGATGATACGAAACACATCCTTAATACACCAAAACGCAAAGGTTACTAATAAGGCTTTTCGACGTGAAGTAAACAATTTTGAAAAATAATCACTAAAATTTGAGATGCGAAATAGGATCGAGATTAGAAAGGCAACACACGCGGTGAGTACATACCCACCTAAAACGGTATACGAAATTAAGTTTGGAAATGGTATCAAAATTTGATATAGAATCGTAGTCACAACGGTAAATAGACTTCCTGTGATAAAGTAACTGAATAAACTTGAAGACAAAGCATGGAGGTAGCTTATGTGAGCATCACGCGCCAGAATGATCGATAAAACAAGAGCTTGTATCGCAAATACCGGACCTTCCACTAAATACAATAGATTTCGGTTCATAAGACTCGATACTAATCCAGGAGTGAATTCTAAGATATAATTATTGAGAACTTGAATGAGAATAAAAATTCCAAGAAACTTAAATAACGTTTGTTTACGATGCCTTAAAACAATCATTTCTCGATTTAGAAAAAACCAAGATAGTCCATAAAAAAACGATATCGAAATCGCAACGATTGTAATCATTAAGAAATATGACATGATACCTCCTGACAAACATTTTTGTACTTTAATATCTAACAATATGAAATTGAGACTGTTATCGTTTGAACTTAAACCCACGTTTGATGGAACAGCTGCGTTCATGTTGAGAACGCAATACATTACGTTCATAAAGGAAAGGTGTCACAAGACGTTGAAAACTCTTTGAGCGAACATGAACATCATCCCAATCAATTTCATCATACAAACTACCCGCAAGCGCTTTTGCTTGCTTCGGACTTAAAATCGATTGAATCTCAATCGCCTCTGTTAGTTTATCCAAACGAAATTGTTCCAATTGGCTAATCATGTGTTGTGACTCCTTTATAATCCATAAGATTTAAAATCTCTTTATGATTCGTTGCTTTAAACGAACTCATATCTCCTGCAAACTCACCATCAATATTCATAGACATTACCGTATCCGACTGAATCTCTACTTCTGTACACTGACGGATCACAAACATTTCATTATCATATTCACGACTCATCATTCCTTTAAGAATTTGACGTATCTGTGAAACATTTCGTGGTTTCCGTATCAACATCACCTCAAAAAGACCATCTGATAATTCAATCTCATTTTCATCATAATGAAAGATGCCCCCCACAGATTTCGAATTCGTGATGCCTCCAAATACAAAACTACCCGAAAACGACGTGTCATCAATTCGAACTTTCAAACCATATGCATGAATGCGTCGAAACGTTAAAAAACCATAAATTAAATAAGCGCGATAACCCAACCAATTTTTCAAGTTCTGCGGTGTTTTATATGTAACCTCTGTAAAGTTTCCAAACGTGAGTGCAAAGGTAAAACAATCCGTTTCATTTAAAACGCCCAGATCAACTGGTCTTTCAGTTAAGTTTTCAAGATTGCTTAGAATATCAGTAATATGGGCGACATTCCCTAAATTTTTCGCAATCTCATTCGCAGTCCCAATAGGTAAAATAATAAGCGGCTTACGTATTTTGTGATTGTATAATCCCTGAACCATTTGGCTTACCGTACCATCACCACCTGCAATAATATAACCTTCATAGTTGTGATCAACTTCATCCATAATTTCTACAGGACCATAATTAAGATCTGTTAGAAATAAGTCAAAACGAATCTTACTTTGATTTAAGCAATGAATGAATTCATTCAATTCGTTTGGTTGCGATAACCCCGCTTTTGGATTATAAATAAACAAATACATAGCATCACCTCTTTTGTAAATATTATACCACATGATATCAACTGTAAGGATAATCAAACCGAATTCACGACAAATTTAAGATCGTCGGTTTCAAGTCTGATTCAAAAAAAAACCTTAGCGGTATGGCTAAAGGTTTAATGGAACTTTAATTTATATTTTATAACACCATTGCAATGCAAGTGTTCCAATACCTGCATGTGTTGCGACAGCAGCTGGTAGATTGACTATTTTAATGGTAAAAGGACCTAAAGATTCCGTTAGAAAATCTTGGAATCGTTTTAATGTGTCCAATCCTTCACTGTGAAGAAGATAAATATCATGGGTTTCCGGTTTCACTTCGTGATGTATTAAGTCATTCACAAGTAATGAAAAAATTCTACGTTCAGAACGTGCAACACCTAACTTTTCAATCGACTGACCTTTATTCTCCAAATACAAAACAGGTTTAATTTTCAATAAACTCGCCACTTTTGCGGCAGTCTTCGAAACACGACCACTTGCAATCACTTGATCAAGTGTTTGAGGATAGATATATGAAATTTGATTAGAGAAAAAATGATCTAAATAAACTTCAATCTGTTCCACACTGTAATCTGCTTCATTCATTTTACGAATCGCAGCAACAGCTTGTTGAACTGGGCCCGTGATGGAATGGGTATTGATTACAGACATGTTCTCAATTTTGAGATCTTGTTTCACCATTTCCATTGAACTGTAAGTACCGGATAAAGCAGTCCCGATGCTTAATGCAAAGATATGATCATAACCTTCAGACATAACTTTTTCAAATAATTCGTAAATCGTCCCAAGGTTGGGTTGAGACGTCTTTACAACTTCGTGATTGCGTAACAAATCATTTACTTGATTTTCAGTTATTGTGACTTGGTCAATATATACCGTATTATTATGGATAATGGTCAATGGTGCAATATAGACGCCAAACTTTTCAATTTCAGCTTGAGTAAATGACACCGATGAATCACATATTATGGCTATTTTTTTCATAATACCCCTCCGTTATAGATAGAGTATATCGAAGTGAATGCACCGTGTCAAAGTATATTTGACATAAAACACAATTATCTGAAATTTCACTCAATTGAGTTGTAAATCCGGCTCTATAATGAACCTATAACATGCTTGTTCATTATAGTAATTAGAGAATTTTCCCAATATCTTTAAGTTCAATCGATACTTGACCATTGATATCCGTAGATATATTAACAACATCACTTATATCCAAAATATCAAGTGGTAAGATTATTTCAATTCCGGACTCAGTAACAATACGATGTTTCTTGGCAGCTTGGGTACGGTTTACCATTTTTAGATTAATCATGTCTTGAACATGTTCTTGTTCGAAGGTAGTGTCAATTAAACGTTCTTCCTCTTCAGAAAACGTATCAAACACTTCTTTTAAGATTTGTTTTGGTTCAATTTCATCGAAAAAGTCAACATTATCCGTAATTACTTGTTTCGCCTTTACAATATTTTCGAAATGAGAATCTTCGCGTACTTCCGATATCGTCCCTACAAGTGTATCCACAACTTGGAAACTTGTTTTAGAATTCGCAATAATCTCGCAATCTAAAATCGTCTCTAAAAGTTCGCGATAACGAATATCATGAAATTTTACTAAAGTTTCCCCGGTTGTCAGGTTAACCATAAAAGCGTTTTTAACACTCGCAAACGTTTCTGGAAGGATTGCTTGATTATGAACTAAAGCATTTTCCAATCCATGTTCATTTTGAGTAATTTTAATATAGCCATTTTTACTCAAGACCTCAAACATCGCTAATGAAACAAAATCGCCCATGTCAACCATCGCAAATAATAGATTTGAACTTTCGACTGTCATGGTCGCAATATGATGATCAAACCATTGCTTTGCAAGTTTCTGAGTTTCTTCAATAAAATTAATTGGGGTTCCGATTAAACTTAAAAATGGACTTCCTAAATTAAGCTTTGCTTTAGAAGCGGTTGGACTAGACTGAAATGCTTTCGCTAACTTTGCAATAAAAGGTTCCACATCTTTCGATGTATTAAAATTTAAGGGTTTTTCTGATAGAATCATTGATTGTAAATCTCGATCTAAAGAATGTATTACTCCTTTATCAATATTCATAATTACCTCCATGATGATACCTAACTAATATAACAAAAAACAACATGGAAAGCATGTTGTTTTAGGTAAATTTAATGTTAATTCTTGATTAGATGCGTTCTTGTTTTTGTTTGATATAACAAATTGAACCGATAGCTACAACTACCAAGACACTTGTGTATAAAACAATATAAGTCCAAGGCTCTACTCGTGCCTGAATGAACTCTTCACTCAAAATCGGTGCCTTGTGTTCTGAACTTTGTAACAACTCCACATATTTATCTTGATAAGACCCATCTGCATTGATCGTTGGTCGTTCAATTGAATTAACACGTATTTGTGGTCGTTTCTCTTCTTCTTTTGCTGGAATCGATCCAAACGCAAGAATTGACACAGTTAATGATACTGCAATTATCGTAGGTTTAAACATCCAATGCCTCATTTCTTCTCTTATAATTTATCACAATAAGTTCACATTATTCAATGATATTCGAAGAAAAGAGAAAAAGACTGTCTTTGGACAGTCTTTTTAAGAAATCGTTGCTCGGATAAATTCTGCAGGATCTTCAACCGCACTTGTTGGCATCGTTACCGACTTGCGGAAAATTCCTGGCGTCATGTTCTTTTGTTTCACAAAATTTCGATGAAATGTCTTACTGTTATTATACCCTACCGCGATGCCAATATCGACAATTGCCAAATCGGTTGATAAGAGTAATTCACACGACTTATTGATCCTAAGATAATTCAAGAAGTCTTCAAAGTTCATTTCTACTTGGAAAAGCAGAATGAGATTAAGTTCTACCAGTGGAATGTTGAACTTATCCGCAACTTCTTGTATTTTTAAGTTTTCTTTGTAGTTGTTATACATATAATTTAACACCTGATACGAAAGACTTAATTCTTTATCATTTATAACTTGATGAATATTCCGGTAAATTTTACGATATTCATTTGGCGTTGTACCGATGCGTTCATTATATACTTTTGATAAGTGCGACGCATCCGCAAACCCTGTTAATTCCGCAATTTCACTCAGTGACATTCCTGTATAAATCAGTAAGTCTAACGACTTCACAATACGCATCTCATTAAGTAACGCCGTAAAGGACAAGCCTGTCACATCATAAATATACTTACTAATTGCAGATTCACTCATATAAAAAAATCCGGATAGTTTAGAAAGTGTTAATTTTTCACTTAAATGTGAATATAAATATTTGAAAATCTTATAGCGATGATCGAGTTCAATTTCTTGATTCGACTTCATCTTACATTCCTTCTTATTCGCAAAACGTTGGAAATGAATTACAAGCTCAATAAGTTTATTGGTGACATAAAGTTTTGATAAACTTTGTTCCTCAGGAATATCGAGGTTCGATTCAACACCGACCTCATCACGAATCTCATCTAACACTTTCAAAATAACATCAGCTTCTTTTGAAGTACATTGAATCACGTGATTTTTTTCTAGAGGTCCTGTCACTGCAATCATATCATTACTTGGATTCGCCCCACACTTCATTGCTTGAGAAATGTAATCGATATTATAGATTATGCGTACGAATTGGAGGGGCCTGGCCACGCTCTCAATTTCTGTGATTTCCCAAGGAAGAATTGCGATAAGAGAATTTTCTCTAATAGGATAACTTATACCGTCAATCAAAATCGTTCCCTCACCTTTTTTAATAAAGAGAAAGCGTGACGCTTGATGAATGATCGGATAGGTTGGTAAGTCAATAAATTCCATGTCAAAACTGCAGAGCTTTCGCTTATCATATCGAGAGCAGTTTTTACCTTGTATTTCAGTTACAAAGTCCATGAAATATACCCCCTTTCACACTTCTTGATTACACTCTTATTGTACACTAAAAAAACACTTTTTTACAGTACCTAGATTGCCCTCTTACAACATAAATTATTTAATCTTAATCGTGTTTCCTTTCGAAAATAAAACGTGTAAGGATTGGCATCTTACACGTTTCATAAACTTAAAACCGCTTGAAACACCCATTCACAAACCATAATCAACCCCTCGTGCATATCGATAAACGCAAAACAGGATTTGCATCAGACGGATGATTGTTAATATCTTGCTAAATGAAAAAAGGAATGGAAGGCAACATCCATTCCTTGATTCTATTTTATATTATAGCTTAAATTATGAGCATTGCTCCGGTTAGGATAATGACACTTACAAGTGCAATTATAAGAATAATTTTCTTCGAGAATTTAATCCAAGTAGAGTATTCAACTTTGGCGATTGCAAGACCACCCATGATTGCTCCACATGTTGGGGTAAAGAGGTTGACAAGACCACTACCCGCTACGAAGATCATTACCATTACTTCAGGACTGAAGCCTAATTCTGATGCAAGTGGTGCCATGATTGGCATTGACACGGTTGCAAGTCCTGATGAGGAAGGAATAAGGAAAGTTAGTACTAAGTAGAGTAAGTATGCAAGTGGTGCAAAGATTATTCCTGACACCCCTTTAAGTGCATTCGCAGCATTGGTCAAGATGTAAACATCAAGTCCTGTTTCAGTCATAAGAACTGAAGCTCCACGTGCTAATGCAATAACGAGAACTACACTCATCATATCGGCAGCGCCATCCATGAATGTATCGACGATTTCTTTCTCGTTAAGTTTACCAACAATACCGATAATAATACCCATGAGTAGGAACCAAGTTGTTGCTTCTTGGAAGTACCATTCTCCAAACGGAATCCCTGTTAACCAAGCAGTCCAACTATCAAAGAATGTAATTCCAAAGGATCCCCATGGAATAAAGGAAAGAATCATTACTAAGAATGTAATTCCAAACAAGATAAGAACTGTTTTGTGTGTACCTGTTAATTCAACTGCGGTAGCACCTTCAGCATGTCCATAGTGTTTGTTGATTTCATCTTGTTCTTGAAGTGATAGAATCGTTGATCCTTTATCTTGTTTAACTTTTTTAGCATAACTCATTACAAAGTAAATTGAGATGAGAAGTGCAGCAATCCATAATACAAGACCAATTAACATAACAAGTCCATTATTCACTGGAATGTCTTTAGGAATCGCATCCAATGCTGCACCAACTGCAAATGGGTTAATTGTTGATCCAAGAACCCCAGCTCCCGCACCAAGTAAGACAACTGCTGAACCAACAACAGCGTCAAATCCTGCCGCAACCATGGTTGCAGTAAGTAGTGCGTAGAAAGGCACCGTTTCTTCAAGCATTCCGTAGGTAGAGCCACAGATTGAGAAGAGTGTCATCAATACTGGAATAATGATAAGTTCATTACCTTTAAGTTTTTTAACTAATGCTGCAATCCCCGCATCCAATGCACCAGTTTTTGTTACAAGTCCCAAAAATCCCCCAAGGATCATAACAAACACACAGACATCAATCGCATCTGCAAAACCTTTAACTGGAGCCATCATTACTGTTGATAATGTTGCACTTGTTACATCAGGAATTAATACCGTTACAAGAGCTAAAACAAACAGAATGATAAAAAGAATTGAAAAGGATGAGAGCATTTTTCTAGATTTCTTTTCTTTTGCCATATTTTTCTCCTCCGTATGTCATCTATATAGATTGACTATTTTTTGATGATCGTTCCGGTAACCCCTGCAAGTGCATCTTTTGCTCGTACAAGTGACGTAACAAGAGCTTGACCTTCAGATGCTTGTTCTACAAAGTCGAGACAAGCTTCAATCTTAGGTAACATACTTCCAGGAGCAAAATGGCCTTCCTTGATGTATTGTTTTGCTTCTGCAACATTCATTGTTGCAAGTTCTTCTTGTTGTGGTGTGTTGTAATGAATACATACACGATCCACTGCCGTTAAGATAATAAGCATATCGGCATTTAGGTCAAGAGCAAGCTTTGAGCAAGAACGATCCTTATCAATAACAGCTGCAACCCCTTTATAACCTTCAGCTGTTTCTATAACTGGAATACCGCCACCACCAACTGTAATTACAATATCGCCTTGACCTGTTAATTGCTTAATAAGATCAATTTCAACGATTTCTTTTGGTAATGGTGAAGCAACGACACGACGATACCCTCGTCCTGCATCCTCCATAAAACTGTATCCCTTTTCTGCTGCAAGTTTAACGGATTCTTCCTCTGTATAGAAGAGTCCTACTGGTTTTGTTGGTTTATCAAATGCTGGGTCTTTTTCGTCCACAATCATTTGGGTCACAACACTTGCACAGTGTTTACTTAACTTACGTTTACGCAATTCGTTTTGAATAGCTTGTTGTAGATGATATCCAATGTAGCCTTGGCTCATTGCCCCACATTCAGGAAATGGCATTGCTGGAGTTCCTCCGCCATTATTAGCGGCGAACTCCATTGCCAAATTAATCATACCTACTTGAGGACCATTTCCATGACCTACGATCACTTCATAGCCTTCTTCAGCCATATCAACGATTGTTTGTGCTGTTTGTTTAACGAGCTCGATTTGTTCTTCTGCATTATTACCGAGCGCATTACCACCTAGAGCGATTACAATACGTTTTCCCATAGAAATCGCCTACTTAAGTGTTGCATACATCACAGCTTTGATTGTATGCATTCTATTTTCTGCTTCATTGAAGACTTTAGATTGTTTTGATTCAAACACTTCGTTTGTAACTTCCATTTCTTTTAAGCCATATTTTTCATGGATTTCTTGTCCAATTGTAGTCTTAAGATCATGGAATGAAGGTAAGCAGTGTAAGAAGATTGCATCATCTGCTGCATTTGTCATAACATCACTATTTACTTGGTATGGACTTAAGAGTTTAATACGTTCTTCCCATACACTATCTGGTTCACCCATTGATACCCAAATATCAGTATAAATAACGTGAGCACCAGTTGTTGCTTTCTTAACATCTTCAGTCAAGGTTACAGTACATCCGTTTTCTTTAGCGATTGCACGGCATTCTTTAACTAATTCTGCATGTGGCATTTGTGCTTTAGGTCCACAAGCTGTAAAGTTTAGACCCATTTTTGCACATGCAACCATAAGTGAGTTCGCAACGTTATTTTGAGCATCACCCATAAATACAAAGTTTAGACCTTTTAAATAACCGAAGTTTTCTTCAATCGTTAATAAGTCTGCAATCATTTGTGTTGGGTGGAATTCTGTAGTTAAACCATTCCATACTGGAACGCCTGCATCATCTGCTAATGCTTGAACAATTTCTTGTGCATAACCACGGTATTCAATTCCGTCATACATGCGACCAAGTACACGTGCAGTATCAGGAATGCTTTCTTTTTTACCCATTTGTGAACTACCTGGATCTAAGTATGTAACACCCATACCCAAGTCCATACCTGCTACTTCAAATGAACAACGTGTACGTGTTGAAGTTTTTTCAAAAAGTAATACGATGTTTTTTCCTTCGAGATAACGGTGTGGTGTTCCTGTGAGTTTTAAATTTTTAAACTCTTTTGATAAGTCTACTAAATATCTAATTTCATCTGATGTGAAATCCAAAAGCTTTAAGAAGCTTCTTCCGCTTAAATTTACTCCCATGTGATCTTAATCTCCTTTTATTATTTTCTAATTAAATATCTTCACGAACTAATGGCATACTCATACAACGAGGGCCACCACGACCACGAACAAGTTCTGCACCACGTAACTCAATTAATTTGAGTCCATGTGATTTTAATAACTCATTACTGATTTCGTTACGGTCATACACAACAACAACACCAGGTGCGATTGTTAGTGTATTGGAACCATCATTCCATTGTTCACGTTCTGAAGCCATCATGTCTTCACCACCACATTTAATTAATGTAACTGGGCGTCCAACATGTTTTGATAAGATGGATTCAAGATCCGTATCAATCTTAACAATGTTTACATCTCCATTTGTACCTTTAGTGATCTCAAATACTTGTAGAGGTCCAAGGATACCTGGGTGAATTGTAAATTTGTCATAGTCAACTTGTGTAAATACTGTATCCAAGTGCATAAATGCACGACTGCTTGGAATATCAATTGCAAGAATTGTTTCAATCTCTGTACCTTCAACACTGAAGATATTATGTGCGATGTCTTCAATTGCTTGAGCTTGTGTACGTTGTGAAATCCCAATTGCTAATGTTTTAGCATTGATGTTTAGGATATCTCCACCTTCAATATGGAAATCTGCCGTACGGTCATAGTAGTAAGGAACATTTCCTTTATATTCTGGGTGGTATTTGAAGATGTAGTCTGCATAGATTGTTTCACGATTACGTGTTACAGAATACATACGGTTCAAGCTTACACCATCTCCAATTGATGCAAATGGGTCACGTGTAAAGTAAAGGTTTGGTAGTGGATCTAAGATTAAATCTTGAATCTCTCCAGCCATCTCTACTAATGACTTTTTACCTGAATGATCAAGTTCATGTGTACGAACACCTTCCATAGTTTTTAAAACAAGTTCTTTTTCATCTTTGATTGAATCTAAGAAATTGTAAACCATGTCATGTTCACGTTGTGTTTTGATTCCGCCTTCTTCAATGAATTGATTTAGGAATTGTTTACGTAGACTTGAATCTTTAATCACTTCTGCCATTAAATCTTCGAGGTAAACAACTTCAATATCGTTATCACGAAGTGCTTGAGCAAATTTATCGTGCTCATCTTGTGCATCCTTAAGGTAAGGAATGTCATCGAATAGAAGACGTTCTAGTGTATCGGGAGTAAGGTTTAAAAGCTCCCTACCAGGTCTGTGTAATAAAACTTTTTTAAGCGTTCCAATTTCGCTTGTAACTCTAATTGCGCTCATTACGTTTCCTCTTTTCTTTTTTTCTAGGTTTTGAAAGTGAACTGATCAGGAACACTTTCATTACCGAACATAGAGAGTCTAATTCCCATGGGTTGTGCGACCTTCTATGTTTACATTTACATTGTAAGCGCTTTTTTGAATACGTGTAGGACAATTAACCCTTTTCAAATTGTATTCTTAGCATTTGCAAAATTCCATGTGATTTTTTTGATTAGTGAACAAAAAACAAACAAAAACCCACTCTTAAGTGGGCCTTTGATAAATGATATAAAATATTTTTCTACTAAAAATCCGATTAAGATCGTGGAAAAAGGCATGAAAACCTTGATTTACTTCAATTCATGTCCCTTTCTAGTCTTAGAAGACGCTCTTTTAACTCGATGCCACCTCTAAATCCTGTTAAGGTTCCATTTTTACCAATAACACGATGACATGGTACACAAAGCAATAGAGGGTTTTGGGAGACTGCTCGAGCCACAGCACGCGTTTTTCGTGTGTCAAACAGCATGTCGGAAAGCCCTTCATAACTGATGGTGGATCCATAGGGAATCGCTAGAAGTCCTTCCCATACTTGACACTGAAATGGCGTTCCGATCAACTTATATGGAAAATCGAATTGCCTGCGTTTCCCCAGTATGTAATCTTGAAGTTGATCCACAACCGGCTCACACGCTGAAGCATCGAGTTCCAGATGGTCAACTTTAAATTTGTGTTTAAAAAAATCTAAATCTTGAGCAGTACTTATAAAGATAACGTTTCCTTCATGTTCAACAATCAAGTAGTCTTGGTTCTCGATGCTACAAATGCGTCCAATCATATTTATTCCTCCGTCGATTTATAATACGTGGTTCAACTTCCCATCTTCAAGTTTCCATACTTCATCCGCAATTTTAAGTGTTGAAGCACGGTGAGAGACAATCAAAATTGTTTTATTATGTTTATACTCAACGATAGATTTGAGAATGATTGCCTCGTTGAGACTATCTAAATTACTTGTTGGTTCGTCAAGCAAGATTAAATCACCACCATGTAGGAATACACGTGCTAATCCGATTCGTTGACGTTCACCCGATGATAGATTACTCCCGAATTCTTCCATCATCGTATCATAGCCTGATGGAAGCGACATGATAAAATCATGAACTGAAGCGTGTTTAGCTGCTTCATAAATTTCCTCATCGCTTGCATCCGGTTTTACGAAAGCGATATTATTCTTAATCGTGTCTTTAAAAATATCGGTATCTTGACTCATCATGCTTTCAATACTTCGTAAATGACCGGTCGTTACGGATTTAATATCCTGATCATTTATGCGCACACTTCCTGCGCTTACATCCCAAAAACGCATTAACAGTTTGAGGATGGTTGACTTCCCGGCTCCACTGTCACCCGTTAAAGCAATAATTTTATTTTTTGTAGTACTCATTGTGATTTCTTCTAATATGATTTCCTTATCATAACTAAAAGTCACATCATTTAATGATGCTTCTTCGAAAGCCTCGTTCGTTCCATCAACAACTTCGTTTACTTGTGGTTTTTCATCCAACAAATCAAGAATGCGCTGACCACTAGCGAGTGTATGGTATAAATCGCCACTTAGATTCGACAAGGCAATAACGGGACCAAATGAACTCATATGCAAGGTAAACACAAGCAATAGGATATTAAAGTCAAGATTTCTGCCGAAATAAAGGATTGCGAAACCAGACGTCATAATTATGAGATCGACGAGCAAGCGCATCATGCTTTGATAGCGGTTGAGTATATCTTGCTTTTCGTTAAGGTCATGCGTGCGTTGTTTCAGTAAATCCATGGTTCGCTGTGAATTTTGGTATTGTTCCAATTCTTCAATACCACGTATTGAATCCAATACATTTGTGTTTAAATCTCCAAGATCATTTCGTATTTCCAAACCCAATTCATTGCCTATCTTACTGGTTATAATTGGTACGATTACACCAACCGAAGCCAATGCAGCGAGAGAAATCAATGCAAGTGTATTTGCTTTTAAAGCAATCGTTGTGACGACAGTGATGGAAATAATCACGGCTATAATAATCGGTGAAATAGTATGTGCATAAAAAACTTCAAGCAGCTCAACATCGTTTGTGATCATCGCAATTAAATTACCACGATCTTTTGTTTCAAGTTTCGCAGGTGCTAGTGATCTAAGTTTCGCAAACACCTCATAACGGATATGTGCCAAAAGTTTAAATGCAATAAAGTGATTTAAAGCTTGCTCACCATAGCGAAAAACACCACGCAGTAATCCGCACCCTATTAGAATTATGAGTAAGAAGGTTATGGAATTATTCTTGATGATCTCAACAACAATACGTGCAGAAAGGTAAGGAATACCAATTGCCGCAAAATGACCGAGTACTCCAAGCGCAATGGCACCCATCATTGGAAGGTAAAGGGGTCTTACGAATCCTATAAGACTTCCCATAATGCTCAACCCTGTTCGTTTTTTCATCATTCACCCTCCTTTAGAAATGAATAGTTCTCAAGATTTTGTTGCGCTTTTACCAGTTCTTGATACATTCCAGGTGTTTGCATTAATGAAGCATGTTCACCACATTGAACAATCTCTCCCTTATCAAGTACGTAAATCCGATCACAATCAAAGCAATTTGCGAGGCGATGCGAAATCATAATAATACCTTTACCGTCTTTACGTAGCTGTTGAATTGTATCAAGAATAATCATCTCACTTTCAACATCAATATTTGATGTCACTTCATCAAATATATAGAACGGCGTATCATGAACTAATGCGCGAGCAATGGCCAATCGTTGTTTTTGTCCACCCGAAAGATTCGATCCACGTTCCTTAATTTCGTGATCTAAATTTAACTCGAGATTAACGCGGTTCAAGCACCTTTTAAGTTCCCCATCGGAATATGAACCACCCATCATAAGATTTTCGCGTACAGAGCCTTTGAAGATGATACTATCATGACTTACATACGTGACATGTTTATAAAGTTGACTGCAATTAATCTCTTGGTCTCCAAAATAGAGATGTCCTGATTTAGGAAGAATACGTCCCATAAGTAATGAGACAAGTGTGCTTTTTCCCGAGCCACTTTCACCGACAATACCAATAAATTCACCGAATTCAGCATAGAAGTTAATATTTGATAATACATTGGTATCGGTATATGAAAACGATACATTTTCGACTTCATATCCTTTGTCACTGAAAGAATCAGATAATACTTTTTTACATCCAGCATCCGTCGCAAGCAATTTAAACATTTTTTCACTTGCTGCCATACCGTTCATTGCGATATGAAAATAAGAACCCAGTTGCCGCATAGGAATGAAAAATTCAGATGAGAGTAGTATGAATAAAAGCATTCCAGTTAACGATAAGGATCCATCTTTATAGGCGAAAACTGAAATTACAAGTGCTAACATTGCACCACCATAGGCAACCAAATCCATTACAGAAATTGAGTTTAATTGCATTATAAGAACACGCATGGTTACTTTTCGGAATGATTCAGCATCCTCATCCATTAACTCTTGACGTACACCATCCGCATCAAAGACTTTTAAAGTGGTAAGTCCTTGTAAATTTTCAAGGAAATGATCTCCCAAGCTTGTGTATTGTGACCAATATTTATTAAGTAATTTTTTTGCGAACTTCTGAACAATGACAATCGAAATCGGAATTAATGGTACGCAAATAAATAAGATTAATGCAACTTTAAATGAATACTGAAGTAAAAATATAAAAAGTGTTAATGGGGCCAGTAAGCTGTATATAAATTGTGGTGTGTAAAGCGCAAAGTAGTTTTCAAGTTGTTCAACGCCTTCTGTCGATACTTGCGTAATTTCACTACTCGATAATACAGTTTGATAATCCGATCCAAGTTCAAACAATTTCCCAAAAATAAGTGAACGCATCTTAATTTTGACGCATGAGCTTGTTTGATGCATCGCCCGTGAACTTTTATAAAGAGCAACCCCTTTTACAAGAAGGGCAATCCAGAAATAGAATGGGATTTGAATCGATACTCCCGAATTTATGTCTACTAAAACCATCACAAAAACTTGCGTTAATACGATATTCGCAATTAACGCCAACCATTTATAAAAAACCGTCTCTACGATCGGTTTTTTTGCTTCCTCAACAGTCTTTATGAGTTGAATATTGATCATACTTTAAATCCTCCAGCGCAGTCTCTTCATCTTCATCTGCAATTTTGAAGATGAAATAATAATATTTAAATAAAACAAGCAAGCCGATAATAATGCGCGCATAGAAATTTTTGGAAAAATAAAATGCACAAGCCATCATCAAGGTAGCAAGGATAAGAATTTTTTGTTTACTCTTTCGTTTCATCGTATGTTTTGTGACAAAATCATCAAGATGATTTTGGTAAACGGACGTGTGTGTTAACCATTGATGAAAACGGTCAGAGCTTTTTGCTCCACAAACAGATGCACACAATAAAAATGGCGTCGTGGGTAATACAGGTAGGAATACCCCCAACAAGGCTAAGCCTAAAAATAACAATGCTAAAATCATCATAAATGTTCGTTTCATAAGTCACCTCGTCAAAAAATTATAATCGATAAACAACCGATAAATCGTGTGAAATCATTTGAATTTGTGTAATTCTTAATCCAAACCAACAAATCAACATCGAAAAGGCCCTACTTGTGCAAATACCCCTCATATTAACAACTGTTTTGCAAGCCGTAAAACTTGTATTATTTTATCTTTAATCTGTTTGACTCACGTGATATAATTTCCAAGTAAAAAAATAGAGGTATTAATATGGGATCATGGATCATCACATCAAAAACAGTTGGTTTACGCATTGATCATTTTTTAAATGAACATTTAGACCTATCACGAAGTAAAATTGCGAGCATGATCAAAGATGGCACAATTTTATGTAACGACATGGCTACCAAAGCGAATTATAAAACAAAGCTCAATGATTGTATTACCGCTTCTACTTACCAAGTTAAAGCATTGGATATCGAACCGGTAAAAATGGACATAGATGTGGTATACGAAGACGAGTACCTTCTTGTCGTGAATAAACCAAGAGGGCTTGTCGTGCATCCAGGTAATGGTGTAAAGTCCGATACGCTCTTGCACGGATTGCTCCATTATCTAAACGCTAATTCTGATCACTATATTCGCCCCGGATTGGTTCACCGCATTGATCGTAATACCTCTGGCCTACTTGTAATTGCCAAGGATGATAAAACACATCAATTTCTTGCTGAACAGTTACTTGATAAAACGATGAATCGTACTTATTATGCATTAGTTCATGGTGTCTTACCACAAGCACACGTTCTAATTGATGCACCGATTGGTCCGGACAAATCAAATACAAAAATCATGACCGTCAACCAGGCTCGCAGTAAACCTGCCCGAACTCATTTTGAGAAAATAGAAACATATATAAACTCGAGTTTGATTCGTTGTAAGCTTGAAACAGGAAGAACACACCAAATTCGTGTACATGCCTTACACGCAAATATACCCCTTCACGGTGACCCTCAATACGGTCATCCTTCAGACACTGATAAAACTGGTCAATACCTCTGTGCTGCAAGACTTGAATTTGTACATCCAAAATACTTAAAATTAATGCAATTTGAAATACCGCTTCCAAGTTACTTTCAAGATAAAATAACTGAATTATCTCATTCATGATTCCACAAATAAAAAAACAAACATGATATCATGTTTGTTTTTTCCTAAATTCAAATCTCAACCGCACCACCCAAGGTGCGGTTGTTTTTGTATAATAAAAGGAGCCCACCCGACTAAAAGGAGCTCCCATATGAAGTATAAACAATTAGATAAAAAAATGAAAGACCAAATTGATATTCTATTAAGCATCGGCTACTCTATGCGCAAGGCAGCACGTAAACTCAATATATCTCATTCTACGATTTCTAGATATAAAAATAATGTCTATAAGAAACGAACGATTGATATTCGAGAAAAATATTCCCACCTAATCGAATATCTGCATTCTCACTATGATCCTAAAGTTCATTCGGTAGAAGTATGCTTGAGTAACTATAAACGATATCATCCATATAAACCGTGTGTTTCATCGCAGCAAGTCTATAACTGGATTAATCAAGGTAAACTTGATATAAAACCAAATAGAATGTGCTATAAACGTCGAAAACGTAAAAAGAGAATTAGTGGAATGATGAATCACTTGAGATGGAACTTGGAAGAGAAAACAGTACTTCCAATTAGCCTTAGACCTAAATACATTGAGAAACGTAACGAGATTGGCCATCTCGAAATCGACTCTATAATCGGTAAGAAACATGAATCTGCAGCGATTATATCCATTGTAGACCGCTGCTCAAGAATGACCTGGCTTATTAAAGCAGAATATCGATATGACTATTACACATCAAACTTAATTCGAAAATTTATTGAAGAGAATAATATAACCACGAAATCGATAACAGTAGATAATGGACTTGAATTTAAAACATTAGGAATTACAGCCAAGCGGTTGGGTGTGAAACTATATAAGTGTGATCCATACTGTTCTTTTCAACGTGGAACCAATGAACGAGCGAATGCAATAGTAAGAAGGTTTATACCAAAAGGTAAATCAATGTATGATATAGCGCAACAATATCTTGATGATATTTGCTTCAAAATTAACTCAATGCCGCGAAAAATATTTGACTTCAAAACGGCCTATGAGATAGACTTTAATAAAAGTAAAAGTGGTGCGGTTGAGATTTGATAAAAGAAAAAACAAACATGATATCATGTTTGTTTTTTTATTATGATTCAAATCGATTCAAGATTTTAAATAGAATACCCATTACAAAAGCACCTAATGCACTCCATAAATAGAGTTTAAATGGATTCTGCTTTAACGTAATCGACATGCCTACACGATTTTGTAGAAACGTCATAATAAATGGGGATACAAAATAAAGCATTAACATTATGATTGACATTATCAGTGCAATAGTCCCAAATAACTTCGACCATTGCCATCCACGATTCATTAAAACTAAAACAAGAAGCGTCACTGCAAGAATTAGAATCGTTCCCGTTATTATTTCACGACGCATCTTCGTAAACCCATTAACATAAGATAAAATGCGTTGTTGCTTCGGCGATAATTCTTGTTGAACGCGTGTAACAATCGTCTCATAGGTTTGTTGGAATTCGGGATTATTCAATGCTTCTTCCACAACCGTACTCACTTCATCCACTGACACTGTGCCTTCGCTTAGCGTTTCAATTTCAGGTGCATACGATTCAATATAAGCTTGGACATCTTCTTTAAAAGCAGTCTCGTTCATGCTCATTCCACCAGAGACCACATCATTTAATGCGTTAGTTACCAAAGTTTCAGAAATCTCTTGGAACTTAGGATCACTGACAACTTGCTCTTGTAATGCATCAAATTCAGCTTGTTTTGTTTCTGGAATTGAACTTCGAATGGGTTCTAAATAATGTGCTACTTGTGATTCAACATCCACAAATGTTGGTTCAACTAATGATGATATATTCTCTAACTGCGATTGGACCATCAATGTCCCAACTAACACAATCGAAAAGCCAATGACGATTAATCCTAGAAATCCATTTATGATTTTTTTCATAATCCACCTCAATTCTTATTATACATAAAAAAAACCGTTACGGTAACAGTCTTTGGTTATGCTCACGCGTGCGATCCAATGCTTCTTGAAAGCGTAATGCATCAAGATCTGCCAATTTTCGACCCTCAACACTCTCACAATATTGCGTTAAGGCATGAATCAGAAGATCCCCAATATAACGAGGTGTTAATGCATAACCCGTAAGAAGATCCAATGATTGCATCGAATGTGGATTCACATCCACAACATCACCACGACATTGCGAATAAAAATCACGAACAAGTTCACCACGTCGTAATTGATCACCACAAACACTAATATAACATACCATCGAAGTTCGAGAACCTGATCGCCGTTGGGCAGTCCCGCAAAACTTTTGACCATTAATACTCATATCCGTATCGCCAGGACAATAGGCTCCCTCAACCTTAAAAATTTCAATTTCATTGGAAATGGGCTTGAGTGCATCACGAATAAAATCTTTATAGAATTGATAGTTATCATTCATAGACTTCGTTGTTTGAAAAATGAGCGACATATTTAAAACACCTTCATCCGCTACAATCGATCGACCTCCAGAGTTACGAATTGTAACCGGAAGGTTGTGCGCTCGATAAAAATCAAGACCTTTTTCAAAATCATCCATCCGTACATCATCTACGCCCATATTTATACCTTGGTGTTGAAAAAGATGAAGAATCATTTCATCTTCCGCAACATTTTTTAATGAATATGCATCAATTGCGGTTGATACAAAAGCATCTTCAGGTTGACCGATTTCATCTATAATAATTGCCTTCATAATATCCCCTACTTTCTAACTAAATTTTAGGTTTATCACTCCAACAAGTCAACAACCATGACCTTTCACAAACACGTGCTATAATTATGATAAAGGAGGAATACCATGCAAAAACAACAACGCGATGTACTCGAACAACTTTATCTTTTATATCAAACACGATGTGACCGTAACGACTGTTCGCGAACTGTTTCCAATTTTAACAGTTCATTCATTGAAGAAATTGCATCAAATCTCAATATCGATGCAAAACAAGTTACCGAAAGCATTACATTACTCCAGTCTGAAGGTTATACAAAGTTATGGGTTGTAGGTGGCTTCGAACTCACTCGCAATGGCATTCGTGAAGCGCAACGACTTTTTGGTTAAGATGCTTATAAAAAAAATCCTTCATAATGTGTGTAGGATTTTTTTTATAAATTCAAATCTCAACCGCACCACTTAAGGTGCGATTCACTTATTCAAACGTATTTTCAATTATTTTTTTCAGTTTTTCTTCGTCATTAAATTCAAATTGATCTACAAGACCTGCATCCAAATGCGTTAAGAAACGACTGTTTCCTGATGCATCTACGGCAATAATCGCCTCGCCATCTTCCGATCCAGCATAAGCACGTTCGATATTTTTAAAACCACGTGCATCTGCTTCCTCCATTATTTTTCGTGCAAGAAATTCTCTTTTATCGATATACGATTCTACTTCTTCATTGGTTACGATATATGCATCAACTTGTGTTGCATCATCAACAAGTCCTGTCTCCGGACTGTCCATATATACTACAGGAATAACAAAAACAGAAATTCGCTCATTAGGAACAAACATATGCTTGGTTATGGGCACTTGTTTTCCATTGTAGTGTATCTCTTCATAATCACCGAGAGAATCACGATTGATCGAATAATCAACAAAAGGTTCCTCAACCCCATCAATTTGGTACTGTTCAATTTCAATATGAGGAATTTGTTTGATAAAGTTAAGCGCATTTGCTTCCGTATCAAAGACCCCTAATGTATGATGACGCTCATACTGCATTACTTTAACAATATACATTGTGCTACTCCTTATGACGCTCCAGCGCCTTAAATGATTCTTGAATCTTTTCTACATTAATATTACGTCCAATAAGCACGAAATGACTTCGACAATCCCCAATTTCATCGCCATAGTCGATCATAAAAGTACTTGCGACGCCTTGAACTACGATGGAAGTTTCAAGACCCTCTACCGATAAAATTCCTTTATAACGAAGTAAATCATGTCCCATCACTTCAACCAAATCCACAAGCCAATCCTTAAAATCCGAAAAAGAGAGTGGATTTTCTGCATAAAGCGTTAATGTATCAACATGAGAATGACGATGATGCTTTGTGTCTTGTGCTTGATCTATAACGGATTCACTCAGGGACGCATACTTGGTGTGGGATGCATCAAAACGATCTTCATTCAGAAGATGGATGTACGTTTGATCTTGTTTTAAAAGCGAAACAGGAGCTAGAGGATTAATCGCTTTAAGTTTCCCTAATAAGTGATAAGGCGTGGATTGCGTTTTCGTAATATAGATGCGATCTGCAAAAGCAATTTGTTCTAAGGATTCTCGATAATTTTCAAGTGCTTGTTCCCCATTTACCGCATCCACAAGGGTGATGATTTCATTCAAATAGAACTGTTTCTGAATGGGTTGTGATTTTAATATTGTTTGAATTAAGGGATTCACTTCCGCCAAACCGCTTGTTTCAATAATAATAGATTTCAACTGCATATCTTGCGATTCAAATTGCGTTTTTAAATCTAAGATGGCACGTTCAAATTCGCGATCGTCAACACAACATAAGCAAGCACTATTAATTTCAAAAATTCGATCTTGTTCGTACTTAATAAATGCTTTATCCAAATTTACTGATCCGATCTCATTAATGATCAAACCGATTGTATCCTCTTGAGACTCGCGCAGTATTTGATTGATGAATGTTGTTTTACCCGATCCTAAAAAACCAGAAATAATCGTAATTGGTATCATAACGTCCTCCTAATTATTATATATATTATGCGTGAGTGACTGCTTCCATGCAAGTAAAAAGCGACTTAAAATGAAATAAATCGATACATTGTATTCAATTCCAACAATCTAGAGAGGTTTGTTTGACAAAACCGGTTTACTTAATTAGAATGGTTAGTGTTGTCGTCACCCTATGTGATGATTTGTGGAGGAAAGAATAACAATATGAAAAACAAAACAATCTTAAGAACCTACTTTAGTTTCTTCTTAAGTGGGATCTTTATCCTAGGTATTGGCGCAATTATGCCAGACCTTATTATGAACTTGAATCTATCATACAGTGATGCAGGAACCTTGCTCTCAATGTTTGCCGTAGGTAACCTACTCTCAAACTTTATCAGTCCCTTCGTATCCGAACGATTTGGAAATAAGATTGCGATTGGAATCCTTGCTGCTCTTGTACCATTGAGTTTCTTATCCATCGTTGTGTTTACAGATTCAATCCGTAAAATACTATGGCTCGGCTTTATTTTAATGGGTATTGGTCGTGGTGCTGTAAGTATCTTAAGTAATGCAATCGTAAATGATTTAAGTGATAACAAATCACGAGACATGAATATGCTTCATACGATCTTCGCTATCGGTGCAGGACTTGCATCATTTGTAATCATCGGCTTAAAGAAAATCGGGTTTGATTTTAACCAACTCATTTTATTTTTAACAGCCATTACAACAATTTCATGGATTAACTATCTTACAATGGATCTTGATTTAAAGGGACAACAAAAATCTACAACTGTTGTGGAAACACAAAAACTAGACTTTGCATTCTTCGCAGTTGCATTTGTAATGTTCTTCTATCTTGGACTTGAAAATACCATTAATGGTTGGTTTATGACTTACCTAAAGAGTATGAATATTCTATCGGATGCTTTTGCAGCAACACTTGTTTCCTTAACATGGATTATGATCATGATTGGTCGTTTAATCACTGCATTTATTTCTCAAAAAGTTAAAGGAACAAAATTAGTTCTAATTTACACAATTGGAGCTGCACTCGCATTCTTCGGACTTGTTTCAACTATGAATCCTGTAATTATTACAATTTCAATTCTGGGTCTTGGCTTATGTCTTGCCGGAATCTACCCTACAAGTATTGCGAATACATCAAAATATGTTATTGGTAATCAAAAACGTTTAGCCTTGCTTTTAACATGTGCCGCTTTAGGTGGAATTATTACACCTCAAATCATTGGTTCAATCGCTGATCGTACAAGTATGGTCTTCGCAATTAATGTGCTAGCGATTAATGCAATCGCAATGGTTGTATTTGCGTTTATATCTGATCGTAAATTAAAATAATTACACAAACCACTTTGTTTCAAAAGTGGTTTTTTTATAGTTATTAAAAAAAGCCAATTCAACATGAATTGGCTTTTTAAAACTTAACACTGTTAGGATTCAATTGTAAGAATAATATCTTCTTCTTCATGTGTTGCAATCTTGCTTCCAATAAGTACAACACCAACATAAATCATGAAATAACCACATGTATAAATAATACTTGGTACACCATTGAGAAAACTCAAGGCTGATGGTGGTGCAGATACATAACCGTAATTTGTATGAAGTAAATGATTGATGAAACTTACAACAACAAAATAGCCTCCAACCATTTTAATAACGCCTACCGTTGCACTTTCCTGGATTGAAAAATGATAGCGATACTTCATATACAAGGGAACCAAGATCATCATCGAATGTCCTACAAAGAATTGGATAAACATTGCATTTGGAAAACTAAAACCACTTGTATCTGCGAGAATTAACGCAGTCACAGCTGCCGGGATTCCAAGAAGTCCCAGGACTTCATAAATACGTTCCTGTTTCGTAATTAAGAGGATAATCGTCATGATCTGTAAGATCCGACAAGGATAAAGAGGCAGCGCATCATTCAACGTTAGTTGCTGATTCATGCCATACCAACTATAAAGCAGAACTTGTTGGATAAAATACAGTCCAAGGAAAATCCAACGTAAGGATTGATATCCACCCGCTGCAATCTCTTCACGTTTTTTAATCAATAATCCTACACAAATTCCCACCAAAACTAACATCAAGATATGAATGGGAGAGTAGATATTGAAAGGATTTTGACTAAAGTATAAATTTTCAATTAATCGATTCATAAGAACTCCATTTTCTAATTTTTAACGTAGCATATATTATACCCTATTTCACCATAAAATCACACTGATATTATGAGTTGATTATGCAAAAGAAGTTCGGAATTCTTATGTGCTTAATTATGATCGAAAAAATTTATAAATAATCCGTCTAAAATTTATCGAGACAAGTCTTTAAAATGATTCTGACTGTTTCAATTTATAAAAAAACACCAATTTTTTATTTGGTGTTTTTGAAAATCGAATCGTTTCAGTCATTGAATTGAGGATTTTGAATTATCTAAACGGTAGGTACTTGATGTATACAGAATAATTGTTTTTAGCGGTATAACTTTGATCCAGTATATAGCCATTTTTCAAGTACAAATCATCTGCAGAATCAGTTGTTAGGATCAGTTTAAATCGTTGATTTCTTTGAGCAAATGCTTCCACTTCAATAAGTAATTTTGAAGCCAGTCCTTACATTATAAATGCAATAAGCTTACCATCCGCTTCGTATGCTAGTACTTTATTATCTTGTTCATTATTCATGGTTTCAAAAAACACATCGTTTTCAGGAATCTGATACCCAAATTCCTGAAATTATTCAATAAATGCATCCTGAAACTGATGATTGCGTAAATCATCAATATTTACTTTTTTCATAAATTTACCTGCCTTTTAAACCTTTATAAAGGTGAGCACTCTAAAAATATCAAAAGGTTATTCGAAAGATATAATTAGAGGAATCTTAGATTGTTTTTTCATAACAGACCTCTCCTTTCATTAAAAAAAGCATAGTATACATATAATTTTCTACCACTCCTTGAAACTATCTAAAAACAAAAAAAAGAACTCAATAAAATGGAGTTGTCAAACAAAAGTAGACATTAATAAAAGACTAGAAACCCTTATCCATTTTATATTGGATAGGGGTTTTGTAATTTAAACAGTAAGCAGGTCTTTCAAAATTAAAATAATGTACATATTCTTCGATAAAATTTTCAAAGTTATCTACGGACCAGTATTGATAATCACACGCCATTTCTGCTTTAATCCATCCATTTAATGATTCGACAATTGGATTATCTGTAGGTGTTCCAGCTCGTGACATAGTCTAATTATGTTATAATTTTCATGCGCTTTAGCGAAAGCTTTAGAGTGGTAGACAGCTCCTTGATCTGTGTGAAGAATCGTGGGAGCTGTTTTTTTATTATCCTTAAGTAGCGCAAGAATATCCTCGAGACACTTGTAGTAAGGCTTAGGATCACCAGTTGTACGCGATAATGCAGAACCTATAATTTCATTGTTGAAGGTATCAACTATTAAGGTCCATTCATAATTAATCCCTTTGTTTCGAATATGTGTCATATCTGAAACAATAATTTCTAAAGGTTTTGTTGCCTTCCATTGATTCTTTATAATATTAGGATAAATTCGACTTTGTGTTCCAGATTTTTTATAGGAATAGTGTTTAACTTTTGATTTAATATTTAAAAACTTGCAGCACTTGCGGATTAAATTATCTGAAAATTCAAACCCTAAATCACTTTGCTTTCTCATGACTGCAGCGATATCATGATAACCATAACTTGGAAAACGTCGATGCCAGTCTTTAATCACAACGCTAAGAATCGCTCTTTTTTGTTCATAAATATTGAGATCATCTTTATGCTTTAACCACTTGTAATAACCAGATCGGTTCAAATTCATAAATTTAAGAATGAACGTAATCGGATGTTTAAAAGATAAATCATGTGCTATTTGGAATTCTTGTCTTTTAAAGTAACGAACTCCTTGTTTACACCAACTCCTTTCACCTGGTACCCTTTTTTTAATCGTGCAATCTCAATATCTCGTTTTAGAATTTCGAGTTGAAGTCGTTCGATCTCAGTTAATGATTTACTCGTATGAAGCGCAGAAAAATGATTTCCTGTCTTTTTCTTGTTTTTTAAACCCTCATTACCATCGCGCATGAATCGATCAATCCAACCATTAATCGTTCCTTTAGGTATTCCTGTTTCTTGTGATAGTTTCGCAGCACTTATATGTTCATCAATATGACGTGTAACGACTTTAATACGATCCTCATAAGTCCATTTATTATTTAATCCACCTTTGGGTCTTCCCATCATTAATACCTCCGTTTTATCTCTGATTTTATTATTACACAAAAAAAGTAGACAAGTCTTTTTTACTTGTCTACTTTTAGTTTACTACTCCAATAAAATGAGCTCTTTCTTAAATGATTATTTCTGTTTACGTTTCTTTTTAAGACTAACAACATACATTAACCCACCAAGAGTAATAAGGCTTGATACATTTCGTGTACCGACACCTGTCGTTGGTAATGTCGATGGTGGTGTTGTTGGTGCTTCAGGTGTAACGGACTCTTCTTTTGGTTCCGTAACAATTGGTTTACTACTTTCACCTTGAATCGTAACATCTACTTTAAATTCTTTAACATATGGATTGGACTTCATACGGAAGAATGCACGTTGTGCCCGAATGAGTCGAACCGTAACTGCATAGGTTCCTTCTGTATTTTGATCTACAAGTTCCATAAAGTTTGTTTCAATATCAAAGGCAACACCATCTGGGTTTTGAATATTTAAAGCATTGATAAATGCTTCTTCAGTAATCGGTGTTGAACCTTCAAATGATACCTTTGGATTCATCGTAATCGAATCAAAAGGACCTTTTACAGTTTGATCTCGATACTCTAATCCAAAGATTGCTTCACGAAGATTTTGGGTAACAACGTCAAGAATAACTGTTGTTGCGGAATCATCTTCATAACTTACTTTCGCAAACGATAGTTGTTTATCTAAAGCAGCAAGACTTTCATCTGTATAAAGTGTCCGATCGATGCTTTCCGCAATATCAATCATCGCTTTTAAGGATTCACGTGCCTTATCAATTTGATCGCCCACGGCTACAAGATCATCAATATTTTTTTCCAGTAGTTTCGTTAGACTTTGAAGGGTTTTCACATCTGTATTTAAATCTTCAACTGCAGTTTGTGCTTTAAGAATTGATGTTTGCATTGCTTGTACACCAAGACTTTCATAGCCTTCAATATCAACATTTTTAGCTTTTGAAATCATTTTCACTAAAGCATTGCGTGCATCACGAATGCTTGTGTCATAGGTAATCGTATAGGTTTCTGTTTTAATACCATCTTCTGCTCTCACAACATATTTCATACCGTTTTCGATTTCAATAGCGGTAATGTTTGCGTTATTTGTTGCTTGCAGTTCAAGTGATGGAAGATTGTTTGTTTTTTGTTCATATACAAAATTATGATCTTGCGTAAAGGCATCGACGTCTTTACCATCAACTTTTAGTGTTACTGTAAAGTCTTGATGTGCTTTTGCGATACGGTCATAAACTTCAATTT
This sequence comes from Erysipelothrix amsterdamensis, assembly GCF_940143175.1. Taxonomy (NCBI): domain Bacteria; kingdom Bacillati; phylum Bacillota; class Erysipelotrichia; order Erysipelotrichales; family Erysipelotrichaceae; genus Erysipelothrix; species Erysipelothrix amsterdamensis. The sequence continues at coordinate 904,882 of NZ_OW659496.1, read as the reverse complement.
CCGTAACTGCAAGACCTTTTTTATTGGTTTGTTTTGTCATGTTAATACGTACTGCATACGTTTCAACGCCATCAAACGTTAAAGTATTCATTGTTTGATAAGCAAATGGTTTCGCCTTTAAGTTTTGAACCTCAACCCAATTATTTGGATCATTGAGCACTGAATCCTCACTGCTGATATGACCAAATTTTGTTGGTAATTCTGGCTTAATGCCTTCTTTAAGAACTTCAATTACATAGGATCCTGGATATCCAGTTCCATTGTCTTCAAAGAATCCAATATTAAAGTTATCAACGAAGCGTGGTGCCATAGTACCTGCGTCTGCAAAGACAATCCCTACCCAATCTTTTTCGCGACTTTGGGCTTGCCAGTTTGTCCAACGGTTTGCTGGAGTATTGGTATACGATATGACTGCATCATTCATTGCACTTACGCGGTCATTTGATCCGGGTCCATCATTTGTAAAGGATGCAATTGCTGCTGGAAGTTCTGATCCAGTCCACATTTTAGCGATATTATCGCCCTTCTCATATTCTGCTGCTACACGAATGGTTAGTGTCGTTTCAGTATTTGCGGTTTCAACCATACCTTTAAGGATATATGTACCCGGTGTTTTTAGATTTTCTTTATCAAATGCTTCCCAAACGACATTAAATTCATCAACACGACCTGTATTATGGTATGCCTTTGCTTTGAATGGTAATTTAAAGGATTTGTCCTTCGGTGTAACAAGACTAAAGCTTTCTACACCAACATATCCCTCAACGATGACTTTAGCCACAGCTTGTATATCTGTACCTTCTACGCGACCTTTAATTTCAAAGGTTCCGTATTCGTCAAGTCGTAACACATCAAATGCATCCCATGTTACGGCAACATCTTTATCAAAGAGTGTTTCATATTGTGCAGTAACAGTTTTTGGAAGTTCAATCTTCTTACTACGTTCTGTTCGAATGACAACAGGTTTAAACGCTTTAATCGGTTCTTGCACTTCATTTTTCATTACTGTAAAGCTTACTTCGTTACTTTCGTATGTTTTACCACCGTAGGAAACATGTGCTTTAACAGTATATGTTCCTTCTTTATGTAAGTAGATTAAGCCCGCATTCATACGAATTCCAGATGCATCGCCTTGAACTACTTCATAGGTAATATCAAGAAGTGATGGTGCAATGGCAGTGCCATCTTCTAATAAACTTTCTGTTTTAAATGGAATTGTTTCTTGTGTCTTTCCTTCAATGCGATCAAGTGTCAGTGTTGTATGATCATATACTGGATCTGATACAACATAAGTTACATCGTAATCTTTTGAATTAAGTCCATCTTCTGATGTTACACGTACTTTACCTTGATAGTTATTATCGCGAGTTGGTTGGACTACATTCACAAAAGATCCTGCTTTCGCAGTTCCTTTAAGCACAGGAAGTGCTTTTCCAAATGGTACACCCACAACATAAACATTTTGATCAACTTTAAAGTTCTCTAATGGTTTTGTATCAAGATGAATCATTTCTAATTCTGCTTTTGAATTGGCTTCAATCTTAAAGGTATCACCAATTACTTTTAATTCAGATAGACCCATGGGTCTTGGTTTATCACCGTTCATTTGAGACGTCATGTTGAGACGAACAAATTTCGCATCAACCTTATCAAATTTAATTGGAATTTCTGTTTTAACATCACCAGATGTTACTACAAAGTTATTGTTTTTACTTTGGTTAACAACCGGTGTGAACGTTACACCATCAACACTGGTTTCAATGGTTAAAGAAGCCGGTACTTTCGTAGTATTGTCTGTAAAGAAATGAATGCCTACTTGATGAATCGTTTCAATCTTTTCAAACTCTAACATTACCCATTCTTCTTGCTTATCACCAAAATTATTAACCCAGTTTGTCCATCGATTTTCAAATGCAATCGTTCCATCATTGATGCGTTCAATACGGTCGCCACCGCTCATATAGGAACTTGTCGCAATCGGATAAGTATCTTGAGGACGACGAATAGCAATATTTTCTTGAACGGCAGTCGCTTCTAATACCGTAATGTGTGCAAATACGGGATAATCTTGACCACCTGAATGTGCTTGACCTGAAATCTTAAGTACACCTGCTTCCGCAATCATGGCATCGGTAATGGATTCCCATGTAACAGGAAGGTTAACTTCTGCCCCGTTAGAATAATAAGCAATAACGGTTGAAGGCAAGCTTGGCATTGTACCTTTAGGTGTTGCTAAAACTGGATCTATGAGATCTGTAATCATACGCACCAATACTGTTGCGTTAACCGGTATCGCTACACCTTCTACAGTTCCTTTTACGCTAAATGATCCAGGTTGTTCAAGTTTGGATGCTTCAATGGTTTCCCAATTTACATCTACCGCTTTTTCAGAACCATCTGAATAAATAGCATTTACTGTTTTCGGTAATTCGGGTTGAACATGTGTTTCGGTAAAGACTGAAACATCATCAAACCCTAAAATACTAGGCGTTTCAGGTTTCTTCTCAATTGCGAAGACTTCTGTTTTACCTTCAGATAAGTTTTCTGCTTTAGCTGTCAGTTTAAATGAACCTTCTTGCCCATCCGATTTAACAATCACAAGCGCTTTACCATTAAAGGCTTTTCGTTGCCATGTTCCATCATGTTGTGCTTTATAGCGTTCATTACTTGCTGGATCACCGTTATCAACCCCGACAATTTCTCCATTCCCTTCAAGGGTAAAGATAATATTGTTTTGTGCATTCGGATTCATAACACCATTTTCATCAACTACATTCACATGAATGTATGATAAGTGATCACGTCCATTTTGAATTACACGTTTTTCAGGCACTAACTCAACTGCTGCAGAACCTTTCGATGTTTTAATCACATCTTCAGCGATGACATTACCATCTTTATCTTTAGCAATCGCTTTTAACGTTCCTGGTTTAAAATCCAAACGCCATTCTAAGTATAATTCTTTAGCGTTGGCACCTTCCTGATATGGACGTCCATACGCTGTTGTTTTTTGAACAAATGCTTTTTCGCCAAGTGAAACATCATCTAAGAACAGTTCAACTTTTGCGGCATTTGAGAAGATACGTACTGGAATTTTTCCATCACGCGTTCTCATGTTGTAATCTAATAACGATTCTTTTTCCCAGTTCCAGTGCGGTAAGATGTGAACCATTGGATCTGTTTCAACATCCTTCCATTGACTTTGGTAAAGGTAGAAATCATTTTTAGGGAATCCTGCGGTATCGATAATACCAAAGTAAGAAGATTTCGGTGGGGTTTGATTCTGGTTATGCCATGGTGTTGGTTCACCAATATAATCAAATCCAGTCCAAATAAATTGTCCTGCATACCCTTTTTCATCACGATCTGGAATCCATGAATTGGTTGCGGTTTTACCCCAACCTACATGATCATTCCCGTAATCAGATTGTTGGTATTTACGCGCTGCACTGTTGTCGTGTGAACGTAATTCATCTGGGAATGCATAAACCCCACGACTACGTGTAGCGGATGATGTTTCCGATCCATAGATCAACCAATCTGGATGTTTTGCACGGATTGCTTTATATGAATCTTCTGCATAGTTGATCCCTACAGCATCAACCTCAGCACTAATAAGTTCATGTCCTCCTGTAGGAGCCCAACGATAAACATCTTGTCCCATGGTTGTGTAACGTGTATCATCAACTTCTTTCGTCCAACGATGTAGATTACGAATCGTTTGAACTGCTTTTGCACTACCGCTATTGGATTCACCAATTTCATTACCAAGTGACCACATAATAACTGCTGGTGAATTTTTACCACGAGCAACCATTCGTTTTAAGTCATATTCAGCCCATGATTGACCATCAAGCGCTTCGGGATGCGTTGCTTTCGCCTCAAAGAAACGACCATAGTCGTATGGTTTTTTACCGCCATACCACGTGTCAAATGCTTCATCAATAATCATAAGACCTAAATCTTCCGCAATTGCGAGTAATTTATCATCAGCTGGGTTATGTGTAATTCGGACAGAGTTTACACCCATATCTTTTAGAATTTCCATCTGACGTCGCATCGCATCATAGTTTGCGACAGATCCAAGTGCACCTTGATCGTGATGCATTGATACGCCATAGAACTTAACATCATTACCATTCAATGAAAATCCACCACTTGGTGTCCAGTTCATATAACGATATCCAAAACGTTCTACCGTTTCATCTACAACACGATTGCTTTTTAATACCTGCGTTTTAACGCGATATGTTACCGGTGAATCAATATCCCAAAGGCTTGGATTTGAAACCATAATTGTGGAATCCAAGGTTTGTTCTTTTCCTGCTTGGATTTCGACTTCTTTAGTTTCTGCCTTCCCCATTGATGTCCCATCAACGGTTACAACTTCTGTCTTAACTTTAACTTTTTCTGCTTTTTTCGATTTATTTAAAACAGTTGTCTTAACCTCAGTAGTGACGTCTTTTCCAACTTCTTTATCTAAGTTAGGTGTTAAGACTGTTGTCCCGTATTCCTTAATCGAAACATCATCTGTATAGGTCAACGAAACATCACGATAGATACCGCTACCTGAATACCAACGGCTACTTGGCTGTTTATTTACAACTTTCACAGCAATTGTATTCGGACCTTCTTGATTAAGATAGGATGTTATATCATATGAAAAAGGGGTATAACCATTAGGATAATTTCCAACTTCTTTACCGTTTACAAAAACAGTAGAGTCCATATAGACACCACCAAAATTTAAGCGTACATTTTTGTCCATCTTTTTATCGAAGACAAAAGTTTTGCGGTACCAACCTGTACCACCATTCAACAAACCACCCTCATTTTGTGCCGGTGAGTTATGGTCAAAATCAAAAAAGATTGACCAATCATGAGGTAAGGATAACGCTTGCCAGTCTGTCTCATCATAGTCAATTTCACTTGGACTAGATGTGCCTGAAACATTTAATTTAAATTTCCAATCATCGTTAAAATCAACATTGCGTGAATCTGTTTTAGTCACAACAGGTTCCACAACCGCAGCATGGATCGGGGTTTTTTCAATAAATACACTTGAGCACGTCACAGCTACCACCACCCCCATAATTTTAACTGCTTTTCTAAATGACGAATTCATACTCTTCCTCCTATTTAGTAAAAACCAGTAAACATTTAAACATCTTTAATCGATATCTTTACCAAAGATATTTCTCATGTATTTCATATTGTTAGCGCTTACGTGTCCATTATTGCGTTTGCAAGCATACTTGTCAAGTGTAAACGGTAACATTTCACAAGTAAAATAATGGTAATCTTTACTTAATTTGAGAATACCCCCATCTAAGTGCTTTTAACCCTTTGCGTTACATCGTTATCGATGTTCGTCATTATTCTTAAAAAATTCTCTTCTCACTGGCAAAATTTCAAATATGGTATAATATAGGAAAATATGGAGGCATTATGAAAAAAATAAAAACATTGATTGCAATCAGCTTTTTCGTTTTAATTTCACTTACTGGGTGTTCTCAAACCAAAGAACAACCGAAACCCGATCCATCTTCAGAAGTTCAAGACTTTTCAAAAGACACAAATCCGATCGTCACCATTGAGATGGAGGATGGTGGGATTATCAAGCTTGAACTTTACCCAGACATCGCTCCAAACACCGTAAATAACTTTATAAAACTCGTAGAAGATTCTTTTTATGATGGCTTGTTATTTCACCGTGTAATTCCTGGGTTTATGATACAAGGTGGCGATCCAAAAGGTACGGGAACGGGGGGGCCTGGATATACGATTAAAGGAGAATTTTCTCAAAATAATTTCGATAATCCGATAAGTCATAAACGTGGTATTATTTCAATGGCACGTAGTAAGGGTAATGATACTGCAGGATCACAGTTTTTCATCGTAACAACTGATGCACCACATCTTGATGGTAGTTATGCGGCATTTGGAAATGTTGTGGAAGGTATGGATACAGTTGATCGTATTGTAAGTGTTGATACCAACCAAGACAATCGACCTGTAGACGGCAAAGAACAAGTCATGAAGCGTGTCACAGTCGATACCAAAGGTAAAACCTATACGAACCCTAATCAAAATTAAGACAACGAATTTTAATACATAAGAATAGCATGACCGTACACACTGTGTACGGTTTTTTTTCATAACAAAAGGAGTTCCCCTCAAAGAGAAACTCCTAGAATTAAAGATTATACTTGACTAGTTTGATGTTGGAAGCACACGATTCACTTCACCCGCTAAATTAGAAATTGGCAGTGTTTGAAGTACAACTTGACCTGGTCCGGTAAGTTTAACCAAGAAGAAGCCTTCGCCACCAAAAAATTTATTACTTAAACCCTTCACTGTTTCAATTGCATAAGAAACTCCCGATTCAAACATAAATAGATTCCCCTGATCAACTAACAAACTTTCGCCTTCTTTAAGATCATAGGTAATTAAAGAACCATCCGCTTCGAGAAAGAGATTACCGACTCCAGAGAATTTTTGAAGAATAAAGCCTTCACCACCAAAAAATCCAGCAGAGAGTTTTTTCGTAAATTCATTTGAAAACTCAACACCCGGCTCTGAAGCTAAAAATGCGTTTTTCTGAGCAATAAACGTTTTAGATCCATCCATTTCAATGTGTTTAATAACTCCAGGCATCGACATCGCGAACGCAATTTCTTGATTCGAATCGCCTGCAGTATATGTGTTTTGGAAGAAACCTTCTCCTGAAAAAGCACGACCAAACGCCTTCTTAAATCCACCCCCTGAATGCACCTTATAACTCATGTTCGCAGTCATCCAAGACATATTCCCTGCACTTGTGATAAGGGATTCCCCTTCATCGAGAAAACAACGCAAAACGGGGTAAGTTCCTTCAATTTTAAATTCCATAAATGTTCTCCTTTTTCTTGAATTATATCATAAAAAGAAAAAAAGAGGCGTAATGCCTCTTTAGTGTTCTTTGCGATATGATTTATAGACAACAACCATACCTACGAATGCTATACCCAAAGCACCGTAAAGCAGAGTTTGGGATGTGGAAACTCCCGTTTGTGGCAGGGTGTTCGAAGCTTGAGTCACGCCTTTTTTAGGCGTTTCATTCTTCGTTGGTACCTCTGTCTTCGGTTCTTCCGTTTTCGGTTCCTCTGTCTTCGGTTCTTCTGTCTTCGGTTCCTCTGTCTTCGGTTCCTCTGTCTTCGGTTCTTCTGTCTTCGGTTCTTCTGTCTTCGGTTCAATTCCTTTAAGTTTTTGATCTAATGCTTTCAGTTTATTAAAGGCATCATCTGCTACTTGCAGTGTATGTGCTTGATAATCAAAGTCTCCTGAACGCATCATTAAACGTTTTTCAATATTGAGCTGGTCTTGAATTAATGAATCCTCAAACTCAATCCATTGTCTTTGAATTTCATTCCGCGATACATCATCCTTAAATACTTGATGGGCAATTGAATTTGCATTCCAATACCATGAGTTCTCATCAAATGATGTACTGGTAACTTGATAGGATTTATGTGTGTCAGTGATGTTTCCCATATACGGAATGTACGGTGAAAAAAGTGGTGATCCAACAGCAAGCCACATTACAGCACCTGCATCTGCAGGCAGCGAATCTTTAATTTGGAAGATATGTGCCTCCATGGTATTGATATTACCAATCGGATACTTACTGCGATCTTTTTCTTCTTGACTTAAAATATTCCCTTTATTATCCAATTTAATCTCATCTGAAGGGACAAATCCAGTACCTTCTAAACGGTTCCGTTGGAATTTCATGACATCTTTCAATCCAACTTTACCATCCATCGATTGAAGTAATTCGAAGGTATCATCATTGTAATTCACCGTACTATTTGGATTGATGGCTTTAATCCCTGACCAAACACGTGATCGATTCCCATCTGACATTACAATTGGATTGTAGGAGTTTGCAATATGAAACTTTCCATCCTGTTCAACATAACGACCTGCTGCTATAGCGGTTGCTTTGAGGTCTTTTGATTGAATAACATCTTCCGCTTCAAAACCATCTAGGGTTCCTAAATAAAAAGCATTGGGGAAGACACCGAATTTATCATCAGGGAACTTAATCGCTGCATATTGATGCCCCGATAGAATTTCCATATACCACACTTCATTTTTGTCCGCTAAAACAACAATATTCCCTTCACCAGATCCTTTTTCTTCAATGACCTGCGCTATTAACTCAATCCCCTCACGAGCTGATTGAATGCGCGGTAAAATTAACGTTGTGATGGCAGCCTCTGTTAATCCATCCGATACATATGGATCAACCGTTTTATAAGCAGGATCATACTTCGCAGATACCGTAGCCGTCATTACAACACCCTTTTCATTAATTCCAGCTGCGTCATACATCCCATCATTCAGGGTGACATCCGGTATAGCCGTATATTTATAATTATGTTCACTTGCTGTATAGGTAAAGCCATTGGATGGATCTACAAACGGAACTGTATTATCAAGCATCCGTCCTTCCACATTCTTCACAACAAATGTCTTATTATGATTTAATTCAAGGTCTTCAGTACGTCCAATAATCACAGAGCCATCTTCGGTTAAATTTTTCCCAACAATAATACCGGTACACGCGAATGTACTTGTGATGGTTAAGCTCATTCCAACAATCGTCATAAGACCTGTTAATGCAATTTTTTTTATTTTACTCATAGTTTCCTCCATACATAAAAAAATGCACACTAAAACATTTCGTAGTTTATATTTATATACCTCCCTTTCTATGTCTAAATTCATAGTATCACAATGAGAATTTTTGAAAAGATACGATTGTTAACTGAGCAATCATGTAATATATTTCTGTCATTCTCTCAAACATGTTCGAATAAAAAACGGTATACATTTGGAACTGACCTAGTTCCTTGGGACTAAAGAAAAAACCAAGTTAGGATGAAGTTAACCGATAATTTACGGGAGATTGATATCCTAGCTTTTCTTGTATTCGATTTTCATTGTAATATTTTAAATAGTTTATCACAGTTTGTGATACAATTTCAGTAGAACCCTTTAGGTCTGGGTTTAATTCGAATGTTTCACACTTTAGCGAGGCATGAAACGATTCGATAGGAGCATTATCAGCGGGTGTACCCTTACGGGACATACTCATGGTAATGCTTTTATTTTTTACTTTGAGTTGATACTCTTTTGATGTATAGACACTCCCTTGATCAGAATGAAGAATACATGGCTGAACGATATCCGGAAGTTGATTTAATGTATCAACCACACATTCTAGGTTTTGTCTGTCACTCAATGTAGACGCAATAATCTCACCATTATATAAATCCATGATCGTAGATAAATAGAGCATCTTATGGCCATAAGGGATGTAAGTGATATCTGTCACCAATTTCTCTAGAGGACGTAGTGATTTAAAGTCGCGATTAATGATATTGGGCATAATGATCTTCGGATTTTTGTTTTTTCTATACCGTTTGACCTTAACACGGCATTGACATTGGTGTTTCTGCATTATCTTTTGAACAGTGTTCTTATTGATAATTCTTTCTTTTCGAATTAATGCAGTTATTTTTCGATATCCATAACGAAATTTATTTTCTTTACAAAGTTCAATTACTAATGCTTCATTGACAGAATAATTATTAGACTCAAGTTGCTCTTTTTTAGTCCAACGGTAATACGTTGACTTAGGTACCCCAAAAAGATTCAAGATATCTTTAATAGATACAGTGTTGCGATACTCTTCAACGAGCTTGATGATTATTTCAGGAACCACATCCTTTCTCTTTCCAAATACTTTTTTAATAGTTCAATTTGTTGCTCCAAAGATTTGATTCTAAGTCTTTGTGTTTCTTCGACCGTGTCTCCTTCAGGCCCTTTTCCAAAAGTATATTGCTTGCCTACAGGTTGAGAAAATCGGTAGTGTTCACCATTTCGATACCATCTCCACCATGTTTTGACTTGTGTTACATTTTTTATTCCAAGTTCAGTCTGAATAAACCTGCTTGAGTAGCCTGCCAATTTCATTTCTATAACTTTCATCTTTGTCTCATAGCTATGCATAGTTCGTGTTCCCATATAAAAACCTCCTATATTGAACTATTTTACAATAATTCTCATACAAGAGGTTTTTTTCTTTAGTCCCACGGAACTAGGTCAGTTCCTTTTGTATACCGTTTTAAAGTTTTTATGATTTCACAAGAACTTGTTCCTCAGCTTGAAGTGCTTGAGGGAATTCATGATAGGTTTTAAGATCTAATTGTTCTAAATCATGTGCAACACAGACTGCACTGACTCCATCATCCACCACATTTATGGCCGTCACCAACATTTCTACAGGACGGTTAATTGCGAGGATGAAACTGTATGCAGCTAAAGCATACTGATTTGTATAGCCCATTCCGGTAAGAATTGTGAAGAGTAAGATTGCTCCTGATCCTGGTGCCGCAGGAGTACTGATTGATCCAATAATGGTCAAGAGAATTATCGATATTAGTTCAATAATACCAACATGATAACCCGCTACGGATGCGACAAACAATGTCGCAATAATTTGCATGACTGCAGTCCCCGTCATGTTTATGGTTGATGCCAGTGGTACGATAAACGATGCAACGGATTCATCTACACCGAGTTCGTTCATCACCGTTTCTTGAGTTAATGGAAGGGTTGCAGCTGAAGATGAGGTTGAAAAACCAAATACAGCAACTTTATACATCTTCTTAATAAATGGAAGTGGCGATAATCCTGTTTTAAATGCAATGAATATCGGAAACACTGCAAATCCAAGAACAAGAAGTGTTAATGACGTCAGTATCATATAGATAAGTGCCGGCTGTAAGTAATCAATCCCGTATGATGCAAGCGTTCTAACAAGTAAACAGAAGATTGCGATTGGACCGAATTTCATAATCACAAGATCCAATAATTTCATCGACAGAAGATAGATTTCATCGACAAGTTTTGGTAAGACTTCCATCTTCTCGCCAAGTTGATGTGACATCACACCAACAATCAACGCAAGAACGACGACGGCAATAATATTTGAATTACTGCTTAGTGTTCCGAGTGCATTATTATTGAAAGCATTCAAAATCATTGACAGTGGGTTTGTTTGATTTACAACCCCTTCTGTAATCTCAATCGCACTTAAATTGGATATTTGAAATACGCCCAATTTGTATGCGGTAAAACCAGTAGTACTTGCAAGTATAATTGCGATCGCTAAGAGTTGCATAAAGTTCGCAAACCCTTTCTTCGCAAGTTTATTGAGTACGCGTGTTTCTTGGATTTGTTGAATCGATCTTACAATCGATGTAAAGATTAGTGGTACTAAAACAAGTTGCAACAAACGCATGAAGATTTGTCCAATAATAAAGAAAATCCCTATGGCCGTCGGATTTGACTCATGTAAGATATCCGCAAATAACAAATCGTTGATCTGCTTCCAAAGCGATGCATTACCATTTCCAATCAAGGTCTCTCTTAAAAATATAAAACCAAGACCCACTCCTAAACCTAAAACCAAGGTCCAAACAATTCTACGTGTGAAGTTATTTTTCTTCATATTTCCCTCCTGTATTTGGTTCCAAATAATAAGTTTTCCAAAAAAAAAACTTATTTTGAATCAAATAAGTCCGAAAAGAATATAAATATATACTAAAAAAATATATTTTTACTCCTTATAAACATCTCGTGCTTACTTAAAGGATTCGTATGTAGTGTATCAAAGTTGTTCTAAGATTTCAAGCACCACAATACGATAAAATACGTTTTTTAAAATTAGGGTCTGAAATCGAAATAAAATAAGGCTTCATTTTGGTTTGCGTTTTTTGAGCTTGTGATGAGGTTAATAGGATGCTTGGATGATATACCCTAAAGCCCATCTTTCCAGGAACATGTTCGCTTTGTAAGATTTTAAATTGATCCATATCCCTAATATGGACCACAAAAAAACCCGGATCACGTTCATCCGAAATATAAATAATCAGTCCATCCTTCATATCTGATTGATGATACGGTATGTTTTTGAGTCCTTGAGAATCTTTCTGCCACAAGGTAACAAAATGACCCAGTTTTTTGGGCGTGCTGCGTCCTTCTCGAAATACAAATTCAAACTGGTTCGCAATAAGAACATTCATTCCCGCATACGCTTCATTAAATGGATCTTTTGATATAACATCAACACTTATATCTTCCTCACATAATAGCTTAATACCTTCTGACATGCTTTCTCCTTTAACATCAAAAAGAAGTCCTAAGACTTCTTATTTGTTTATTTCGTATTCTAGTACATCTTTCGCAATATCAGCCTGTGTAACAGCGTGATCATCATTAACAATCATGATTTTCTTACCATCTAAAGCTTCTTCACCATATTTATCTTTAAGGTAATTCATGGCTTCACGTTCTTTTACTTTATCTTGAATAATATCTTTTTCAATGATTTTCTTAACTACAACACCAATTCCTAAAACAGCTGCAGCACCAATTGCTACTTTAAATAATTTGTTCATAATATTACCTCCTTGTTAGTAACATTATAACATGACACCACGCTCTTATCATTAAATATCATTAGACCTTCACAAACGAATTCAGTAAATGCTCCGCGATATATTCCGCAACGCCGTTTTCATTATTTGTACACGTCACCGTATCCGCAACGATTTTTAAAGAATGTCTCGCATTTTCCATTGCAACACCAATTCCAGCCTGTTTTATCATCGTCAAATCATTATCACTATCACCAAAACAAAGCACTTCATCGGGTTTAATACCACGGTAAGCAGCATACGCCATTATTGCATCACCTTTATTAATACGTTTAGGCATGATTTCAGCCCAACCAGGCGCTACCATTAATAAATCATAATCCGCATCCATATCTAAAGCAATCCGTTCTTTCACCAACTCTGTATAATCTGCATTTTGTATGTATACAATTTTGAGAATCGAATCCCCAGCTTCAAATCGATGACGAAGATCACTTAAATGATCTACCTTAGATACTCGTGCACCATCACTAAAAAATCTTAATCGATCTTCATCTTCGCCAAATACAAAATCTTCTTCAGATCGTGCATCCATTTGAAAATATATAATATCTTCAAAGCAATAAAGGATGCCCATAAAATACTTGGTACCAAGTGTTTCCATGCGCTCACACGCTTCATAACTCATTGGAGCTTGGATTGCTCGATAATTTCGAATTGGATGCTCTACGCGCATACCATTAAGCGAAACGATTGGAATTTGATGTGGATCAAGGTCCAATGCTTCCGCTATAGACGCAGCACTCTCATAATTTCGGCCCGTCGCAAGCATAAACTCATACCCTTGATTGCGTGCTGCATGAATCACCTCTCGCGTACGATCTGTAATGACATGTTCAGAATTCAATAAAGTACCATCAATATCACTTGCAATTAACTTAATCATAAAAAGCTCCTTTATCTATTTAATCTCGAGATCTTTCATTATACCAACTAATTGTTCAAACATTGCATCATCATAAGGACTATGACCACTTGCCTCAACAAGATGCAAGTGCACAGAATCTAACCTTTGTGCTAATTCGTATGCCCCACTTGGTCTACAATCAACATCATAACGACCGTGAACAATTTCCGTAGGAATAGTTTGAATCTGATTGATGTGATTTAGAAGATAATTATCATCATCCCAAAACATTTGGTTTGCGAAAAAATGACATTCAAGCGTTGCTAGACTTATGTCTGCATCAGTAACTTCTAAATCTTGCGACTTAGGAATTAAATGGACCAGCGAACTTTCCCATGTTGACCACGCTTTTGCACACAGTTGCTTTTGAACATCATCTGTTCCCGTAAAAACATTATAATATGCCCTAATTAAATCATGACGATCATTAGGGGCAATAACAGCTTTAAACGCTTCATGTTCTTCAGGATAGAAGTAGGACGCACCTTCTTGATAAAGCCAATCAACATCCGATTGTCTTCCAAGAAAAATACCGCGTAATACTAATTGCGATACACGGTTGGGATGTTTAATCGCATACAACAAGGCAAGTGTCGATCCATAACTCCCACCAAAAACAGTCCAAGATTCAATCTCATAATGACGTCGAATCATCTCCAAATCCTCTACACCTGAAAACGGTGTATTATTTACTAATGTTGCGAAAGGCTTTGATTGACCACAACCACGTTGATCAAAGGCGATCACAAACCATTTATTTAAATCAAAAAAACTAAAAGACTTCTCCGAGATACAACCACCCGGCCCACCATGTAGAAAGACAACGGCTGGATTTTGCTTATTTCCATGCGTATAAACCGCTATAGATTGTCCATCTTGAGTTAATAATCGATCTGTAATTTCCATCTTTTTCCTCTTTTTCTTTTTATTATTATATCATGAATTTAAATTTGTCTATAAAACTTGAAATAATATATCGTTATCGCTATTATTAGTATGTTATGTAATTGAAAAGAGGTCCAAATATGAACGAATTACAACGCGAAGATTATAATATATTAGTATGGGTTAAAGCATTCTGTGATCGTGAAAACATCAATTATTTCTTATATGCCGGTACGTTACTGGGGGCAATTCGTCATCAAGGATTTATTCCTTGGGATGATGACGTTGATATCGCAATGGAACGTGAGGATTTTGATCGTTTTGATGCATTAATGGCGCAAGAACTTAAAAATAATACACCTTATCGTTACCAATCACGTCAAAACGATAAATACCTTGCCATTGAATTTTCAAAAGTACGATCCGATATTCTTAAAATTAAAGAAACCGTATCAAAAACACAAAAAGGATATGAAGGTGCATGGGTCGATATTTTCCCTATGGATCGCGTGCCTGATGATGAAACCTTACGTCGCAAGCAGTTTGAACAGGTTAATAAATACACACGTCTTTTACGCATTTTCTTATTAGTTCAAGAAACAGAAAATGATAAAGGTGCAAAACTCATTTTGAAGAAAACCATGCAATTTCTTAATGAAAAACTGTATAAGATTAATATCTTTATTCCAATTCTTATGAAAAAACGCTATAAAGCAATGACACAATACCGAGACGTCGAGACATCATGTATCGGTGACTTAGGTTACTTATACTTTGAAAATTACGATCAATACAACACATCAATCATTGAACGTAAACATATCAAAGAACCTATTGAAACACTATTCGAAGATGAGATGTTTAAAATCCCTTCGGATGCGGATGCAGTTCTAACGCGTGCCTTTGGCGACTATATGACGCTACCCGCAGAAGAAGATCGAAAAATACATCGCATTGAAACACTTGAATCCTAAAATAAAAAAAAGTGTATCTTCACGTTAATGTGGAGATACACTTTTTTTATTAATCTGCAAAGTTATCGAAATAACCTTGAACAAATACGATTGGTGTTCCTTTATCGCCAGATCCACTTGTTAAATCACAAAGTGAACCAATAAGGTCAACTAATCGACGAGGTGTCGTCCCTTGAGCTGCCATATTACCTACAAGATTATCATCTTTCTCTTTAATATGAGATTCGATTGCTTTCTTCAAAGCCTCACCTTGTAAATCTTTAAAATCATTATCTGCTAGATACTTCAATTTTAACTCATTTGGAGTACCTTCTAAACCTGTTGTGTAAGCCGGTGAAACGGTAGGATCTGCAAGTTCCCAAATTTTACCAATTGGATCTTTAAATGCCCCATCACCATAGACCATCACTTCAACATGCTTCGAAGTTGCTTCAAGCATACGTTTTTGAATATCTTCAACTAAATCTGTACATTCTCTTGGGAAAAGTTTTACAGAATCTTCAGTAGATTTATTTGAGCCAAGTAAACCATAGCGTTCATTGTATCCACTACCGTCTACACTTTCATTTAGAATATCATCAAGTCCACAAACAATTTTTGCGCCATTATCACGTAAAATACGTTTTGTACGCGCATTGGTATGAATATCACACGCTAAAACTTTATCAGTATAATCTAAGATTGTACGAGGATTGTTTGAGAAAATAATTTCAACCTCAGTTCCTGCTTCTTCAATTATACTTGCATAGTAAGAAACGTAATCAATACCCGTAAATGGATGCTTGTTTTCTCCAAATAAACTACGATATTGCTCAAGACTTAGAACATCACTATATGGGTTAATACCTGATGCATCAAGCTGGTCTAAACTCACAAGTTCATTCCCTACTTCATCTGAAGGGTAACTTAACATGAGCACAACCTTATCAACACCTTTAGCGATTCCACGTAAACAAATTGAAAAACGATTTCGTGAAAGAATTGGGAAAATAACACCCACTGTTCCACCTTCCATTTTTTTATTTACATCTTTCGCAATGGCATCAACAGAAACATAATTTCCTTGAGCACGAGCGACAATGGATTCCGTTAATGCGATAATATCACGATCACGAACATCAAAATTTTCACTCTTCCCAGCTTCCAAAATGCTTTCTGTAACGATTTGAGCTAAATCATCACCTTCACGAATGATCGGACAACGAACACCTCTTGAAACAGTACCAATTTTTCTTTCCATATATAACATCCTTTTTCTTTATAAAACACTGAAAGCCTCGTAGAGAGGCAATCCATTAATGATTCTAACACATTTCGGAACAAATTTAAATAAAAAATATAAAACAGTATCCCTTTAGGATGCGTATATGCTATGATATCACTAAAACAATTTTAGAGGTAATCGCATGAAGCCAATTCGTTATCGTATCTATCAGCATAAAATCAAAAAAAAGAAGGCCAAAGATCGAGGTATGCAATTTGAACTCGAAGCGTTCAATCTGTTATCTCAAGACTCAAATACATTTGTATATCATAGTACCTATATTCCTATTGTTCGCAATAACGGAATAACAGAAATTGATTTGATTGTCGTAAATCGAAGCGGTATCGCTTGCTTTGAAGTTAAGTACACAAAGCATCCATTCATCGGTTCTTATGATGATGCATTATGGTTTAAGAAAGATACCGACCAATCAATACGTAATCCATTTATACAAAACCGTTATCACGTAGAAGCACTCGCATCGTACTTAGGGATTGATGCTTCACTTATCAAAAATTGTGTACTGGTCAATCAAATTGATCGCCCGATTAGAGATCTGTATACCCTAAGCTCGGCACGCTCATTTTCGAAGGGTGCCAAACTATCCCGTATTGAAGTTCGAAGGATTAATCGATTATTGCTTCGGCGTCAACGCTTCATGATTTTGAAAAGATGGAAGCATCGGCGTTACCGTAAACGAATTGCAAAGAAAAACAGAACGACTTCTTAGGTCGTTCTATTTTTTTAGTGCTCCTTGAGTATCAAAATAATAAGTTCTGTTATGAATGGATGCTTTTCCAACTATCATCTGGCCACCGTCTTTAAAATAGTACCATTTATGATTGAGGTATTTCCATCCTGTTGCCATTGCACCAGAAGGTTCTAAGTAGTACCACTTATTTTTAATTTTCTTCCATGATGTTGCCATCGATCCCGATTTATCTAAGTAGTACCATTTCTGTTTAATCTGTTTCCAGCCCGTTGCCATAGCTCCTGAGTTTTCAAAGTAATACCATTTATTGGCTATTTTTTTCCATCCTATTACCATTTCTGAACTTGAGTCAAAATAGTACCAAATACCCTTAATCGATTTCCACTGGTTCTTGAGTGCACCTTTTAGGGTAAAGTAGTGCCACTTATCAGATATTTTTCTCCAACCGGTCACCATACCTTTTTCATGATCGATATAAAATTTATTATTCACGATTGAAATCAGGCCGGTCAAAGGTTTTCCTAAATTATCGAAATAATAACGGGAACCCGAGATTGTCTCCCAACGCCCCTTAACAAGTTCTAAAGTCTTGTCACGATAAGTAGACTTTCCTTTTTCGCCTTGCCATCCTTGGCTATGTTTTACGATTAAGTTTGGTTTTGGATCCAGTTTTGAAACTACAAGATTCCCTTGATGAGGGATTTGTTCTACTTTAATAAATTTTGATTCTAAAGATTTTATTGCCTGTGTAATCTGATTCACTTCCAAAATACTGCGACTTGCAATTGCATGATTCAGTTGATTTGTTAAGATTTGCTTATCTTTATCAGTTATCTTATAACTTTTTTGAATTTGCTGTCTTAAACGCTCTGTGTGATTCATGAACAACTGATTCTCTTGATTTAGCTTAGTTGCTTGATCTCGTATCGCATCAAGTTCTTGTGTTGTTTGCGAAGCATTAATGAGAGCTAAAAACTTATTGATATCTTTAATTGTTAAAAATTTAAACGATATTTTCAAATCGTTGCTTAAAGCCTTCTGCTTATTAATGAATTGAATTCGTTGCGCTTCATCTTCACGTTGTTCAGACTCACCAACACTTGAATCGTCATTACCCTCTACAGACTCATTTTGTGGACGCTTCCATGCTTTCCCACCCTTACGAACATGTTCAGCCTCAATTTTCTCAAAATAAGGAACCACTTGTCCTTCAAAATTTTTAGAATTCAACCAAATGTTCGCAAGTTCTTCTGCATAATAATTTCTCATATCTTTACGGATTTTATCAAACGAATCAATTGCTTTAAGATAAAGTTCGACGTATTGACTATCCTGCATAATTTGATGTTCTATATTTTCAACTTCTTTTTTAAGCTCATCAAGTTGGGAATCATCCGCAGTCTCTTTAGATCGATCAATAAAATATTTTTTCTGAGAATCTGACAAAATACCTTTTCGCATTAAAGTGTTCTCAAAACGCTCTAGATTACGTATTCTTCGTTTTCGTTTGGTTGAGTCTTCAACCATTTTCTTTATCTGATTTATTTTTTCTTGACGATTCGGGATTGCTGTTTTTTCAATAATTTGAATATACTTTTCAACTTTTTCCGCATGACGTCCCAAATCAACAGTTTCATCATCCATATCTTCTAATGAAATGAGATAGGCTTTTAAAGCGACTAAATCACGTTCTCTAGGTTTTCGCTCCTCTGCAAAAATTGGCTGAGAAAAAAACGAAAAACCGGATACGAATGATAAAATGAGTAACATCGATAACATTCTCATATTCAAAATCTCCTTATTGTGTCGAACGAGCTTAGGATAATCGAGAACAAAAGCAATGTAAAGAATATTTATAAAACACTCTCGATAGTTGTTAATACAGGTTAAAATCAATAGGGTTTGTGCGTGTTATTTGGTCATTCGCAAGATAATTACAATGTTGAAAACCTAGATATATGCATAAAGCTTAATAGGACGCCCTGATAAGTCACATAAGCCGAAATCAACAGAATGTCATAAGAGCATGATAAACAATGTAGGCATTGCACACGATTTGATATAATTAAAGTGTTAGAAGAAGGAGGAATAAAATGAAACTAAATATTGATTGTGTACGAGATATCCTACTCCATCTCGAACATACAGAGCCAACCATTACTTTCGAGGACCTATCCCTCAATGATTTACAAAATACAAATGATATAAAAGAATGCATGGATCATTTACATAAAATGCATCAGGCAAACATTGTTACACTATCTTCTACTGATTCTGAGAACCCTTCAATTCAATTAACACAAAACGGGAAAAACCTCATCGAGGCAGTCAAAGATACAAACCTATATAATGAATTTAAAAATGAAATTAATCAGAAATATCCAATTTATACGGTAGAAATATTTGCATACGGACTTTTTGCTTATCGATCTACACGGTATGGATATTAAGAGTGTATCCCGGATACACTCTTTTTTAATCGAATAAACTATAAATCTGAATGGCTACAAGCGAAATTAAAGTTGGAACAACCCATGCCAAACCATGAGAATTTAAAGGAATTCGGCTAAGTAACGATACGCTTGTGAAAAAGTAAGTATCAAAAATCGATAATAATGACATCAAGGTCGTGACGCCAATCGTAATTTGATACACAGACTGTTTTACATTCCAAAACAATTCGAGAAAACTGAGTACGATAAGAACCATTGCTATTGGGTAAATTGCCTCCAAAAGTGGCACCGAAATCTGTAAAATTTTACTTAAACCAAGATTTGACGTTACAAAACTCCATACTGTGATACCCAAGACCCAAGACTTATACGAATACTTAGTTTTTGATGAGAAATATTGACTGCAAGAAGTAATCAATCCAACAGAAGTTGTGAGACAAGCTAAAGTAAAAATAATTGCTAAGAGAATGACGCCAACGGGTCCAAATATATGAATGATAATATTCGCAAGCGTTTGAGCACCGTGTTCAGAAAAACCATAAATTGTTCCACTTAAGGCTCCAAGATATGCTAATGCACCGTAAACAGCAACTAATAAAACACCTGCAAACATTCCCGCACGTACTGTATTTTTTACGACGTCTTTTTCATCGGTGATTCCAAGATCTTTGATAATTAGTGAAATAACAAGTCCAAAATTCAACGCTGCAATGGTATCCATCGTTAGATAACCATCAAGAAAGCCTTGAACAAAAGGAGTTGTTTGATAATTCCCACTTGCTGATGTAAAGCCATTAAATGGTTTTATGAAACTCCCTACAAATACAATTAACATCAAAATAAGTAAAAGTGGTGTAAGAAGTTTCCCCATACGATCCACCAACTTCGTAGGATTTTTTGAAATATAATAAGCAGCGATAAAAAAGATTGCCGTAAATATAAAAAGTCCTAATTGTTGATAGGATGCGTAAACACCGAGAAAAGGAGCAACCGCCATTTCAAAAGGTAAACTTCCCGCTCTTGGAATTCCTAAAAGTGGACCGATTGAAAGATAGATTAAAAAAGTAAAAATCAAAGCAAATTTAGGATGAACTTTTGAAGCAAGCGGATATAAACCGCGATTTTGAGATATTGCAATGACTGCGAAAATGGGAAAACAAACTGCTGTAATATAAAAACCTGCTAACGACACTAAAGTATGTGTCCCTGATGATTCACCTAAAAAGGGTGGGAAAATGAGATTTCCAGCACCAAAAAACAGTGAAAATAATGTTAATGATACGAATAATGTATTCTTACGAGACAATTTCTGCATACGCTTCTCCTTAATTCCATAAATAATCGACAAAAAAACCTCATCCACAAGGGACGAGGTTATCGCGTTACCACCCAAATTCCATACAATGTATGGCACTCAACGTACATAATTATACGCGTTTCGGGTAACGGTGAACAACCGGTATTACTTACTTACTTACTTCAGTAATACATCTAAGTGATGATTTTCAGATACTCTTGAATCATTGACTCTCAGCTCATGTCAACTCTCTGTGCATTCAATGAAGTACCCTACTCCTTCACTATCGTCGATTTATTTTAACTATAATAATCAATCTACGAGTGGTTGTCAATATATTACTCATTAATAATTAAGATTGATGTTTTCGACGAGATTCTAAAATCATCAATACGCCCATACCAATCATGAGAAATACAAATCCTGGCATGTCTTGAGCACGACCTGTTGACGGTAAATGACTTTCATCGTTAGAAGCATCCGTTTCCGAATTTGATGATCCATTACCATCACCTGGTTTATTGTCTCCAGGCTTCACGTCTGGTTTTTCGTTAGGTGTTTCTCCTGGCTTTTCTTCGGGTTTTACTTCTGGTTTTTCAGGTGTAATACCGCCGTTGCCATTGTTATCATCCTTAACAAGTTCTACAGTTTGAGTACGTGTTTGTCCATTTTTGGGATTTAAATCAAATGTCAGTACTTTTACATCTGATTTTGAACGCATCATGATGTCTTTATCTTTTAATACAACTTCAACATCTACTGTATCAACTGCTTGTGATGGATCACTTGCACTCACCGTTAAGATCCCCTTCTCATAATGGAACACATATGAGCCTGGTTTAAGGTTAAGTTCCTTGATTGGAAGTCCATCAAAATCAAGGGATAGTTGATCTTCTTCAAAGACGTTCACTGCAATAATTTGTTGTTCTGCATCATACACAGCATGCATTGACGCATCATTTCTCACAATATGAATTGGATTAGCTTGACTTAATGACGCTGTTTCTGCTTGATTGTATTGCGGTAAGATCATAACAGCATAGGAATCATTTTCTGCTTTAGATGAATGGTTTTGACGAATTGATACAAATTCATTTTCATATTCTTTATCATTACCAAACAATGTGTTTATTGATTTATACGTACCTTTACGTGTTTCATATTCAAACGTAATGGGTGCTTCTTCTAAGAAAACATAACCAATTGCATCATTATGTTGTTTTGATTCGTAGTGTGCCCACATATTCGGTGTGACGGTCATTTTTTGTTGAGTGTCCGTCATGAGTTTCCCATTAATTGAGAATTGATCACCAATCTGTGTATCGATAATACGATTTTCAAAAATCGTTTCAATTGTCTCAGGAGAGTTTCCTTGAATCTTACTTCCCATAAGCACAACTTTATCATTTAAAAAGAGATACGATTTTTGTGCAGTGAGATCTTGTTGGTTAAAGTTTGATTTATCTAAGTTCATCACAGCTGTACCATTAGAACCTTGTTCAACACCCCCTACAAAACTTTGTGGTGAGAGCAAACGTTCGCCACTGCTTAAAGCAAGCTCACGTGTATCTAAGGTTACACCCGGTAAACGATATGGATTAACCGTTGGCCAATAACTAACTCCAAATTGACGATCATCATGGGTATAGAGGTAGTACATACCGTCTCCAGTGTACCATCCTTTTCCGTTTTCGCCACTGAATGATTCGAAGTTCGCAATACGATTTGAGTACATACTCAATCCTAAAGTATAACGCTCATGATGCACAGCAACACGATCCATTGCAGAGAAAATCGAAACTTTCTTCTCAAGTTCCACAGGATCACTTTGTGTATTTAAAGCTTTTGTAATTTGTTCAGCATGTTTCATATCCCGAACATGATCAAGCGGATTGATGGCTTTCTCAATGTTTGGATACCAAAGCGCTGTAACACTTTCAACTTTATCTCTAAATAAATCCGGAGCAATCTCACTTACAAAAAGCAAGTTCCCAAGCATACTGAACCCACCACCATAAGCACTGGAAGATTTCATCAGTTCAGGTGCACGAGACATTCCGCGTCCTTGCACCATTGCCATTAGTTGACCTTCATGAAGCATGCTGATAAATCCACGCTCTAATACAGGGAATAATGTTTGATATGTTGATTCATCTAATTTCCATGGGCTTGGTTGAAGTAAGGTAAGAAGACTTGAAACACCTTCTAAATATACAGAACCATATCCTCCAGTATAAGGAATTGTTTTATGTTGAACCATTGAGCCATCTTCATAAATACCATCTTCTGAAGTTGCCAGTTCAAATAAAGGAACTAAATCGTTTTGAAGTCTTTCCAATTTAGAAACATCTTCACTTAATAAAGCAGTCCCAAGTAAACTCATTGCTAAGTCCGTTCGGTTTGCCCCCGTTGCGATATCACCTTTTTTACTCATTTGATCAACAGCATTTGGTACATAGCTTTCTACGACATTAACCAAAGATTCAAGTCGTTGATGTGGCATGTAATCGGCGAGTAGAATTAAACTATCAGTAATTGCTTTCGCACTTCCAATTTGATAATCCCACCAGTTTCCTTCAAATACCGATTGGTTTCCGTTATAACTAAAAACTTTATAAAGATGTTCCATTCCTGAAACAATTTCTTCATAGACATCTCTTTGTTGGTATAAGGTGGATTCAGGCATTTGATATGCAAGAACCACAGCTTTTAGATTACGGAATTGTTTAGTCATATTCGAAGACTTTGTAGCACTGGTATTATCCCAGAGATCTTCTCTATAATCATTTGTTTTTTTCATACTACTATAAAGTGATTCACCTTCGCGAATGACTTTATCTTTAAACGAATCTTTAAGAGAACTTGAAATACTACTGTCTCCTATATATCGTTTTTGCCATTGATGAATCATTGATTGCATATCAGCATTTTTTTGAGACGGTGTAATTTCAACGTTAATTATTTTTAAAACGTTGTTTCCAAATAATATTTGAACTTCTGTTACACCTTGTTTTTGAGGCAGAAGCAAACCTTCCTCAGTCACAGCTACAACATTTTTGTTTTTAGAAACAAAACTCAAGTCTTTGTAGTTTGCATGAACAGGAGACATTTCAAATTCAAGATACTGAAGTTGGTTTTCATCAAGTTGAATCGAATTAGATGCTACTGAGATCGACTGAATCGGTAAAGAATTCGTATTTAACACCGTAACGGTCATTTCATCATAAATGGTTGGATCAAATGCAGAGCTGACACGAATTTTTGCGCTTCCCGCTTTAAGACCTACGATTGAACCTTGATCAACAAGAACAATCGATTCATCACTTGATGACCATTCTAAAGTTTTTTTATTGATTGCATTCGGTTCGGTAACAACAGGTAATAATACTTTTTGATTTAATGCGATATCGAGCGCATCATCGTTCAATTGAATTGATGTTGCCCCGATTGGCTTTTCATAAAGCATGAGGTCATCCAGGAAATAAGATCCTTTCGTATTATGCATACGGAATACCGGTAAGATTTGTGTTGTTTTATCATCCGTCTTGAATTCAACTTTAAAACGAATCCATTGATCGGATGCATTAATGGTATCCGCATGAACTACGCCAGAAAATTTATTTGCTGCATAGCCATCTACTTGTAAATTAATGCGCGCTTGTGCTGAATTTAATGTTTCAAGATCTTGAGTTTTAAACCAACCCTCGTACACATACGTTGTCTCGGGTTTCACATCATAACGTTTTTGTGGTTTAAAGAAACTTAAAGCACTTTGATCATTACGCGCTAAATTAATTTTCGCAGCATACGATCCATCTTTGACGTCGGATTTGACCATCTCAGCACTGTAGTACGATGCATCTAAATTTGACGATTTGTAGCGTTCAAAAACCCATGATTCAGGTTTTAAGTCTTGATCCCAAAAACCAACATCTTGATGCCAATTTCCGGCGCTTGTATTGCCTTTATTGGGTGCTTTGACGAGTTTTTCAAAGCTTCCATTTTCTAAAATATTTTTCGCAAATAGATTCGTATCTTTTGGAGCACGAACATTTACATTAATTTGTTTATTTAATCCACTTTTAGAGTCTGAAACCGTAATGACACTGAGTCCTTCAGAAACTCCAGTCACAACACCTTGTGCATCAACGGTTGCGATCGCAAGATTACTGGATGACCATTCCAAACGATCAACAGGATAATCACTCGGTTCAACAACAGGTTTAATCACAGATTGTGCTTGCGGTGCGAGTGTCATTTCATCTTGCACAACATTCAAATCTGTAAGTTTAATATCCGATGCGATTTCTTTTTCTTTCAGAGATATATTTTTTATTGAATAAGATCCTTTGATAAATGCGAATTTAAAAACGGGTAAGAAGTCTGTCGCAGACTCAATTTTAAATTCATGTTCAAAATCAGTCCAGGTAGGTGCGGCAGGAAGTTCGAACTCGATTGATGGTTTAATCAATGTGTTTTGATTATATTGATCAATATTCAAGTTAACGACTGCAGGTTTACCATTCGCAATGATTTTAAAATCAGTTTTATAGGACCCTTTCACAATATAAGTTGTATTGGGTTTTGCCTTTATTTTCTTCTCAGGTTTGAAAAAAGACATTGGTGTTTGGTATTGACTGTTTGACGAAGCGGTCATCACACCTTGATCTAGATCAGCCTTATATTGAGAACGATCGAGGGATGAGCTGCTGTAACGTTCAAACATCCATCCTTGTGGTTTAAGATCATTGGACCAAAAACCAATATCTTTATTGTTTGTTTTGTTGCTTTCATCCATTGGGACAACATTTTCGGTCAATGAAAAATCAGAATTGACGAAATACTCAGCTGCTGAAGCGGGTTGCCCAACATCCAACGCTTCAATACGTTGTTGGGTTGGGAACAACGTAACGGTGAGAAGCAGCGTGAGTAAAAACATAACGGGTTTTCTCATAAATGTAACCTCTTTCTTTTCAAGGTGATTATAAGGTAAACCGGTTAGGTTGTCAATTGTTTTTAACATTAATCATTAAAAAACAGATTCTTATCGAATCTGTTTTATTTTATTTTTAAATAAGTTCTAAATCCTCGAGCTGCATAATAGGAATCTGCGCCGTTATGATAAATAAACACTGTACCATAGCGGTAATCTCCAAATAAAGCACCTCCGAGATTACGGATTTTTGCGGGTGTTTCAATCCACGATGATGTTTTCTGATCAACGACATCATGATTTTGTAGAAAGCGGTAAAGCGTCTCATCCAACAAACGCACCCCTGCCTCCTGCGCAATTTGAACGGCACTGCCGCTCGGTTTATTCTTCTTGCGTTGTTCTAAGGCTAAAGCGTCATAACACAAGCTACGTCGCTCTACAGGACTTTCTGGAGCACAATCCATGTATATCCATGAACCGTCATCCAAAACAAACAAATCCGGTTCCCCTTGCGTTTCTTCCATCCATAAAAGCGAATCTAAAACGTGTGAATTTGACTGAATCCCTTCAAGAACATCATCCCAAACAATCGTAGGATGACGGTGTTCATTCATTTCAAACCGTTCTTGTAAACTTATAAGCAATTCCTTTTGATTCATCCAAACTCTCCCTTTCTTCTACCGATTCATATCTTGATAATACATTAGTACTGATTTACGCGTAATAATCCCCATAAATTTATTACGATCATCCACAACGGGTACAAAGTTTTGATCTAAAATA
Source organism: Erysipelothrix amsterdamensis (assembly GCF_940143175.1). NCBI lineage: Bacteria > Bacillati > Bacillota > Erysipelotrichia > Erysipelotrichales > Erysipelotrichaceae > Erysipelothrix > Erysipelothrix amsterdamensis. The sequence goes on along the minus strand of NZ_OW659496.1, from coordinate 878,123 downwards.
CGTTCTAAAACATAAGTTAAATCAACATCAATGGTTACCGGTGGATTCCAAGAATGACGCATAATATCTTTTAAATACACTTCTTCAACATCTTTCATGTCCGTTATTTGTTCATGAATTAAATACCAAAGAAAGTCACCTTCATTTATCGTTCCATAAAATTGACCATCTTCTGTAATTACAGGCATCGCAGTATAGCCATGGAACCTCATTTTCTCTAACGCTTGTCGAACACTTGCGGTATTTGTAATATATCCAATCAAGCCTTTAGGTTTTAATAAAAATGCAATACTTGTATAAGGTGCTTCATTTAAATGCTTTGAATTAATATTATTTAATGTTGTCATAATCCCATCCTTTTACACCCTTATTTTACCATGAGTTCCAAAGACGACCACCAAATCACATAACATTACACATTCCGTTTTAAAACCGCATCCATCCAATAAGGCGCATACGCTGATGTACATCCTTTAGCTACTTTCATATCTTTATAGACCGCAGATGCTTCACCAATCTCATAAGCTCTATCCACAAATTCAGAATAACCAAAGCCAATCTCACATAGAGCTCGATTCATCATCCATTGCGTTAAGGGATGCGCATGAACTAAATTCACTTCAATCTCATCCAATAAAGCCATGAGTTCAAGCTCTGATTTCTGCTTTCGCTTAATTGCATCCACAACAAAAGTCCAATAAGCACGCCCTAAATGATCTGCAGTCTCAAACTTCAAACGCTCAACCCACACATCTTTATCTTGTGAGAAAACAAGACATCGAAAAATAAGGTCCTCCTGAAGCGTCATAACCTGAATCTCATTGAGAAATTTAAAAACGGTCACTTCATCCAGCTCATTGGGATCAAAAAGAAGTACCGCAAGCAATTGATAATCAATAATGTTAAGTTCCCATAAAGATAAAGCTAATTGGTGGTCCTTCCCAATTTCTTTTGCCAATTTGCGCATAATTCCTAAAGGAACTCCCGCCGTTTTATCATTTGCACCTTGTTTCATCAAGGTCTTACGTCGACTCTCATTTTTAAAATCATCTAAATACAAAACAACGGATTCAACGGTCCACGTTTTCATATCATCACCTCTAGAATCTATTATAACGTCTAATTATTATTTTGACGCTTCTAACGACCCGAGACATTCTATTCTTGATTTATTTAATGAAAGTCGTATGCTTATTAAAAAGGAGTCTTTATGTCGAAAACAATGAAACGCATTCTCGCTGCCATTATATCTCTAACAGTTCTCTTGGCTTACTTCTATATAAGCGCCCAAGCACCTGAGATTACACGTTATACTTCAAAGCATAATCCCGCCCTAAGCCAAGATGAAAATATGAATGCATGGCTTAGTGGCTACCTTCGTACTCATCAATCAAAACTCAACCAAAAAGCTCCCTTGATTGATTATAAAATCGAAACTTTGAAATCGATAGATCCTGTAGCTGAAGAGCAAGGTTGGTGGATCTTTGATGTGAAACTTTCAACCGAAGCAACAAAACGACCGGATAAACTTTTTAAAACCTTGCCCTTACAAAATAACACTCACTACGAATACCACTTAATTCTATATATGAATTTGGAAAATGATGTACTGAGATATCATAACGATATGACTGAAAAAACCTATAAGGAAAAGCATTTCCCTACAACCCCGGATTACGAAACAGATCCTCAAGCATCTTTTTATGATGACCAGAATATGTTTTTGCGTATACGCGAAAATGAAGACAGTCCTTGGATTGAAACCCCGGTAGAATCAGACGACTTCACTACATCTTCGCAAGGTCATTTTCAAGAAGACAAGCGTATCTTCAGTTCAAAAAACCATCATGAAATTTTAAATAAGAAAGATGGCAAGGTTATCGTAACTGCAACAATGGATGGAGGCGCAAGCTGGTCCTCAACAACCATCTTTCATGAACCTCCATTATCAATTATTACTGCCGCTTATCTCGATTTCGTGAATGAGACAGGCATTCTTGCCTTGTCCAGTCATGTCGCATTAAACTCAGAAATTGTAAGTTATCATTATACTTTGGACAATGGTAAAACATGGACTTCACAACCCATCCCAAACTATACCAACAAGATAACTGATGCATCCCTAAGTGACCCTAAAACACTTTAGGTAACCCAACCCAATTCACCACACCTTTATCGAAGTAATGATTACGGTGAAACCTTTACTGAAGTTATCCTTCCAGCACAAACACTTAACGATACCGCTATCGGCTGGAATGATATTTTTATTCAAGCAACAGCACCCATACGCAAGAACAACGAATTATCGGTAAGACTTACCCAAAACAATGGCGACTACCGACAAAATGCTGATGCGGTCTTTATCAGTACCGATAATGGCGATACGTGGACCTTTAGTGAATACATCATTCCACCTAAAGTATTTTTCAAATAAAAAAACACCCAGTATTAAAATGAAACTGACCCAGTTCCGTGAGACTAAAGAAAAAAACCTCTTGTATGAGAATTATTGTAAAATAGTTCAATATAGGAGGTTTTTATATGGGAACACGAACTTTGCATAGCTATGAGACAAAGATGAAAGTTATAGAAATGAAATTGGCAGGATACTCAAGCAGGTTTATTCAGACTGAACTTGGAATAAAAAATGTAGCTCAAGTCAAAACATGGTGGAGATGGTATCGAAATGGTGAACACTATCGATTTTCTCAACCGGTAGGCAAGCAATATACTTTTGGAAAAGGGCCTGAAGGAGACACGGTCGAAGAAACACAAAGCCTTAGAATTAAATCTTTGGAGCAACAAATTGAACTATTAAAAAAGTATTTGGAAAGAGAAAGGATGTGGTTCCTGAAATAATCATCAAGCTCGTTGAAGAGTATCGCAACACTGTATCTATTAAAGATATCTTGAATCTTTTTGGGGTACCTAAGTCAACGTATTACCGTTGGACTAAAAAAGAGCAACTAGAGTCTAATAATTATTCTGTCAATGAAGCATTAGTAATTGAACTTTGTAAAGAAAATAAATTTCGCTACGGATATCGAAAAATAACTGCATTAATTCGAAAAGAAAGAATTATCAATAAGAACACTGTTCAAAAGATAATGCAGAAACATCAATGTCAATGCCGTGTTAAGGTCAAAAGGTATCGAAAAAACAAAAATCCGAAGATCATTATGCCCAATATCATTAATCGCGACTTTAAATCACTGCGTCCTCTAGAGAAATTGGTGACAGATATCACTTACATCCCTTATGGTCATAAGATGCTCTATTTATCTACGATCATGGATTTATATAATGGTGAGATTATTGCGTCTACACTGAGTGACAGACAAAACCTAGAATGTGTGGTTGATACATTAAATCAATTTCCGGATATCGTTCAGCCATGTATTCTTCATTCTGATCAAGGGAGTGTCTATACATCAAAAGAGTATCAACTCAAAGTAAAAAATAAAAGCATTACCATGAGTATGTCCCGTAAAGGTACGCCCGCTGATAATGCTCCTATCGAATCGTTTCATTCATCGCTAAAGTGTGAAACATTCGAATTAAACCCAGAACTAAAGGGTTCTACTAAAATTGTATCACAAACTGTGATAAACTATTTTAAATATTACAATGAAAATCGAATACAAGAAAAGCTAGGATATCAATCTCCCGTAAATTATCTATCGGTTGACCTCGTCCTAACTTGGTTTTTTCTTTAGTCCCACGGAACTAAGTCAGTTCCAATACCGGGTGTTTTTTTAAGCTATTATCCAAAAAATGTGAGGAGTAATCCTGCAGCAACTGCAGAACCGATGACACCTGCAACATTAGGACCCATTGCATGCATGAGTAAAAAGTTTGATGGATCTGCTTTTTGACCCTCAACTTGTACAACACGTGCAGCCATTGGAACTGCAGAAACCCCTGCAGCACCAATCATTGGGTTGATTTTATCTTTAATAAAGAGATTCATTATTTTAGCAACGATAACCCCTGATGCTGTTCCAACAGCAAAGGCTACAAGACCTAAAGCAATAATCCCTAAAGTTTGTGTATTAAGGAAGGTTTCAGCATTCGCTGTCGCACCAACTGTCATTCCTAAGAAAATTGTGATGGTATACATCAAAGGATTCTTAGCTGTTTCAACTAAATTGGGAACAACACCGACTTCTTTTATTAAGTTTCCAAACATCAACATCCCCACAAGAGGTGCAGCACTTGGTACGATGAGTGACACTAAGATCGTAACAACAATAGGGAAGAGAATTTTTTCTTTTTTAGACACTTCACGAAGTTGAACCATTTTAATTTCGCGCTCTTCTTTTGAAGTTAAAGCACGAATGATTGGCGGTTGTATGACGGGTACAAGCGCCATATAGGAGTAAGCAGCAACTGCAATAGGACCCAATAAATGTGGTGCCAATTGACTTGTTAAGTAAAGGGCTGTTGGTCCATCAGCACCTCCAATAATTCCAATACTGGATGCTTCCATCACATTAAATCCAAGTGCAATTGCACCTAAGAAAGCGAAGAAAATTCCAAACTGTGCCGCAGCACCCAGAATTAAACTTTTAGGGTTTGAAAGCAACGGACCAAAATCGGTAGCCGCCCCAACTCCCATAAAAATCAGTGGTGGGAAAAGACCAAGGTGAACCCCTTGATAAAGAAGGTTTAAAACACCGCCTTCTTCCATAACCCCTGATAACGGTAAATTTGCAAGCAACATACCAAATGCAATTGGAATGAGTAAATAAGGCTCATATCCCTTTTTAATCGCAAGGAATAACAGTGTGCATGCGATAACAATCATCACAAATTGCCCTAAGGTCATAGCAGCAAAACCTGTTTGATTTAAGAAATCAAATAGAATATTTAACATATCTTAACCTCGGTAGGTCAACAAGTCTTGACCATTATCGACTACTTGTTTTTCGGAAACAAGCACTTGATCAATCACACCATCCTGATCGGCTACAATTTCATTTTCAAGTTTCATTGCTTCAATAACCATCACGGCTTGACCTTTTGAAACAGATTGTCCGGGTTTCACAAGAACACTAAGTACAGATCCTTGAATCGGTGCTTTTAATGCAGATCCAGAACCGCTTGATGAGACTGGTGTTGACACTGTTGGTTCAAAATCTCCAACTTTCTCAATTTCAACCTCATAAACTTTTCCATCTACAGATACTTTATATTTTTCCATTCATATCTCCCTTCTACTTAACTCTCTTAATTGATTTAATACGAATATTTTGAGACTCGTTTTCTTGAGCTAAACAGCTCACAACAAGTTTCGCAACAAGACGACGTTCTTCATCATTATCTTCAATTCTTTGTTCTGTTGGTGCTTCCGGTTTATCAAACTTCGACAACACCGCTGTAAATACTTGAAGTACAAGCGCCAAAAGTAAAAGAATAACAAACACAACAAGCATTGAAAATAAACTCACAGTTAATCCATCTAAAAATGTAAATGTTGGACTCATTTCACAGCTCCTCCATCAAACATCTTGAACTCAATGAATTCAGGACGAACTTTAGGTTCTTCACCTTCTAAAATAGCATTTTGAGGGAAGAGAATATAGGATAACACTTCTTCTTCTAAAGCTTCACGACCCAATTTTGATTCAAGTTCAATTTTACTTGCTTCATAAACACTTGGCATGGATTCAACAGGTTGTTTTTCAACACGTTTTTCATCTTTCAAGATAAGGTTAATAATCTCCTCGTTAACAGGACCTGGGAATGTGCCATAAAGACCCATAGCATAATCTTTAATTTCCTTAGGTACCATTTTATAACGGGTGCCTGTTAAGACATTCAAGACCGCTTGTGTTCCTACCATTTGTGACAGGGGTGTTACTAACGGTGGATAACCCAAATCTTCACGAACTTTTGGAATTTCTTTTAGAACTTCTTCGTAACGATCGGATGCACCTTGATCTTTTAACTGACTCATTAAATTACTGAGCATTCCACCAGGAACTTGATACGTTAAAATATTGGGATTAATCATTAATGCTTTCGCAGGATATTGACCACTTGCAATGTATTTCGTTGCAAGTTCATTTGCTTCTTCGTATGCGCCTTGTAAGGCAGTGTGTGTAAGTGTAGTTTCACGATTTGTGACATGTGCAGTTTCGAGCAGTGTTTCCAATGCAATATGGGATGTTCCATTTGAAAATGGTGAAATACAACCATCCACAATATCGACACCAGCTTTCATCGCTTGTTCAAAAACAAGACTTGAAAGACCTGTTGTTGCATGTGAATGAAGGTTAATTGGAACATCAAGTTCTTCTTTTAAACGCTTCACAAGTTCAAAGGTTACATCCGGTAATAAAATTCCCGCCATATCTTTGATACAAATCGAGTCCGATCCAGCTTCAACCAACTGTTTTGCATAAGTAACATAATAATCAATATTATGAACAGGACTTACCGTATAAGAAATTGCTCCTTGACAGTGTCCACCATGTTTCTTAATAAAATAGATTGCATTCTTTACATTTTCAATATCATTCAAAGCATCAAATACACGAATAATATCAATCCCATTTTCAAGACTTAGACGAATAAATCGTTCTAACGTATCGTTATCATAATGGTGATATCCTACAATGTTTTGACCTCGTAACAACATCGAAAAAGGTGTATTGGGTGCAACGCGTTTCATATCTCTTAAATTTTGCCATGGACTGCGCTTAAAGAAACGAAGTGCACCATCAAAGGTAGCACCGCCCCAAACTTCAATCGCATTCAGACCTACTTGGTCCATTTCCGCTAAAATTTTAAGGATGTCTTCATGTTCCATACGTGTTGCAAGTAACGACTGATTTCCATCACGTACCGTTACATCATTAATTTTAATTGTTTGCATAGATCTCCTTTCTGAACTATTGCATTACGGAATGAAAGAGAGACTTTGAAGTCTCTCTCTTTCCATCATTCATTACATAAAGATTGAGAATAATATGGATCCGATGATGAGCACGATCGCCCCACCAAGACGGGATGATAATTGTGCATAAGCCATCAGTCCCATACGGTCTCCAGCTCCAAGAACAGCAAGGTCTCCAGAACCACCACGGTTCGCCATACATAAACCAGCTGTAATCGCTGCATCGATTGGGTAGAATCCTACGAACCAACCAACGATAGCGGAACCAAGTGTTGCTCCTACAACAATTGCAAGGGCAAGAATAACGTTACTGAATGATAATGCACGAGCAAGTTCACCAAGGTCTAAATCAACACCAACTCCAACCATGATAATTAGTACAAGGTATTTTGAGAAGAATGATTGAAGACGTTTTGCACCTTCACGAATATTTTGAGGTACAACACCTGTTGCAGCTAAGATAACTACAAAGATAATCATGTAAGCAAGATTATGAATCTTAACACCAAAGATACTTGGTAAGATTAATTTACTCATTAAGAATCCAAAACCAAAGCAAGCAAGTCCTAATACAAGTCCAGCAGCAACATCTTGAAGTGTTGGATCATATTTTTCATCTTCTTTAACAAGTTCTTCAGATTCATTACGTAAGATTGTGCTCTTATTACCTGTTAAGTTCGGACGTAATTCACCAAGACGGTCAAGTAATGATGCCATCATGATTGCAAAGATATTTGCGACTGTAAGAATAATGATAGCGAATTGGTAGTAGTTTTCACTTGGAAGACCGGTAACATCCGCATACATTTGTGATAGTGGAACTGCTCCACCACCATTACCACCACCCATTACAGGTAGAACATAGTTTAAGATAATATCTTGTGGTGCTTTCCCGAAGAAAATTCCAACAACTGAAGCAAGTAAGAATGCTCCTAATAATCCACCAAGGATTGCAGGAATATATCCTACAAAGCTCTTAAGTAAAACTTTACGATCAAGTGATAAAACACTTCCGGTAATTAATACAATAATAAATAAGTTTAAGAAGTTTACTTTTTCTGTAAAGTTTCCAATTGATTCTACATATACTTCTGGAAGAATATTGAAGTATACCATTGCGGATGTTCCTAAGAACGCAAGAACAATTCCTCCCCCAACATATTTATTCCAAATTGGGATACGGTTTCCGATTTCATAAAGTGGAATACCTATTGTAAACATAACTAATAGTGTTGCAGGCATATCGGTTCCGAATGTTTCTGTAAAGATTCCGAGTGCACCGATTGCAAGGATTGCTAGCATAATTGGCCATTGAATCCCGTAAAACTTAAGTTGTTTTTTCTCTGACATAATGTCCCCCTAGATGTTTTTTACTTGACGAATCACGTCAATAAGTGTTCCATCGCGATATTCTACTAACGCTACGACTTTATCCTCAAACTCAATGTCTGCAGGTTCCCCTACAATGTCGTATGCAATATCACGTAATTCTTCAATTGTAACTAATGGTAAATCTGTTTTCTTAAGTGCTTCAAGAATATCAGGTCTTGCAGGATTCACCGCAACCCCATAATCAGTAACAAGAATATCAACACTTTCTCCAGGTGTTGTTACGGATGTTACGGATGTACGGACTGTTGCTAAACGACCACGAACTAGTGGTGAAACAATAATACAGCACTTAGCACCTGCTGATGTATCAACATGTCCTCCCGGTGCTCCTTGAATGGTTCCATCTGAACCAACAACAACGTTAACGTTAAAATCAACATCGATTTCAAGTGCTCCAAGGATTACATAATCTAACTTATTAACATATGCACCCTTATTTAATGGGTTTGCATATTCAGAAGTTGAAATTTCAAAATGATTTGGTGTTTCATGCACTGATTCAACACTTGCGATATCAAAATCTTGTGTATCTGCAATCGCATGAATATAACCTTCTTTAAGCATATCAACCATCGGTTTAACGATACCACCTAAAGCAAAACTCATTTTAATATTTTGTTCTTCCATTGGTTGTTTCAAGAATTGTGTTACTGCTAAACTTGCACCACCAGCTCCAGTTTGGAAGGAGAAGCCGTCTTTAAACCATGGTGTGTTTACAACACATTTGGTTGCATATTCTGCAATCATTAATTCACGAGGATCTTGCGTCATACGAATTGCATTTCCTGCAATTTTTGACGAATCTCCAACTTTATCAACCTCAACAACATAATCAACATCAATTCCTTTAATTGAATATGGATTATTTGGGTAAGGAACAAGTGTATCTGTGATTACGACAACTTTATCAGCATAACGTGCATCAACATCAGAGTAGCTTAGAACACCACAATCTGCTTTTCCACCTTTACCCGAAGCATTTCCGTATACATCACTGGTTGGTGCTCCAATAAAGGCAACATCAATTTTAACTTGTCCAGTTTCAATAGCACGAACACGACCACCGTGTGAACGAATTAATGCTGGATTTTTAAGTTTTCCTGCAGAAATTGCATCCCCAATTTCATCACGAACACCTGAAGATGAAATGGTGGTAATCGTACCATCTTCAATTAACGGAACTATTGAAGCATGTGCTTTCCCTAAAGAAGATGCACAAAGATAGAGATCCTTAATTCCCATATCTTTAATCACTTCAAAGACCATTGCCGCAATGTAATCACCATTTCTAAAGTGGTGATGGAATGAAATACACATACCATCTTTAAGTCCCACTTTTTCAATGGCTTCACGAATTGAAGCTAAAACTTTTGAATCATGTGGGTTTACTTGAGCTTTAATTGTTGGTGCAGCTTTTGTATACTCATAATTATCACGATAATATTGTCCTTGGAAGGCTTCAACACCATCTACTAGAAATTCATCAGGAATTATACGATTTACTTTGTTTTTCATATTAAATCCCCCTTATATACGCCTGCTGCTTGAGCGAGTTCAAGGGTACGTTTTGCCCCTTCAACGTGGGCAACGTCAACCATTTGTCCATCAACAATAAGAACTCCAATACCTTTCGCAGCACTTTCCTTAACACCTTCTACGATATGTAGAGCATGTTCGATTTCTTTTTGAGTTGGTGTAAAGACTTTATGGATTGTCGCAATTTGTCTTGGTGAGATAATTGACTTCCCATCAAATCCCATGTCTTTAACCAATCGTGTTTCTTTTTCAAGACTTTCGAAATCATTAAGGTCTGTATGCACTGTATCAAATGCCATAATGCCTGCAGCACGTGCTGCAATCACAAGCATTGATCGAGCCATAAAGAGCTCTTCTCCCGTTTTAGTACGTGTCGCACGCATGGTACGTGTAAAGTCACCTGCACTTAATGCAACCCCCATCATACGTGGACTTGCAGTACAGATTTCATATGCGTTGATTACGCCAAGTGGTGATTCAATGGCTGCCATTAACATTGTTGATCCCACTTCACGACCGAATTCTTTTTCTGCTTCCGCCATTAAGCGTTCCACATCATAAATTTCTTCTTTAGTTTCGGTCATTGGTAAACGAATTCCTTCGCAACCGCCTGCAATCGCTGCACGAATATCTTCATGATAATACGTTGTTGTTGCGGGATTAATACGAACCCAACGTTCTACACCATGATAATCCACTGATTTTAACGTGTGGTAAAGTTGAACACGTGCTGAATCTTTTTCACTTTCTGAAACAGCATCTTCTAAGTCTAAAATGACACAATCTGGCTTGTAAACATAAACATCTTTCACAAGTGAAGCTCGTTGTGCATTTAAGAACATCATCGTACGTCTAATTCTATTTTTCATAATTTAGACCCCCAAGGTAGGTTATCGACTGTATCGCTTGCACGAAGAACAGCAGTTTGTACGCGTGCTTTGATTGTACAATCTAAAGCACCTTGATCTTGAACGACAATTTTCGCATCTTTGACTTCTAATGTGTCTAAGACTTCATGAACCGTTTCAAGAATTTGAGCGCCATATTGTTTTATGACACTACTGTTTAATTCTACAGAGACTCCATCTGTAGAAGGTTCCACCATAACTTGTACATCACTTGATTCTAATGTACCTGCTATTGCGCTGTGTTTTATTTCCATTTCTTCTCCTTCCTCCTAAATCACAAACATCACACTTGTAACATAGGTTCCTGTACTTAATTAATACCATATGGCAAACGCTTACATCAAGGGTTAGGGTCCTTAAAGAACATTCAAAAAACACTTATGAAACAAAACTTTGGTATGCTATTATTGAATTGTGAAGAAAAGGAGATTATTATGATTAAAAAACTCTATATCAAATCAAATCCAAGCGTTAAGGAAAAATGGTTAAACCTCTTAATGCAAGAAGGCATTCGAGAGGAATCTACCTTAGATGAGACTTACGGATATTATAATGATGAAGACGAACTGATTGCGACAGCATCACGATATCAAAATGTTATCAAGTGCGTCGCGGTAGATTCGACGTATCAAGGTGGATCACTCTTTAATGAAATCATTTCTCATGTCATGAATCAAAATGTACAAGAAGGGTTCTTTAAACATTATGTTTATACAAAACCAGGGTGCAAGAAAGGTTTTGAGTATCTCGGCTTTCATGAGATTGAATCTGTAGATCATACACTTGTTTTTATGGAGAAAGCCATCACAGGTTTTGATGTTTTTATTAAAAACCTCGAATCCTTAAATCAAAACGCGCCCAACACTGCCGCAATCGTCATGAATGCCAACCCATTCACCTTGGGTCATCAATTTCTGGTAGAAAAAGCGGCTTCCGAAAGCAAATACGTCTATGTTTTTGTATTGAGTGAAGAAATGAGTGCATTTAAAGCAGCACAACGTATTGAGCTTGTACGTCAAGGAACTGCACATCTTAAAAATGTGAAAGTCCTTCCAACTGAAAATTATATGGTTTCAAGCGCTACCTTCCCTTCTTACTTTTTAAAAGAAGATGATGATGTGACCTTTGTCCAAGCACGACTTGATGCCCGTGTATTTGCCCACCACATCGCTCCAGCCCTAAACATAACCAAACGTTATGTCGGTTCTGAGCCGTTTTCAAATGCCACAAACATCTATAATGAGGCCTTGCAGGAAGAATTTAAGGGAAAACTTGATTTAGAAATTGTCAATCGTATCGGAAATGAGGAAAGTATTATTTCCGCAACCAAGGTCCGTTCACTGCTCGCTGAAGAAAACCTTGATGCCGTGCGACACTTTGTCCCAGAAACAACCTTTGCATTTTTTATCAGTGAAGAAGGCAGACAGGTAATCGCGGCATTAAAAGGAGCTTAATGTATGAATGAAGTAACTTTAGAAGCAATGCTTGATGCCCGTGAAAAACGTGTACAAACAATTGCTGACCTCAAAAAACAATTCCCTACCCAATCAATCATCAGTTTTAAACTGAATATTCCAGGTCCTACTAAATCAACGCCCAATTATCAGTGGGCATTCAAGCAAGGAATCTTTGAATTGGATCAATTCGCGAAATGTTATGACTGTCAACTTGAAAATCATACTGGTCCTGAAGCTTATTACATCAGCGATTTAAAAGCTGAAACGGTGAAAGAAGCCATGGTCAACCTGGAGGATACACATCCGCTTGGTCGCCTTTTCGATCTTGATGTCGAGGGCATCAATCGTAAAGATCTGGGGATTGCACCGCGTAAATGTCTTATTTGTGATGATGATGCACATGGATGCAGCCGAAGTCGCAAGCATACCCTTGATACCGTAATCGATACAATCAATACCCTCATCGAAAACGTGAAATCGTCACAATAAACACTAAAAAAACACCCTATTGTAAACTCTTCGTTATTTAAAGTTTACAATGGGGTGTTTTTATGTTAATCTTCATTCGCAAAGGAGTATACTATGAAACCAAAAACCGTTCTCGATTTACTCATTGAACACGAAGATGCATTTATCAGCGGTGAACATATCGGCGACATCCTTCATATGACACGTGCCAATGTATGGAAAGAAGTCGATAAACTTCGTAAAAAGGGATATACCATTTCATCCGTCCGAAACCGTGGTTACAAGTTAGTTCATAACGCAAACAATTTATCCCGTGCTGCAATCCGCAGTCATTTGCAATACGAATTGATTAAAGATGTTTACTGTTATGACAGCGTTCCTTCCACAAATTCTTCGGCTAAAGCGATGATTCCTGAAACCTTTACGAATCCCTTTTTGGTGGTTACCGATCATCAAAGTGAAGGACGTGGACGCAAAGGACGTTCGTTTTATTCACCAACAAAAAACGGTATCTACATGAGTCTCGCTTTTGTACCGACGCTTTCTCTAGAAGATACTCAGCTCATTACGATTATTGCTGCTTTAGCAGTGAAAGAAGCCCTATACACTTTATACCAACTCGATGTCGATATAAAATGGCTTAACGACATCTACCTTGATGGCAAGAAACTTGCAGGCATCCTTACAGAAGGTGAGATTATTTTAGAAAGCAATCAATACCGTTATCTCATTTTGGGTATTGGACTCAATGTTTTCCATGATTCAAACCTTCCTCAAGAATTGAATGAGATTTATACATCACTCGATCAACATATCCAAACGGACATTGATCGCAATAAACTCATCGCAACCATCACAGACAGTTTCTTTAACCTCTATACAGATTTTCCGCATAATCGTAAAACCATCATTCACGATTATCGCTCATCATGCTTTATCATCAATCATTACATTTATATCAATCAAGACTTCTCACAACGGTTCTACGTAAAGGATATTGATGAAAAAGGTCAACTCATTGTTTGTGATGAAGACCAAAATATTCGTACATTAAACTCAGGAGAAGTAAGTATTCAAGGAGAAAAAAAATATGAACGTTAAAGATTTAGCCCTATCATCCCTATTTTCAGTATTTATCATTATTGGATCCATGATTAAAATTCCGGTTCCATTTGTACCCTTTACACTTCAGGTCTTAGCAATTTGCTTAAGTGCACTTTTATTAACTCGAAAACAAGCGGTAATGGCAGTATTAATATATATAATAATGGGATTTATTGGTTTACCTGTTTTTGCTGGCGGAATGTCAGGCCCAAATATCGTTATGTCACCAACATTTGGTTTTATCTTAGGATTTATTCCCATGGTTTATATTATTAACACCTTATATCATAAATTACCTAAAAACCGCCGTTTCCTTGCCTTTGTAGCCGGAGAAACCATCCTTTATACACTTGCCCTTCCAATTTTGTATTTTAATCTTAAAACCTATCACGGAATTGCATTACCCATTTCAAAATTATTTATTTCATACTGTTTCATGTTTATTCCTACAGATGTGTTATCTATGACTTTGAGTGCATTTATCGCATCACGAATGCCCGAACACATTAAAAATAAAAAGGATGCTTAATCAGCATCCTTTAATCGTTGATCACGATACATTTGAATAAAAATACTTAAAGCCAGTAAATCTGCAGTACCTCCAGGACTTAAATTACGTTCGATAAATTCGTAGTTCATCTGAATAAGATGTTCATCTAAATCTTGGTAAGAACTGTGTGCACGGGACTTCCCAAATTCAAGACCTTCAATCCCCCCACGTTTAAGCATATTCGTATCATTATTTGACTGCATTAAAGCAAGCAATGCTTTCTTTCGGGCAACTAACTTATCGTTATCAGAATCTAACATTGGTAATGCCACTTCAAAGACATGAGGAATCCCAGCTTCTACCTCACCACGTATTCCAGTAAACCCGTAGTCACAAAACATGCGCTCTCCATGGGTCTTATAAACTGTAAGTGACTTAAGCTCCGCATCAACAAGTCCTGATGTCATGGCCTGAATCCCTTCCCTTAGCGTCTTTAAATTGGGCATGTTCATGAAAGCAATAGCAGCGATAACCACACCGTATAGAAAATTAGCACCTTTATGCGTATTAACATTTTCCGTCGCATGAAACATTGCCTTCTCATTTTCGATACCAACGTTTCGTATTACCTCAAAAAGTTCCGGTAATGTTCCACGATGATTGAGTCCAGCGTCAAAGTATGCTTCAAATCCAGGAACCAACGCAAAACAACTTTCTAAAAACATATTATAATCCATATCATCATGTGATCCCGAATCCATAGGATCTACCAATCCAGGTTTCGGATATAAACTGACTTCTAAAATTAAAGACTTTAAAGCAAGTAATACAAGATCATTTTTTTTCATATTGTAATTGTCGGTCCATTTCTAAAAGAATAAAATCCCGAGATTCTAGAAGATGTTCCGTAATGACCATCTGAACTTGTTCGACATCATTATTTTTTAAACATCTGAAAATGAGTCGGTGTTCATGGAGTGCTTTAGCACGACGACTATCCGCTTTTAATGATATATCTCGGAATCGAATGATATAATCTCGAAGTCGATTCTGAATTGTTTCTAACCGCGGCATTTCCGCAAAACGATAAATCATCGTATTAAACTCTTTCGACATTGCAATGACTTTCTCAACATCCCCCACAGCTTGTGCCGCTTCTGTCTCCGTTAATAAGGTCTCCATAGCAGCTTCCCGTTCTGGTGTCATCAGTCGCATTGCATTTGTGGTTGCGAGAATGTCTAAAGCCGTTCGGATTTGGTAAATCTCATAGACATCCTCATGAGTAAACGTTGTAACAACAATGCCATAATTTGGCACATATTGAACAATCTCTTCGTTTTGAATTCGGTGTAACGCCTCTCGTATCGGCGTTCGACTCACATTTAGTGCTTGGGCATAATGCTTTTCATTGATACGTTCTCCCATTGGAATCACACCATGAATAATTGCGGATCGCAACCCTTCATAGATGATTTGATTCAAGGGAAGATTTTGATTCAAATCAATCATACTAATGACATCACTCATATAATCTCTCATCATTACCTCCTTCTGTTAAAAATACCTATTTAAGTTCATTATATGGAGAAAGAACTCAAATGTATACATTATAAACACTTAAAAAACACTATGAAAAAATTGTGCAATTTGTGTTACTTATGACCTAAAAATAGATTCATTTTCATTATACCCTAAGATTTTAGGATGAAACGTGAAAAATTGGTATACATTTCATGATTTGTGGCTCATTTTGAGAGTAAGTACATGAAATTAAAACAAAAAGACACCCTAAAATGATAAGCTCCCCTTAAAGTAGACACCCGAAATAAATAAAATCGGGCACTACAAAAAAGGAGGAGCTTTTTCTATGGGGAGAAAGAATAAATATCCAGCCGAAATAAAAGAACAAGCAATTAATGAATATTTGAATGGCATAAAAGGTGCACCAGAAATAGCTGAAGAATTATCTATTGATTCTAGTACATTACGTAGTTGGGTGAAAAAGTATCAAACTTATGGTATTGAAGTTTTTTCAGATAAAGATCGAAACAAAAGTTATTCGAAAGAGCTCAAGGAATCCGCAATTAGGGATTATCTTGAAGGCGCAGGTTCTCTTAAAGATATTAGTATTAAATATGGTATAAGTTCCCATGAGGTTTTGCGCGGATGGATAAAAAAGTATAATAGACTTGAAACTATAAAGGATTACGATCCTAAAGGAGAAGTCTATATGACAAAAGGTAGAAAAACAACAATTGAGGAGCGTCAGGAAATTGTCGCATATTGTATTGAACATGACTACGATTATAAGGGGACTGCTGAGCGCTATGAACTTTCTTATGCTCAGGTTTATCAGTGGGTGAAAAAGTATAACGAATTGGGAGATGATGGTCTTCTTGATAAACGTGGCAAGCGAAAACAAGAAGATCAACTTAGTAATGAAGAACGTTTAGAACGTAAAGTAAAACTACTTGAAAGACAACTCGAACTGAAAGAACGCGAGAACATTCTATTAAAAAAAGTGAAGGAAATCGAAAGGGGGCGATATTCTCCAAAGCAAAACAAGAAGTAAAGTATCTCGCAGTGCAGGAACTACATCATAAACATGGCTGGAGTATTCAGTGGATGTGTAAGGTACTTAAAATCGCAAGAAGTAGTTATTATAAATGGACGCATCGTGTTGAAACAAGCAATGAAATTGAAAATCATGAGCTTTGCAATCTCATTCTTGATTATGATGAACTATTTGGACATATCTTAGGCTATCGACGCATGACGGATTGGATCAATGAGTTGAATAGCGTTCAATATAACTCGAAGAGGATTCATAGACTCATGAAGATGCTAGGGGTGAAATCAGTGATTCGTCAAAAGTCTAAAAAATATTCACGAAGCACTCCTGAAATCACAGCTGAAAATATTTTAAATCGAAATTTCTTTGCCGCAAAACCGAATGAAAAATGGCTGACAGACGTCACAGAATTTAAGATTAAAGGTTCAAGTAAGAAACTATATCTCAGTGCGATTATTGATCTTTATGATTTAAGTGTTGTGGCGTATCAAATAAGTGATCGGAACAATAATCAACTTGTGTTTGATACTTATCATAAAGCTATCGCGAGATATCCAGAGGCAAAACCTTTATTTCACAGTGACCGCGGATTCCAATACACAAGTAGGGCATTTAGGAAACAGCTAGAAGATCAAGGAGTGATGCAAAGTATGTCTAGAGTGGGACATTGTATTGATAATGGTCCTATGGAAGGATTTTGGGGAACAATCAAATCAGAAATGTACTACCCTAATGAATTCAGTACAAGAAGCGAATTGAAGAAAGCAATTGAAGTGTATATTGATTTTTATAACAACAAGAGACTTCAGAAACGCTTCAAAAACAAAACACCAATGATGGTTCGAACTGAAGCGCTAGGAACAGAGACACCTGTAGTCTACGCGATTCCAACTAACAAGAAGATTGAAGCTTACTGGTCAAACATTAGAGAAAAACAAATGCAGTCACTTGTAGCATAAAAAAGATGATTCATCATAAAGTGATAAATCATCTTGGATATTTTATTTATTTCACCTGTCTACTTGACAGGGAGCAGTTCAAAATGGGTGTCTTTTGCTCTAATATAAAAATAACATAACTAACTACGTTTCAAGTAATACCCTAAAGTAATAAAAACACAGCCTAAAATAATGGATTGATTGCCAATACCGGTTGCCGGTAAGATGTTCGCATCAAATTCTAACTGCTCTGCTTCCTTTCCTGAATTTGCATTGAAACCTTTATCCTCATGATTTTCAAGATTAACATGATCAAAACTAATAATAAAACCATCATGCACTGCATCATTCAGAGATGAAACATCTTTAAACGTGTACGTGACGCGATCTCCGTTTCCATTTTTAATATTCATATCAAAACTAAATATATCATCTACAATTTTCAAATATTCCAAATGATCCGGTGTTGCGCGACTTGCCATTGTGTAAAAATCTCGCAATGCATCAATCTGTTCGGTACTCAATAAGTCTTTATATTCTTCTTTAATAATTAATTGTTCTCTTTCCTCAGATTGTGCTTCATCATAGAGAAAACTTTCAAATTCTGAGATTGTTATTGGGTAACCAGAATGAATCAACACATTTTTTTCTTGTTTTTGTGTATTCGCCTTAATTCCATTGATGTAAGTATCAATCGACTCTATATAAACATCATCCGATGTAAACAATCGAATATAAGCTCGATAATAATCACTCCCAAAATAGCCATGTCCCGCATAACGAATAAGAAGATACTCTCCTTCTTTTAAGTCAAAATCGGGATAGGGATTATTCGTGTTTTCCTCTAAAGGCAGTTCAATTCGTTTTGTCTTAAATAATTCTTGAGCTGATTTAAACTCATAGATACCTTTTCTTCCATCTCGTGTACTGAATTTCATACGATATTGAAGATTTTTTTCAAAATAAAGATTCAATTCATCCAGAGCCTTCGTCACATCTTGTCGAAGGATGCTGCACTCATCCGTGTCCTCTGTAGGCGATTCAACGACCTCACATGTGTCATCAAAAGTTTGCTTTGATTGATCGTATGATGCTTTTAAGGTCTTGTATTCTTCTAGCTGACTATCATTTAGAAGCGGCATAATATCTGTTTCAGTGATAAGAGAAACGGATGTTGAATCATCATCACCGTAAGCGATAGGCAGTGATACCGTATGATCATTAACTTCCAGTTCAAATTCAGAAAGCATGAGCGTATCATTTGCATCAGTCTGTAAATTGACAACCCATTCTCCCTCTCCCTCACTGCCGCCACCTGCCATAAGCTCTACAAGCGATGTTGATGAAGCTCGTACTGTTTGTGCAGGCATCAATCCAAAAATAAATAAAGTAAGTAGGATAACTCTAAACCTTTTTTTCATATATACCTCCTTGTATCCTACCTAAAGCCTATCATTCCTAAACATCCTTTGGGGACACTTCATCAATTATTCATTTACGACTTAAAACCAACATTAATTCTCTAATGAGAAAGATTAAAAATAACCAAATGGTACGTACAACTTCATAAAAAAAAGGTGCAAATGCACCTTTAAATATTAATATCCTACTTTTTCAACGCCATACAGCGCTTCTTCATTACTGAACCCTTCAAATTCAAGTTGTTCGATTAAACCATCACGCGAAAAACTCGTGTAGTCAAGATAATCCTGTGCTTTTTGAGCAGCTTGTAAATTCCAATTTGTATTTGTACTGTCAGCGGCACGCGTTGAATCGTCTTCACTAAATCCTTCAAACTCAAGTTGTTCGATCAGACCCGTACGTGAAAATGCACTATAGTTTAAATATTCTCTTGCCTTTCGATTCGCATTAATTTGAGACATCGAAAGCGCTGGTTTCTCAGATTTTTTAGCTTGTGCTGCTTTCTCTTTTTTTTCTTGCTCTTTCTTATCAGCCTCTTCTTGATCTTTTTTGATTTTTTCTTCCTCAACCTTTTTAGCCTCATCATTGAGCTCTTTTTGATGCGCTGTATATTCAAGATCATCACTAAATTCAGTATATCGGAATCCCAGTTGTGTCATTGCAGTCGTAGCATACTTCTTTGAAAATACATTATAAAACTGAATATGATCGGAGACTGCATCACCATAGAAAATGGTACTATCATCAATTAAATCCGAACGATAATATACATCTTCAAGTTTAAAATCTTGATATCGATCACTGGATGTATTAATAACTTCTTTAAGATTCACTGAAGGCATTAAATCTTTTGAAAGCTCACTGAGTGATTCCCCAATAAACCGACCGATTTCAGTGGCATCTTCTGTTTCTCTAATATCGTAATCTACCGTAAAATAGACTTCAGTCACATATTCATCAACCAAGCGAGCCATAATATTTACATCATGTTTAAGGTTTAGCGTATAAATATTTTCTCCGTAAATCTGAAATGATTCTTTGGATGATTTCATGCGTTCTTTTAGATTCTGTACAACATGTTGTTCCAATTCTGGAAGTGTTATACCCAAATTTTCATGATCAACTGTTATAGCTTTAAGTGGCACGGTTTTTGTTTGGCCACACCCAACAAGCATTAATAAAATCAAAAACACAATTCCAAATTTATTCGACTGTTTCATAATTAGTTTTCTTTCCCCTTTGTACTTTTTCTGAAACATAAATTAAAAGACACCATAAAGTGTCTTTTAATTTATGAATTCTATTTTATATCTAGTTAACGCGGTTTGCAGTTGTGCCTGTTTCTAGAATTTCAAGTACAGACGTCAAGGCAAATTCCATAATATTACGTACAGATACATCAGTATAGTGTGCAATATGTGGTGTGAATAAGATTTTCTCGTGATTCAAGACTTCTAAGAATAGTTCATCTTCGATTGTTTGATTTGAGAAGTTTTTTGGAATAAAAGGACTTTCGTTTTCATATGTATCCAATGCAGCACCAGCAAGATGTCCTTGATTAAGCGCTTCAATCAATGCTTTTGTATCTACAACTGATCCACGTGCAGCATTAATGAAGTATGCATTTGGTTTAAATTTACGGAACATTTCCGCATTAAATTGATGATGGTTATCTTTTGTTGCGGGAACATGAAGACTTACAACATCTGACATTGAAACCAGTTCTTCTACAGAATCAACATAGGTAACATATTGCTTTGCTTCTTCATTTTGATATACATCAAATGCAAGCACTTTAGCACCGAAAGCACTGAATAATTCCGCAGACTTACGACCAATATGACCTGTACCAACTACCCCTACAGTCATCTCTTTTAAAAGACCTGCACGAATTTGTGGTTGCCAACGGAAATCATGTTGACGTGTTTTTTCTTCAATCACGCGGAGTTTACGAATTAAACTTAATGCAGATGTAACACTGAATTCAGCAATTGACTCTGGTGAGTAACTTGGTACGTTTGTAATGATTAATCCATTTTCCGTAGCTAAATCAAGATCATAGTAATCAAACCCAGCACTACGTTGTGCAATTTGTTTAATACCGTAACCCTTTAAGATTGAATACATTTCTGGCTCTAATTTTGTATTTTGACTAGTAGATAATCCATCAAAACCTTCAACCATATGGATGTTGTCCATTGATAATTGACCTTCAGCCATTGTAACTTCGACATTATTACGTTTAGCCCAATCAAGTGTCAGTTCGCGCTCTTCTTCACGAACATTAAATACGATAAATTTATACATAGTTTATGCTCCTTCTGTTAGTTATTTTCCTGAATTAAATGTAAAGATTTCATTTTTATAGAGATCCATTTTTGTAAAGATTGTATGTGTAACCATTGCAATCCCTAATGGAACAACTAAGTATTGAACAAGTAAGATAATAATTCGCACAACAGGTGTTGCAGTCATAAAGCTATAAGCATTAATTGGACCTGCAAGGCCTGTAATTCCAAAACCAGCTGATGCTGTTGTACCTTGAATTTGGAAAATGTAAGCAACAACGCCTGTTACTGCCGCATTAATTGCGATAGGTAAAGACATAATTGGATTTTTTAAGTAATTAGGCATCAACATTTTCGGACCTGCAAAGAATAATGCAAATGTTGTACCTTTGTTATTAACTTTAGATGAACCGTAAGCAAGTGTAAATACAGTAGCTGCAATCCCAACGTTTGCTGCTCCTGAACCAAGACCTGCAAGAGAAATTGCATATGCAATCGCAACAGTTGATAACGGTGTAACGATGATTAACGCAAAACATACAGCAATCAGAATCATCATTAAGAGCGGTTGTAACGTTGTAAAGTTCGCAATTAATGATCCTAATAAACCTGTGATCTTACCAACATAAGGTAATGTTAATAAACCGATAAATCCAGGAATAACACCTCCAATGATTGGTGTAATAACGATTGCTAGGTTCGGAATACGGTTGTTATACCAACGAATGATTAAGATTGCGACTGCAACAGTAAGCATTGTATTGATTAAATCCCCTGTACCTTTTAATACCCATGCACCTTCAACAAGACGTGCAGCACCACTACCAATAAATGCAGCTCCAATAACAGAAGCCATTTGAAGGCCATTTAATTTAAACTCAAGAGATGAGAACATCCCTACTAATACAGGTACTGTAAACTGAATTGCGAATACAATCCCCGCTAATGTTGCAAATACTGCAAAGTGGCTTCCTAAAGCCTTAAAAATTTCTCCAAATATTGCATTTGGAATCAAACCAACAACGATTCCCATCGCTGCTCCTTGTAAAATCTTATTCATAAAATCTTTGGAATTCATTTTCTCCATAATTTCCCCTTCTAAGTTGTGAATCAACTAACAACTAGTGTAAAGTGATATTATCATGCACTAAAATGACTGTCAATTGGCTCTCCACACATTCTTAATATTATATATTTTAATCAAAATTCGTCATTTTCAAGCAGATTGACGTAAAACCCACTCTTTAGTTAATCAAATGATTATATTTTTGATGATATGGTTAGATTCTTAAGATTTTAGAGCTTCACATCATGCACAGCTTGTGAATTATTTCGTTTATTGTACAACTTTTATCGTTAAATCGTTAACTTTAAAATTGCAGTGGTTATAAAAAAAAACTCGTAATTGGAATACGAGTTTTAAATATATTCATGAATGCATTCTAAGAATTGGGCACCATAAAGTTCAAGTTTTTTCTTCCCAACTCCTTTTACAGCTAAGAATTGTTCTGGATTTCGAGGCATTAAGCTACACATATCAATTAAAGAGACATCTGAAAAAATAATAAAGGGTGGTACACCTCGTTTATCCGCCAACTCTTTGCGAATTGACTTAAGTGCTTGAAGAAGATCTGTATCTACTTCGTGAACAGTTGTTCGTGTTTCTGGCTTCTGCTTCTCTTTAGGTAGACGAATGCTTAAATCACTTCGATTGATAAGAAATGACTTCCCTTTTTCAGTAATTTTTAAAATATTGTATTGATCGGTAAGACGCTCAATATAATCAACATCAATTAAACCCTGAATAATAATCTCAATGCGTGACTTATCGTATGAATTCATGATTCCATATGTACTGAGCTCATGAAAATCTAAATCTAAGATGCGTTGTGTTTTTGCGCCTCTTAAGACATCGATTACCAGACCTGTTCCATAACGTTCATGCATCCTTAAGATACACGACATGATTTTCTGTGCTTCCATGGTTACATTGACACTTTTGTAATGGTTTAAACAATTAAAGCACTGATTACATTGAGTTGGTGCTTTCTCATCAAAATAAGTCATTAATTTATACCGAAGGCATTGAGTTGTCTTACTGTAATCGACCATTTGAGATAAGCGATCATTGGCACGTTTTTTTACAACTGCAAGGTAATTTTGATCATCATGACTTTCATCAAGTTGTTCAATAAAAAATTGATTCGTACGAATATCTTTACCATTAAAAAGCAAGATACACGTTGCCGCTTGGCCATCGCGACCAGCTCGACCTGCTTCTTGATAATACCCTTCCAATTCTTTAGGCATATTATGATGGATAACAAATCGAACATTGGACTTATCTATGCCCATCCCAAAGGCATTCGTTGCGACCATAACTTGGATATTCTCTTAGATAAATGCGTCTTGATTTGCAATACGTTCCGATGCATTCATACCACCATGATATCCTGCCGAAGCGATGTGATGGCTTCGAAGTAGGTTTGTAATGGTCTCAACTTCATTACGAGTTTGACAATATATAATCCCTGAATCCTTTGTATTGAGACAATAATCTAAAATATAGTCTTTTTTATCGATATCTTTCAATTCGTTTGTTTGGAAAAACAAGTTGGGTCGATCAAACGATTGAATCGTTTCGAGTGGATTAATAAGTTTAAGATTTGTTTTAATTTCTTCGCGTACTCGTTCGGTTGCGGTAGCGGTAAAGGCCGTTACAACAGGACGTGGATGAACCATCTCTATAAATTTGGGTATGTCTAAGTATTGGGGTCTAAAATCATTACCCCACTGTGAAACACAATGCGCTTCATCAACCGAAACTTGAGAAATTGTGATCCCTTGAATCAACGTTTGAAATCGTTGCGTCAACAATTGTTCAGGAGCGACGTAAATTAATTTATAGTGGTTTTGAAGAGCACGCTCATAAACAAGTCTTTTCTGATTTTCATTTAATGAGCTATTGATGTATGCCGATGGAATCCCCATCAAGTTTAAGGCATTCACTTGATCTTTCATAAGTGAAATTAAGGGTGATACAACAATAGTAATCCCCTCCAACATTACTGCCGGAACTTGATAACATAAAGACTTACCACCACCAGTTGGCATTAACGCTAATACATCCTGACCGTTTAAAATTGTATTCACGATTTCTTCTTGACCACTACGAAATGCGTCAAATCCAAAATAATCTTGTAGCACTTGAAATGTATTCATGATGCCTCCTTATTATATTGTAAGTAAGAGATCAAGGTGTTCCTTCTCAAATGCATCCAAAATTGTACGCGCATCATCAGTAGTTTTTGTATCCATAAGTGCTGTACGCAAATCATTAGCTCCTTTAAATTCTCGAATATAAATCTTGAAGAAGCGATGTAGTGGTTTTGATAAGCCGGGTTCTTGTGCAGAATAGAAATCATATTGATCTAAATGATAGCGGAAAAGGTCAAGGAGTTCCTTTGCACTATGCTCTTGCGGTTCTTTTTCAAATGCGAATGGATTATGAAAAATACCACGACCGATCATGACACCATCAACACCATAAAGATCTGCAAGTTCTTTCCCCATTTTATAATCCATAATATCACCATTAATTGTGATTAAGGTATCCGGAGCAATTTCATCACGAAGTTTTAAGATTTCAGGTATTAACTCCCAATGTGCATCAACCTTACTCATTTCCGTCTTCGTTCTAAGATGTATCGATAGATTTGAAATATCTTGACGTAGCACATGAGCAATCCATGATTTATATTCTTGAACATCACGATGTCCTAAACGCGTTTTAACACTCACAGGAAGACCACCTGCTTTAGCCGATTCTATAATTTCAGCGGCAACTTCGGGACGTAAAATTAGACCCGAGCCACGACCATGTTTAAAAACGTTCGGTGCAGGACACCCCATATTGATATCAATACCTTGAAACCCCATCTCAGCCAAGCCAATACTCATATCACGAAAATAGTCAGGATTATCACCCCAAATATGAGCAACAATCGGTTGCTCATCCTCTGTGAAGAGCAATCTTCCACGAAGACTCTCTCGTCCTTTCGCATGGAAATAACTCTCGCTATTTGTAAATTCTGTGAAATATACATCGGGTTGAGCTGCTTTCGCAACAACATGGCGAAATACAACATCCGTTACATCTTCCATCGGTGCTAGTATAAAAAAGGGCTTTGGTAGTGCCTTCCAAAAATTTTGTGTCATGATTCTTCCTCGCTTAATATCTTACTCTTTTTAATAGAGCCTTTGTGACTTATTGTCCCATTTTTCGTCTTTTTTTTCAATACATATAAAGTGTATAGGTATATCATTGTGTTAAAATCATACTCAGCTTCTCTAATTTATCTGTATTACATTTTCATGATAAATTTGTCAATCAACAAAGAAAAACACTCCAAAACGAAGTGTTTTTCTTTGTTGATTATAACCAGACCCCACTCTGATTAAATCGGTACCATTTCCCCTGTATTTTGTGCCGTCCTGTTATCATAGCGCCTGAATCATTAAAGTAATACCATTGCTGGTTAACTTTCTTCCATCCCGTGGCCATCATTCCTGACGGTTCAAGAAAATACCACGTATTATTAATTTTTTTCCAGCCTGTAGCCATCGCTCCTGAATTTTCAAGATAGTACCACTTATGATTCACTTTTTTCCAGCCTGTTGCCATAACACCTGAGTTTTCAAGGTAGTACCAATTATTGTTTATCTTTTTCCATCCCGATGCCATAGCACCCGATTCCCCAAGGTAATACCACTTATTCGATACTTTTTTCCAACCTGTTGCCATAACACCACTGTTATCTAAGTAATACCACTGATTCTTAATCTTTTTCCAACCCATAACGACTAAACCGTCTTGTTCGGTAAAGTACCACTTTTTATTGACCTTATGCCAACCTAATTTCGTTCCATCTTCTACAGTTGCATAATAAAGTTTTTGATTTACATTGAAAAATCCAGTTAGTGGAAATCCGTCTTGATTGAAGTAGTAATTCTTCTGATCGATTTTTTTCCATGTGTTTTTAATCAAAACTTTTGGTTTTTCTGGTAATACTGATTTGACAGGTGCTCCTGGTTTAACAGGTGCACCTGGTTTTGCAGGCACATCTGGTTTTATATGTACAACTGGTTTTGCAGGTTCATCCGGTTTTTTAGTTTGGTTCTTATATTCCTGGATTGCGAGTTCAATTCGTTGAAGTCGTCTATCGGATACAAAAGACACACCCGAAATATCACCTTGAGGCCATGTTTTGAATATATCTTCTGCAAGGTGTTTTTGAACGGGTGCAACATTAGGATAAAGCTTTGCTAAGCTTAACGCTTTTCGTGCTGAATACTCTAACGAAACATAGTCCATGTGTTGCATTACTTTTTGTGAAATATATGATTCAACATCTTCAACACGTTTTTGCTTTTCCAATTCTTTCAACATTGCTTCTTTTGGTATACGCATTGATTGATATTGTTTCCAAAAAGGTTTATACCCTTGATAGAATGCAGTATCGGGTAACGGTTTAAGATCGTGATCCATTGCATCAATCATGGCATATAAACGATCGATTTTGGTTTTCGCTTTCGCTTTCGCATTACCAAGGAGTGTTTCAGGAGCTTTTAAACGTGCCTTTTCATTCGCTTCTTGTGCTCGTTTGAAAACACTTTGCAGCATGTATTCATTTTTATCGTTGTATGCAGATTCCATCTCATTATCATAGTGATTTTTCTCACTTTGAGATAAAAATTTCATTTTGAAAAGTTCTTCACGAAGTTTTAAAAACACATCCGCCATTAAAGAATTCTTCTTATCAAGTGCTTGTAATTCCTCGCGATATTTCTCTAGTTCTTCAAGTGGTGCACTTTGAATTAAACTGATGTAGTTTTCTTTAACGCTACTTGGAATAAAAAAGAACTTACCACGGATTTCCTCTGTAAGCGTCTCAATCGCTTTTAAACGATTTTCTCGAACTCTACGTTCTTCAAATGGTTTTTTCAGTTCCACAATCTTGGCCGCTTGCTGTTCTACCGGAAGTTTTTTAATCTGATTAATATAGCGATTAACACGTTCTTCCGTCATCCCTTCAAATGAGTATAAGTAAGCTTTAAACATTACTAATGCTCGTTCTGGTGTCAATTCAGAGTAGTATTTCAAATCTTGTTCTGCTTGTTTTAGTTCTTGAGCATTAATAAGTGTTGTCTTACTCATTAAAACCGTAAAACTAATACAAGAACATATCATACACTTTAAAAATCGTGATATGTATTTTGATTTATGTGTCATGCCTTCCATCCCCTTTGTTCTATTTTGAAACATAATGTTGTTTTTTGATATGTTTCTGAATTAAAAATAAAATAAAATCTCGGTCATGTAAAGATATTTTTTCGTTTTGAGCTGCTTTAAGGGCTCTATTAAGATTTCTTAAGATTTGTGAGTACATTCTAACGTTAATCTATACTTTTAACGAAATGCATTGTGTTATTAATGATACCGGTATCATTTTTAATGAGAAATGCTTGACAAGGTACTTTTTCTCATGTATTTTGATAATGTAAATGAATGTTCACATGTTACTATTTAATTAGGCAGGGTGATTACAAAACGTCGTTTTTGTAATTGTCCTGTCTTTTTTATGGAAGGAGGAAAACGTTACCGTGAACATCAACCATAAGGAGGAAACAATGAAACACTTGAAGAAACAATTCGTAATCTTAGCTTTAAGTTTTGGATTAGCATTCACAGGTTTTGGTAATAAGATTTATGCGGAAGAACCCGCCGAAGTCCCTTTAAGCATTCTTTCGATTGACGCAGGTCGAAAATACTTCTCTGAAGAACAATTAATGACCATTATTGATCAAGCACACCAAAATGGCTATACTGGGGTACAAATACTTCTTGGAAATGATGGCTTACGCTTTGTTTTGGATGATATGTCCATGAATGTACAGGGGAAAACATTTGAAAGCGATGCACTTAAGAAAGCCATCACAGTTGGTAATAAGAGTTATTATGATGATCCAAATGGTGATGTTTTAACTGAAGCAGAAATGACACGCATTCTAAATCACGCGAAAGCAATCGGAATTGACATTATTCCAGTCATTAACAGCCCCGGCCACATGGACGCAATCCTTGTAGCTATGGAAGAACTTGGACTAAGCAATGTCCGTTACCAAAACAACAACAAAACTTCAGAACGTACAGTTAATATTGAAAATAAAGAAGCAATCGCTTTTGTTCAAGCATTAACTAAGAAATATGTTGACTACTTTGGAAATGCGGATGCATCCTCAATTTTCAACTTTGGTGCTGATGAATATGCAAATGATGTATTCACATCACCTGGTTGGGGTGAACTGCAAAAAAATGGACTTTATGGAGATTTTATTGCATACTCAAATACTTTAGCTCAAATCATTAAAGATGCAGGTATGAAACCCATGAGTTTTAACGATGGTATCTACTACAATAGTAAAGATCAATTCGGAACTTTTGATAAAGATATTATTATTTCATACTGGACTTCAGGTTGGTGGGGATTTAATGTCGCGAAACCAGACTACTTTGCATCAAAAGGACATCCAATTCTTAATACAAATGATGGATGGTACTGGGTATTAGGTCGAATCGATAAAGATGGTTACAACCTTAAAGATGCTCTGAAGCGAACACAATCCAACGATTTTAACGACTTAGCTGGGGGCAGTAAAATTCCATCGATTGGAAGCATGCAAGCGATTTGGGCGGATGATCCATCACAAGATCACGGTATGAATCATATTATCGAACTCATGGATGCGTTTGCTACGCGTCATGCAGATAAATTAGTGAAACCTGCAGATTATTCAGTACTCGATCACACTCTAACAACAATCCCTAAAAACCTTGATCTTTATTCTGATGAGTCGGTAATGAAGCTTCAAAACTTTGTTGCATCAATTGTACGTTCATACCGAATCCCTGAGCAGAATAAAGTTGATGCAATTAATTCACAACTCGAAGATGCGATTAACAATCTTGAACTAAAGATGGCAGATTATTCAAAACTAGAGGTCCTCAAAGAACGTGTTACGAAATTAAATGCTGATGACTACGAAAACTATGAAGTTATTACTGATGCATTAGCACTTATCGAAAATAATCGTAAAATCACACATCAAAGTGACGTGGATGAGTGGACTGAAACTCTAGAAAATGCACTTAAAGCGCTCATATTCAAAAACGATGAGCCAAATGTACCAAACCCTAAAGAAGATGACACAACAATCTTAGACACCAAAACAGAAAAAAATAAACCCACAACGATGTCTAAAACACCTACCACACAGATAACTTCAGCGACACAAACTATGAAACCAAACGAAACAACACTTCCTATTACAGGAATCCAGCATGATTTAACCAATAAAATTTTGGGTAGCCTCATGTTATTCGGTGGTGCACTTGTATTAAAAAGAAAATCCTAATTAGTTCGTTCATGAAAAAAGACACACGATATTGTGTGTTTTTTTCTTAATTTATCTATAAAAACAATTGATCACAAATTTTTTTTGATTTTTTCTATGAAAATAAATTCCAGCACCTATAAGAACGTATCCACCGAGGTTTCATGATTTACCGGTATTGTGTAAGATGTCCTTCGACTTTTTATATTTGTATTCTTGGCTTACTTTTGGTACTACAGTTTTTTTAGAAACAATCGCATATACAGGATCTTCTGGTTTTTATGGAATACTTGAATCCACTAGATCTTCTGGAACGGCTGGGACATCCGCGTCGATTGGTGTAACAAGTATTATTGGTCTTTTAGAGGGATAAAAATGCACCTCTGATTTAATACAAAAATTATTGGTAATTACAGAACCTGCGAAGTGTCCTACATGACTATAAACATCCGACATGGTTGCTATGATGTGATACCAAAACTAAAAAATATTATAGTTTTGAAGTACTTGATCAAGTTCCCAAGTGTGTGTCAGATCGTCCGCATAAATGAATGGATTACTGAATGTAATCACCATCATAATACTTAATACGATACTACTAAAAATCGCTTCATCACAGCCTCCCACTATAGAAACATCAACGTTTTAGTCTTAAAGAGTCTCGTCTCTATAGCCTAGTATCCTCTCATAAAATCACATAGTGTATAATATGTGTAAGAAATAGTTGATATAACTGTCACAATACGATTCAAACGGATATAGTGCCGTTAAGATGTACTTTTAATCATCATATATCTATATTCACTTAGGTTTCTAAAGAAATATTTCGGATAACATCCCAACTAATCACGTTATTTTCTACATAAAGATACATGTGATCTGAGTAGCCGGTAAATGAACCGGTAATGGTATCGATGAGATTATTGTTTTCATCACGTAGGTTTACTTGGATACTAATGCGACAGGATTTCGTAAAAGCATGTTGAAGCACCAAATCCATTTCCTCTTGGGTCATTTGTGGCAATTCAATATTTTTTTTCATTGCCTGAACCTGGCCTTCATTGATTGTTTTAGTAAGTTCTGATAAAGCAAAGGCAGTTCCCCATTTTAAACCGAAGGGACGATCATGGTAGTCATTATAATTTATAAATGTTTTTCTTGTCCGCTTCCGTGTCATCTTCACTACCTCGACTTTCAATACCCTCCATGCCTCCAGCATGCCCACCTACTAAGGAGCTTCTCGCAATGGCACGCCCTCCTTGTGTCAAACTGCTTGCGTATACAAGTTTCGTAAATCCAAATTTGCTGCGAACATCATCAACCACCTGATCGAGTTTTCGATCGCGATCTTTGATTTCTAGAGGTTCAAAAAGACTTAATTGATCTTGGGTAGGATTTTCCAGTTGGGTGCAATTAATACCGAGATTTCGTACAACTTGCACGTCGTAATACTGATCAAAAATTTGGAGTAGCGCTTCCGCAATTCGGGCACTGTTGTTGGTTGCTTCGATTTTCACTTGTTTACTGAATCCGGTTTTACCTGTTTCATCAATATAGCTTAGCGAATAACCAATCCATAAGCCAATGCATTTTGTGTATTTATTTTCCTTACGAAGTCGTGTCGCCACTTGGTCAGCCATTTCGCGAATCACAACAATAATCTCTTGTTTATTCGTATAATCACGGTTTAAAACTTGTGAGTTTCCAATCGATTTTGATTTTGGGATGTAGTGTTCTCCAAGAAAGGTACGATCAATGCCCCAAGCGTGTGCATACAGTTGCATGCCAATCACACCCATTTCTTTTTTGAGGTGATGATAGTTTGCGTGAGCGAGCTGTTCGATTGTATCGATTCCCATACGTTTAAGTCGAAGTGCCGTACGACTTCCGATTCCCCAAAAATCTGTAATCGTTTCAATCTTCCAAAGTTTCGATACAACATCTTCATAACGCCATTCTGCTTTCATATCACGAGTATGCTTGGCTTCGTTGTCTAAAGCCAGCTTCGCAAGTAAAGGATTGTCACCAATACCCACTGTCGTATAAATTCCAGTATCCTTGTAAACATGGATTTGAATGATTTTTGCAAGTTCATAAGCAGTTTTGCAGTTAAAATAGGATAACGAATCTGTCACATCTAGAAATGTTTCATCTACAGAATAAGTAGCAACATTTTGATCATCAACATAACATCTAAAAATTTCATTGATTTGACGATGAACGGTCATATACAGATTCATCCTAGGTGGAGCAATCACAAGATCTTCGGGATATGGAAACGGTAAATCACGTGCGCGACTTACATTGCTGATTCCATATGCTTTCTTAGCCATAGGACTTGAGGCAAGAATCAAACCACTTCCCCGTTCACGTACACTATCACTGGGGTAACTCATCACAACTAACTTTGTTTTTAATGGATTTAAACCCCGAGCAACGGCTTCGCATGATGCATAAAAACTCTTACAATCAATGCATAATATATCCCGTGAAGGTTCTTTATCATAATCAAAGACCATATTCATACAAACCACCTCCTTACTGTAAGTATAGCGTGAATAAGCGACAGTTGGCGTCGTCTACTTTAAGTTTCTAAGTAAATGACATTGTCTGCTTGCGCAATCAAATCAGGATCATGTGTAACAATCACTAAGGTTTTCCCGAGTTTTTGTAATGTTTTTAACAGGTCAAATATTAGATATTTATTTGCCTCATCCAAACTTCCCGTGGGTTCATCTGCAAGAATCAAATCGCAAGGTTTAAGCAATAAGCGTGCTATCGCAATTCGTTGTTGTTCACCACCAGAACATTGGTAAACATATTGATCAAGAATATTGGGAAGTCCTACTTGTTTTAATGCATCAATCATAGCGTCTTTAGAATATTTATACCCTTCCATTGCTATTTTCAAATTGTATTCAACGGTTTTCTCAGGAACCAGTGCGAAATTTTGAAATAAGTAACCGATGTGTTTCCGTAACATCGTGGAAGCACTTCGTGAGAATGGTTTAAGATTTCGTTGATCTAGAAGGGTTACATTACCCGAATCGGGTACATCCAAAAGTCCCATAATATTTAAAAGTGTGCTTTTTCCAGAACCTGAGGGTCCCGCAATAACGGTAAAACTGTTTTGATGAATCTCAAGAGAATAATCTTTGAGAATCACACGGTTTCCAAAAGTTTTCGTAATTTTATCGATTTGAATCATCCTAAATCTCCTTTCAATAAATACAACATAACTTCTTTTTCAAATTTTCGAATCTGATATATCATCCACATTAAATCCGTAATAAGCACTACAAGTGATAATACGCTGAGGCTATACAATGAAATTGCAGGATTCACTTCTGTAGCCGTAATACTACGATGAATAAGCGTGAAACCATACCCAAGCACTAATGACATCATGTTCCATAGCACAAGCTTACCATAGCGCTTTAAACGATATTTCCCCTGTAAATACTGTACGGATACTTCCATACCTTTTAAATCAATAAACATTTCAAATATTAACGTTGAAAATAAGATCATCAATGACACGGTTGCACCAAACATTGCATAAAATTTAAACTGTTGATGTTGATACAGGGTCATCGTAGTTTCATACGCATCTTCCAATTTTGTAACTTCTGGCATATCACTCCACATTGAAATTGCTTCAATCATCGCGTCAAACGATGCTTGATTGGATTTAGAAGTAAATACAGAACCATCCCCAATCCATTCCACAAACATTGAGTCGGGTGTAACCACAATTAGAATGGGCGCATTATCACGGATACTTTTTTGAGTGTTATTGTAACTTATGGCTGCGACAGTAGGCGTTTTTCGAACCGGAATGGTATCCACTTTAAAGTGTGGAACGGCCATATCATCACTGCCTTCAGGTACAAGCAATGTGTTCGCTTCCAGTCTGCTTACATAAAGTTCATGACCATCACGGGTCATGATGGATTCATGCGTTAACGCATTTCGATTTGTAATGATATATCCAAGGTCATCATGACGATCTACCATTGCTTCATTGTTGATATATGATAAGCCATAGCGTTCCACCAATTCAAAAACTTGCACATTAAACAAATCTGTTTCAACCGAAGTCGTATCGTAACCATAATTAATTGAATTGATCATCATTCCTGATTGCAATTCAGGTTTTCTAGAAACAACGCTTTGATAACGACGAATGTTTTGATATGTATCATAGATTCCAACCAACGGAATGAGTAAGATGACGACCGCAACGATTTTAAAACTCGGAATGACAATCTGCATAATTTTAGATTTTGTGCGTTTCTTTAAAAATATACTTTTTACGGTAACGGTTTGAAATATGAAAAACAAAATGGTTGTAATGATGACAAACCCGATATAAATTGCGGTGAGAATAGCTAAATTCCGGAAATACCGTAAAGAAACAGTATTCATAAATCCAACGTTATAAATACTTAGTCCAATCAGTGTTCCCATAAACAAACCAATATAAGCCATCACGGGTTTCATAAAGATTCGCTTAAAAATAAGAAGCGACCGATTCCCATGAAGGTAACGAATGGTAATTTCACGATTTTGTTCCATGTTAATCATCATTAGAATGGTGAATAAGGTACCAATCGTTAGGATTAATAATGAGTTAGGAAACTCAAGTGGATTTGTAAAAGCATTCAGCTGCATGAGTTGATCAAGAATTTGTATTCCTGTATTATCAGTTGTAATAATCATGCCGCAATAAGCATTCGCACTGACATCTGAACAGGGAAAATATGGAAGCAAAAATTCATTGTAGTAATCAGTTTTAAATTGAGTTACCATTTCCGGTTGCACAAATACTTCCAGTCCGACAATTAAGTTTTCGGTCTTATTTTCTGTCTTATTCAAAAAGTGAAGCGGATAATAGTTTATCTCTGGATTGTATGAATCACTTTTAGGTGGTTTATCATTTCGATTAAACGGTAGTACGTATGCATACGCCTCGCTTTGAAGCGTACTGTTTGAAATAAATCGATATTCTTCTTGTGATTTAAAATTAACATCATCAAGTCCTCTACTTAATTTTAAATGATTCCATGCCACACTTTGATCAGTATAAACATAGAAATTATTGGTATAACGATCTTGAATGTTAACCAAGGCGTCGTAATCGTGATTTTGTAAGAACGTTATAAGCGCCTTAAGAAACGATGCTTGATCTCCTTGAAACCGTTCCATACTCAAACTCATCGTTACCGTTTGGATTGTTTGGTTAAGTTGTTCTTGTTTATAGAGCGTGCTTTGACTTGCTTTATAACCCCGATCAAACTGTGTAAAAGTAATACTAAACAAAAGCAATGCCGTCAAAATTGTGAAAATCGAACCCAATTTCCGCATAGAATCCCCCCTTTATTTTGTGAAAAAACACAGGTTTAAGACACTGTGTTTTTTCATCTAAAAAATCCTTTTTAACGCTTATCGCGGATGAATCATCGATTCTGGTTTTAAAGCTTCATCCACTTCAGCTTCACTCATCAAACCTTGTTCAAGCACTAATGTCTTTAGTGATTTGTTTTCTTTTAGAGTTTGTTTCGTAATTTCAGATACTTTCTCATAGCCAAGATACTTAACGAGTGCTGTCGCCATCGCAAGAGAGTGTTCCACATAATCTTGAATGCGATGTTCATTGACCTTAATGTCTTGAATTGCGTGGATGCGTAAGGTTGCGCATGCATGCCGTAATATCTCAAGCGATTCAAACAGGTTATCGAATAGAACTGGTTCAAAAACATTCAATTCCATTTGTCCTGCTTCAGCCGCAAGAGTAACGGTTGCATCATTACCAATCACTTGAAAACATACTTGATTCACAACTTCGGGAATTACTGGATTAACTTTACCCGGCATTATCGAACTTCCCGGTTGTTTTTCTGGTAAAAATATCTCATTAAACCCTACCTTAGGTCCTGATGCCATCATACGGATATCATTACAAATTCGTGACAATCCCACTGCAAATGTTTTTAATGAACCATGGACATTCGCAAATCCATCCACATGTTTGGTTGCATCCACTAAATCTTCTGCACTCACAAAGGATTTACCCGTTATACGACTTAAATGCGTTACAGCATGTTCACGATATCCTTCTACTGAATTGATACCTGTACCCACCGCAGTAGCACCTAAATTAATAACTTGCATTTCACTGAGTGACTGTTTTAAACGTTGAATATCACGACGTACTACCGACTCATAACTATGGAAAACTTGACCCATTGATATGAGGACAGCATCTTGTAGATGGGTGCGTCCAACTTTGATGATGTTACTAAATTCAAGGGCTTTCGCATGAAATGTATCAGCAAGAAAGATCATTTCTTCGACGAGTAACAGTCCTAAATTTAAAACGGTTAGTTTTCCTGCCGTTGGAATGATATCGTTTGTGGATTGCGCCCGATTTACGTGATCGTTTGGGTGAATGTAGTCATAGACACCAATGGGTCTATTTAATATTTGAGCTGCCCGATTTGCGATAATTTCGTTCACATTCATATTCATAGACGTTCCTGCACCACCTTGGATTGCATCAGTAATAAAGGCTTCTTTGTACTTACCACTGATAATCTCATCACACGCAAAAACAATCGCATCACAGCGAGGGCCATCCAATTCCCCCACCGATTTATTCGCAAGCGCACATGCTTTTTTTACTTGCGCTAACGCTAGATACATCATGTCATTAACACGTCTACCTGTAATCTGAAAATTTTGGAGTGCACGTACTGTTTGTGCACCATATAAAGCATCTTTTGGAACCTTAACACTTCCTAATGAATCATATTCAATCCGAACATTTTGGTTTTTCATACCGATCTCCATTTTGTATTTAAGTTTTAAGTGATTTAATCCGGTTGTATCATTTTTTGATAATCAAAGAATGCATCAAATTCATCGTCACCCATAGCACCAGACTCTACCACAACCGTTTTTATACTTTTTCCCTCTTGATGGGCTTGATTCACAATTTTCGCAGTGTGATCGTAACCGAACTTACGGTTTAAAAATGTTGCTGTCATCAGTGATTTGTGTAGGTTATCTGACATTTTTTCTTTATCAACCTCGATCCCTTGTAAACAACGAAGGTTAAAGGAATTAAGTGCATCTGAAAGTAAACAAATTGATTGGGTAGTGTTATGAATAATTAACGGCATGAACGTATTCAACTGAAAATTACCCAAAGCCGCACCGACTGTGACCGCGGTTTGATTTCCCATAACTTGGGCACACACCATCATTAAAGCTTCACACTGAGTTGGATTTACCTTCCCAGGCATGATGGAACTACCGGCTTCATTTTCCGGCAAAGAGATTTCTCCCAAACCACAACGTGGTCCACTAGCAAGAAAACGAATATCATTCGCCATTTTCAGACTATTTGAGGCAATGGCTGCAAGAGCACCCTGAAGGAAAACAAAACTATCTTTAGAACTGATCGCATGGAATTTATTGACAGAAGGTCTAAATGATTCGTGATACATTTGGTTAAGTTCATCACAAATTGCTTGATCAAAACCTTCATAAGAATTTAAACCCGTACCTACCGCTGTTGCTCCCATTGCAAGTGGCTGTAAGGATTCAAGACACTGATTCAATTGGTCAAGACCCTCTTGGTACATATGTCGCCAAGCACCAAGCTCTTGGCCAAAAGTAATCGGTGTTGCATCTTGAAGATGTGTTCGACCGGTTTTCATCACAAGACCATATTGATCAATCAGTGCATCAAAGGTTTCAATCATACCCTCCAAACTTGGCATGAGACTGTTTTTTACCAACAATACCGTACTGATATGCATTGCACTTGGAAAGATATCGTTGGAACTTTGTCCCTGGTTCACATGATCATTGGGATGAACGTGATGTCCGTGAAATCGTGTATTCGCAAGATGAGCAATCACTTCATTCACATTCATATTTGTTTGGGTACCACTTCCGGTTTGCCATATTGAAAGCGGAAATGCTTCCTTCAAGTCACCATCTAGAAGATAATCACACGCTTCCACAATCACTTTAGCGATATCCTCATCCATTTTATGATGAAGGCGGTGTACTTTGGCTGATACTTTCTTTAATACAATTAAAGCTTCAATCAATGATTCAGGCATCGTTTCTTGACCAATCGGAAAATTTTGTAAGCTTCGTTGTGTATTAACACCCCACAACGCGCCTTCAGGAATATCAATTTTTCCAAACTTATCTTCAAATGTTGACATTAGTCCTCCTTTACAACACCTGTTTCAAGCGCTTTTTGCGCTACTGCTTGAGATACTTCTTCCACAACACGAGGATCAAGGACACTTGGTATAATATACGTTTCCTTGAGTTCCTCTGTACAAATGAGTGATGCAATGGCTTCTGCAGCCGCAAGTTTCATGGGGGCATTAATTTCTGTAGCTCGAACCGACATTGCCCCTTTAAATATTCCTGGGAATGCAAGAACGTTATTGATTTGATTTGGATAATCCGATCGTCCTGTCCCTACAATACGAGCACCACCTTTTATTGCTTCATCATAAGGAATTTCTGGATTTGGGTTGGCAAGTGCAAACACAATCGCATCCTTAGTCATTGATGCAATATCTTGTGATGTTAATAGGTTCGCAATCGACACACCAATAAAGATATCCGCATCAACCAAAAGGTCTTGCAGCGTTTTTGCTTCGTTATCTTCATTCAAATACTGATATAAAGCTGAAACAACTTCATCATCAGTATCTTGATGTGTTGGTGAAATAATGCCTTGACTGTTGACTGCATAGAGATGTCTTGCGCCGTATGCATAAAGCATTTTGATAATAGCACTCCCTGCTGCACCCGTTCCTGAAATCACAATCTTTGTATCTTTTAAATCTTTCCCCACCAAACGACATGCATTAATAAGTCCCGCAAGAACAACAATCGCCGTACCGTGTTGATCATCATGGAATACGGGTATCGAGAGTGTTTTTTGAAGGCTTTCTTCAATGAGAACACATTCGGGTGCCTTAATATCTTCAAGATTTATTGCTCCAAAAGATGGTGCTACCATCTCACAAAATGAAATGATTGCTTCAGGAGTTTGCGCATTAATAACTAATGGAATCGCATTTAAACCCGAAAACGCCTTAAAAAGCATTGCTTTTCCTTCCATTACGGGAAGTCCTGCTTCTGCGCCAATATTTCCTAAACCGAGGACTGCAGAACCGTTACTAATCACAGCGACCGTATTGCCCTTCCATGTATAGTCATAGACTTTATTGAGATCTTCTTTTATTTGAAGACAAGGCTCTGCAACGCCTGGAGAATACAAAAGTCTAAGGTCCTCTTGTGATATTACAGGTTTTTTAATATTGACTTCAATTTTCCCTTGAAGTTTTCGATGTAATTCTAGTGATGAATCTTTTAATTGGCTCATACCATACTCCTTCTACTTTTTCTCTATTTTATCACTTTCACCAATTAAATAGGTTAAGGCTATGTGTAAATCAAAAAGAAAGCAATTCTGAACAACATGTTTATACAAAAAAAGCCCGCAGCAAAGGCTGAACTGCTCCCTGTCAAGTAGACAGGTGAAATAAATAAAATATCCAAGATGATTTATCACTTTATGATGAATCATCTTTTTTATGCTACAAGTGACTGCATTTGTTTTTCTCTAATGTTTGACCAGTAAGCTTCAATCTTCTTGTTAGTTGGAATCGCGTAGACTACAGGTGTCTCTGTTCCTAGCGCTTCAGTTCGAACCATCATTGGTGTTTTGTTTTTGAAGCGTTTCTGAAGTCTCTTGTTGTTATAAAAATCAATATACACTTCAATTGCTTTCTTCAATTCGCTTCTTGTACTGAATTCATTAGGGTAGTACATTTCTGATTTGATTGTTCCCCAAAATCCTTCCATAGGACCATTATCAATACAATGTCCCACTCTAGACATACTTTGCATCACTCCTTGATCTTCTAGCTGTTTCCTAAATGCCCTACTTGTGTATTGGAATCCGCGGTCACTGTGAAATAAAGGTTTTGCCTCTGGATATCTCGCGATAGCTTTATGATAAGTATCAAACACAAGTTGATTATTGTTCCGATCACTTATTTGATACGCCACAACACTTAAATCATAAAGATCAATAATCGCACTGAGATATAGTTTCTTACTTGAACCTTTAATCTTAAATTCTGTGACGTCTGTCAGCCATTTTTCATTCGGTTTTGCGGCAAAGAAATTTCGATTTAAAATATTTTCAGCTGTGATTTCAGGAGTGCTTCGTGAATATTTTTTAGACTTTTGACGAATCACTGATTTCACCCCTAGCATCTTCATGAGTCTATGAATCCTCTTCGAGTTATATTGAACGCTATTCAACTCATTGATCCAATCCGTCATGCGTCGATAGCCTAAGATATGTCCAAATAGTTCATCATAATCAAGAATGAGATTGCAAAGCTCATGATTTTCAATTTCATTGCTTGTTTCAACACGATGCGTCCATTTATAATAACTACTTCTTGCGATTTTAAGTACCTTACACATCCACTGAATACTCCAGCCATGTTTATGATGTAGTTCCTGCACTGCGAGATACTTTACTTCTTGTTTTGCTTTGGAGAATATCGCCCCCTTTCG
Source organism: Erysipelothrix amsterdamensis (assembly GCF_940143175.1). Taxonomy (NCBI): domain Bacteria; kingdom Bacillati; phylum Bacillota; class Erysipelotrichia; order Erysipelotrichales; family Erysipelotrichaceae; genus Erysipelothrix; species Erysipelothrix amsterdamensis. The sequence goes on along the minus strand of NZ_OW659496.1, from coordinate 837,561 downwards.
ATTTCCTTCACTTTTTTTAATAGAATGTTCTCGCGTTCTTTCAGTTCGAGTTGTCTTTCAAGTAGTTTTACTTTACGTTCTAAACGTTCTTCATTACTAAGTTGATCTTCTTGTTTTCGCTTGCCACGTTTATCAAGAAGACCATCATCTCCCAATTCGTTATACTTTTTCACCCACTGATAAACCTGAGCATAAGAAAGTTCATAGCGCTCAGCAGTCCCCTTATAATCGTAGTCATGTTCAATACAATATGCGACAATTTCCTGACGCTCCTCAATTGTTGTTTTTCTACCTTTTGTCATATAGACTTCTCCTTTAGGATCGTAATCCTTTATAGTTTCAAGTCTATTATACTTTTTTATCCATCCGCGCAAAACCTCATGGGAACTTATACCATATTTAATACTAATATCTTTAAGAGAACCTGCGCCTTCAAGATAATCCCTAATTGCGGATTCCTTGAGCTCTTTCGAATAACTTTTGTTTCGATCTTTATCTGAAAAAACTTCAATACCATAAGTTTGATACTTTTTCACCCAACTACGTAATGTACTAGAATCAATAGATAATTCTTCAGCTATTTCTGGTGCACCTTTTATGCCATTCAAATATTCATTAATTGCTTGTTCTTTTATTTCGGCTGGATATTTATTCTTTCTCCCCATAGAAAAAGCTCCTCCTTTTTTGTAGTGCCCGATTTTATTTATTTCGGGTGTCTACTTTAAGGGGAGCTTATCAGGCTTACGAGCTTTTTCATTCTAAAAGTTTAAGATCTAATTACGATTTTTGATAACCATCAATGCCATGCCTGGGAAAACAAATATTGATCCGATATGATTATCTGAAATTCCGGTTTTCGCCAAAGTCTTTGGTTTGGGTTGGTGTTGAAAATGATTGGTGATATCAGCACTTCCCTTCCATCCATAGTTTAACAGAAGTCAGTTATCTATTTTTAAGGCGTTACTTACATGGGCGATGGCGTACAGATCTACAAACGAGAAGTAACATACCAAAGACAATTAAGTAATGTGAAACAGTATCACGTTCGCTAACGCCCGTCAACGGCAAGGTATTTGGTTCTACCTTATTATTTGTTGTCGTTTTGGATTTATTCGCAGATTTTGTTTCAGGTGGCATCACTGAGTGGGATTTATCCTCGTGTTGTTGTGGTCGATTTTGGGTATCTAAATCATGTTTTGGGGTGTTCTTTTCCTCTTCAGAAGTCTTTGACGTGATCACAATTGTTACTGGATGAGAAACCACATGTCCCGATTTAAAAACGACATTAAGATTGCGCTTGAGCGTACCTTCAACATCATAGTCGACCGGTACATCCAACGTCATTGTTTGAATCTCTGGATGATCCTTTAAAAGTGACTCAAACAAATACGGATTTCCTAAAGATGTCGTAAATTCTTGAGGTAAATTTACTTCGGGCATTGGTTGCAGCGGAATAAGCGGGCTCGTTTTCACAATACGACCAATTTTCAAGCGACCCGTCATCATTTTTTCTCCATCACTCAAATCTTTTTTTAAGAATCGAATCTCTTGAACTAAATCAAGATTTTTAAGCGTAAACTGATGATTTTCATCATCATATTTGATTTCATCCGAAAAGATATCTGGCTGAATTACGTGTCCATCAATCCACTTAAATGGATTCTTAAATGAGTACACACCTTCATGTTCTAAAAGATCAACTTCCGCAACTTGATCAAATGCTTTCAAGTCCGTAACTGAACTTGGGATATGACTCAAATCAGAGATTCTATTTTTGGAAAGATCAAGTTCTTTCAGTTGCAGTAACGTTTTCAATGAATCTACATTTTTCAATTCATTATTTTTGAAATTCGCAAAGACAAGACGGTTTAGTTGGTCTACATCTGGCAATGATTCAAGCCCCAACGATTCAAGCGTCAAATATTGGAGTTGGGGATGATTAAGACTCAACGTCCTTGGATTAATCCGTTCATCCCGAACGATAAGACGTTCAAGTTCCTGGTAACCACTCAGAAAGTTCGCATCTTCCATTCCGGTATTTACCATCGATAAATCATGGATTGTGTTGGGCAAACGCTCTGGATTAACGACATTAATATTTTGAAATCCAAGTTGAGTAAGATGAATACTTTTCAGAACATTCGCATCAAATTGGGTATCATTTTTCTTGAACTGAGTAATCAAGAGACTCTTTAATTCATTTAAGTGCTTTAGTGGTGTAAAGTCTTGCACTCCCGAATTCATAATCATCAGTTTCTTTAAGTTTGGAATGTATTCAAATTCAGCTAGACTTTTGGTATTGCGAACTGGAAATCGATTTAAATCCTCTATTCCCTTTAAAGACTCTAAATCAAAGGCATTTTCTTTTGATTTCAATGCCCGTTGGACGGCATTTCGAATCCCTTCATCCCCGAGGGTAATGGATGTAGCATGTACAGGTATTTGAAACCAAAACATGAATGCACACAGTAAAACAACAATTTTTTTCTTCACGTTATCCTATCTCCTTCATTCTAAATGCAAAGCATTCGCATTTAGAATATTCGAATTTCGCTACGAAGTCAATAATTTTTATTAGAATCTACACAAATTTTATTATAATTTTCTTTTTCATATTCTTCACGTAAACTCAATTTTCGTTTGTATCTACAAAAAAAACGAGAACACGATCGTTCTCGTTAAAGATACTTTATTTCAAAATATCGAAATCTTGGCCATAGTAAGCATCACGTCCATGTTTTCGTTCATAATGTTTTTTTAGAATATAGTCCGGTAAATGCGATGCATCTTTTACTATCGTTTCTGTTTGGCAAGCCATAGTACAGATAATTTCTAAAATATGACTATTCATAACTGCTTCTTTAGCACTTGTACCCCAAGTAAAAGGTCCGTGACCATTAACAAGAATACCAGGTATCGCCATTTCATCTAAATGGCGCTCTCTAAATGTCTCCACAATTACGGTACCCGTATTTTTTTCATAATCTGTCGCCACTTCATTTTCCGTTAAAAACCGCGTATTTGGAATATCGCCATTAAACGTATCCGCGTGAGTTGTACCATAAGTTGGCAAATCACGCCCAGATTGGGACCAACTAACAGCATGAACACTATGTGTATGAACCACGGAAGATATGGAATGAAAATGTCGATACAATTCGAGATGTGTCTTTAAATCCGAAGACGGTTTGAGCTGACCTGACTCCAATGAATTTCCTTCAAGATCTGTAACAACCATATCTTCACGACTCATTTTGTGATAATCAACGCCGCTTGGCTTAATAACCACATACCCCTCAGTGCGATTCAAAACACTAACATTACCCCATGTTAATGTTACAAGGCCTTGTTCAATCAAATTTCGGTTAGCTTCAAAGACTTCTTCTTTAATTTTGTTTAAAGTTTCACGATTCAAGGACATATCCTGCCTCCTTAAGTATTGGTTTAATGTATAACAATGCTTCTGTTATCGAACGAACGGGATTCTGATCAGACTCACTCCACATTTCTAAAACAAAACTTCCTCGATATCCTATTCGAAACAAAGTTTTAAAATTAGCTAGAAAATTAACATCTCCTTCACCAAAACGTACATTTTTAAAGACACCGGTTGTTTGTGGAGAAACTTTAACAACATCTTTAATATGGATTGCTGCAATAGCCGCAATATTTTGTTCCAATTCCTGACCAACATCATTCCCGGGCCAAGCCGAAAGATTCCCAATATCAGGATAAACTTGTAGCCAAGGAGATGGTATTTGTGATTTGATGGCATTATACTTTGTAATTGAATTGATAAAAGGATCATCCATAATTTCGATTGCTAACATCACTTGTTTGGAAGCGGCAATTTCGACACATTTTTTTAAGTTACTTATAAAGTATTCTCGTGTTAGTTCAGACTTCTCTTCATAGTAAACATCATAACCAGCAAGTTGAATTGTACGAATTCCTAACATAGATGCTATTTTAACGGCTTTCTTCAGAATAATGAGCGCATGATGTCGTGTATTAGCATCCAAAGAACCTAAGGGATAGCGACGGTGTGCACTTAAACAAAGCGACTGAATCCGTATATCTGTTTTATCCATAGCATCAGAAATCTCCCTAAGTGTTTTCATATCCCAATCCAAACGATCTAAGCGCGCGTCTGATTCATCAATAGAAAGTTCTATATAAGAAAATCCTAGTTTTTTTGCAAGTTCGAATTTTTCGACCCAAGAAAGATTAGGGGGCAGTGCTTTTTCATAAACTCCAAGTGCAGTCATCATGAATCACACCATAGTTCACTAATTTTATTTTGAAATGCTTGCGCACGAGTTCCAGGAGATTCGGATTCTGTAATACTGCGCCCTACAATAAAAGTACCAATGTTCATTCCTTTGAATAGTTTCAAGGTCTCTAAATTGAGCCCTCCTGTCACCGAAATCTCAAATCCCATCTCGATTAATTTTTGGATTCTTTTCAAATCAGATTGTTCCCAGGATGTTCCTGAAAAAAGCGCATCACGACTTTGATGATAAATTAGATGTTTTACACCACATTGTCTCCAATTTACCGCCTGTTCCATGGTCCAGTCACCATATAATTCAATTTGAACTTCATCAATCTCCCTAAGTGCTGCTTTAATGGTTGGAAGCGTTGCTGAGCAGATACATGTCATCCAAGTAGCACCATTATCTTTGCAATTTTTGGCCACAGTACCGCCAGCATCTGCACACTTGGTATCCGCAACAATGATTTTGTCAGGAAACAATTTTCGTAGTATACGCGTCGCTTGCATTCCCGTCTGAAGTAGCATAATTGTACCTGCTTCCACAATGTCTACAGCACACCCTACTGCGACTGCAGCAGCAATTCCATCTTCAATATTTGAATAATCCAAAGCCACTTGTAATCGCGGTCTATTCATTACAATTGTTCTCCTTCCCACTTAGATATGACGCCAACACTGATGTCACTTCTGAAATAGACATCACATTTTTAATGCCAAAAACTTTAACATTGTGTTGATCTTGAGCACGATCGAACATCGAAACGAAATTCAATGGAGTAAAAACGACATCATAATTTTTTGCTGTGTTCTTACCTTCTGAGACCGCTGCTTGATGAATCAATGTGATTGGTTTATTTAAATCTTTCATCGCCTTCTCCACAGTCTTCTTCAGCATTAAACTTGTACCTGATCCATTACCACAGGCAACCAAAATTCTCATGATTGCACCCCCTCTTTTTTAAATTTTTGTTTATAACCTTCATAATCTTCCGTTATTAAGAAGTATGCATGAGGATTTCTTCGATATTGAAGCTGAGGAATCAGAACTAAAATAAAAATTACGACAAGAATTCCTAGATATCCCAGTGTTTTCATGATTATCGTAAATCCTGGCCATACAGTGGCCCAGTCAAACATACCTAGATAACCACCATATTGAGAAAGACCAATCCAAGAAGCAAAAAGTGCTGATCCTAAAACTTGAATCATTCCCGAAATAAATGGGAAAATTACAGCCGGTTTAATGCCACCTCGATGATTTGCATATGTTGCAATGACAGCATTATCAAAAAACATTGGAATAAATCCCGCAATGACAATCGTCGGTGCTTTTAGGACAATGAGTAGTATAATCATTAAAAACTGACCCAATGCACCAAATAGAAATCCGAGTGTTACTGCATTTGGTGATCCAAATGCGAAATTAGCAGCAACATCAATCCCTGGTACTGCTCCCGGTAAAAGTTTATTTGCAATCCCTTGGAAAGATTCTGTTAACTCAGCAACAAAAGTTCGAACGCCTAACTGTAAAATCGAAAGATAAACCGTAAAATGTAAGGCTGATTCAAGGATATAGAACAAAAAGTTTTTATCAGCAGTAATGAATTCATTTTCGACTAAGTAAGGTTTCCCAAGAATCAATAAAATCGAACCAAAAAACAGAAGCATAAGAAGTGATGTGGCTACCATGTTATCATTAAAAATTGACATAAATCCAGGTAACTTTATATCTTCAATACGCTTTAACGATTTCGAATTATCTTTAGGTTTAAAATATTCTGAGAGTTTCGAAAAAATAGCGACACCAAACATTTGTTGGTGAGCAATAGCAAATCCGGCTCCCTCTGTAAGTTCTTGCGCATAATCAACAGTTAAATTTGAACCCACAGCCCAATACAATCCCAAGATAATCGACATCACAACCAGTACTTCAACGCGTCCTAAAAATGGATAACAAAAGAGAATAATCCAAAATGCAGTAGAAGCCTGCTGAACTTGCACATTTCCAGTCGTAAAGACTGCGCGCATTTTTGTATACTTTTTCAATCGAACAAGAATAATATTTACAATAAATGCAATCAGAAGGAGCAACATTACATCACTAAAATGACGTCCAAATGTTGGTTCAACACCCGCCGTAATTGCATTTTGACCAAAATAAGGATCAATAACCATCGCATCTAAATTAAAACGATCTTTTAATCCAACCAAAATTGGACGAAAGTTTTTAATTAATCCCCCCGACCCTACAGCAAGAATAAAATATCCAACTGTTGCTTTTAAGAATCCAGAGATACTCTCATAGAGTGGACGCTCAAGTAAAATATACCCAATCAAGACAATAAATCCGATTAAAAATGCAGGTTGTGTAAGAATATTTTGTGCAAAAAAAGACCAAACATTCATTGCAAAATCTAACATAATAATGTACCCTCCCCTTTTAAATTAATTTTTCAAAATCCATCATATTATCTATTTTCATCAACGTCTCTATTACGGATTCATCACTCAATAATTCCATTAAATTTACAATATTATCTAAATGCTCTGTTGCGTCTTTTGCTGAAACTGTAAAAAATAAATTTGCTTCTTTAACATGATTGTTTTCTGGAAATTGTATTGGCTCTTTAAACTTTGTAAAGGCGATACCACTTTTGTTGATCTTAAACTCAACCGGCGATGCATGTGGCATCGCAACATGGGGTAAAATTATGATATAAGGACCATATTTTTCAACACAATCAATAATGCCCTCAACATAGTCTTCACCAATATAATCATGTTCAAGTAATTTATGACAACTTAATCGAATCGCTTCTTTCCAATTACAATCAGTTCTATCAATAAATTGCACTAAATCATTTTCTTTAAAGTACTTTAACATAAACCAGTCCGACTCCTAAAGAAACGACGGATAAGGAACATCTGTATCATTTTCGAAATGATCATGGAATCCTCGATCAAACATAAAAGCGATATGATTTGTATCTTGTGGATAACAATATTCACCTCCTACTTGCCAAATAAACGGTTTAAAATGGTATTTTAATCGATCTTTCTTAAAATTCCATAACGTTACAATTTCATGCGGATCTGCCCAGAAATTTGTCCAAATATCATAGTGGAGAGGAATAATAACTTTTGTTCGAAGCGCTTCTGCCATGCGTAATACATCTGAAGAAGTTAATTTATCATGGATTCCTACCGGGTTTTCGCCAAAATTTGCTAATGCGACATCAATCTTGTGTTCTTTCCCATGTTTCGCATATAGAACAGAATAATGAGAATCTGCACCATGATAGATGTTACCACCTGATGTTTTCATTAGAATATTTACAGCAATATCGTCCATATCTTGTGGAAGTGATCCAGCTAGAATTTCATCGGGATTCTCTACCGTAATTAAGGCAGTATTATCAAATGAGTCTAGAAATTCAAGTTCGACGCTACCAACTTCTAAAACATCATTCGGTCTCACAATACGAGTACGTTCCTTCGGAATCCCCCATTTAATCCATGTTTCCACAACTTTTTTAGGGCCAATAAAAAGTGCATTAGGACAGTTTTCAGCTACAACTGCTGCTGTTACTAAATCAAGATGATCTGAGTGAATATGGGAAACAACAAGTGCATCGACCCCCTGAATTTCAAATGGATCAATAACAAATGGAACATTTCTACGATTCGGCTGTATTGCCTTTACGCCTGCCATACGCATCATTTGATGTCCTTTCTTCATCATGCCATTCCCATGTGTTCGTTTTCCTGTCCCAGACCACATATCAACTAAAATGTTCGTATTTTCATGTGTTTTCAACCAAATACCAGTACATCCTAACCACCACATTGAAAAAGATTTTTCTGGAACTTCCGTCTCTGCAATCTCTTCATTAAGCCATGTTCCCCACTCTGGAAATGTAGCTTGAAGCCATTTCTCTTTTGTAACATCATGAATATCATTCATATACATATCGTCTCCTTCTGTTTTTTACAGTATCATCATACTCCGGTGAGAAAGCGCTTACTAGTCCGTTATGTGTTCATTTTATTTAATTATATGTTCGTACTAACATTAATAACAAAAAATATAGTAATTATGTTATCATATGAACATAGGAGGTGCTTTATGTATAAAAAAAGTACTCAGGATGAACTTAAAACTCGAAGAACCACAATCTTAAATCTTTTAGCTGAAAATAAATCAAGAATGCTGACTACAGATATAGCTGATTATTTGGGAGTTTCGGAAATGACTGTAAGACGTGATCTTCAAACACTTGAGCAAACCAATCTTGTAACACGATTTCACGGTGGTGTTCGCTTGAATGAACTTCCTAACCATAAAAACACAGCTCACTGTGACATATATCTTGAAGGACTTAAAACATCCTTAGCACAACGAGCTGCAACCTACATACCTTCCGGATCAACGATATTTCTCAATTCCAGTTCTACTGCAGCTTCAGTTCTTTCCTATGTCTGCCAGGACAATCTTACATTAATAAGCAATAATTTACGATTGGCTACAATGAACCTACACTCGGGGATCACTGTAATCTTGACCGGCGGAGAGATTCGTTCTCATAAAGAGGCACTCGTTGGTGATATTGCATTGCGAGCACTTGAAAAAGTCCAAGCAAATATTGCGATTATGGGATGCTCTGGAATCAGTGCACAACATGGAATATCAACAAACAATATTCATGAAGCAAATGTTAACGCACGAATGATTCAGAATGCACACGACTTGGTTATTGTCGTTGCAGACCATCGTAAGGTTGGCAATGATACTAACTTTAATGTGACAGACCTCTCCCATGTCGATATCTTAATCACGGATACATACGCTAATACCCAAAGCATTCGGGAAATCGAAGAGCTTGGAGTTCAAGTACTTCAAGTTTCCTCGGATTAAATCTACTCGAAAATCTGAGTATTTTTCAAATTGGGATTACTACTTTTTTATCTTTTCATAATTGAAATCTTATACGTGTTTTTAAACTTACTAATAATACTAGTTCGTATTACGCTTTGCTTTTATCGCTTCTAAAACAAGTAACAAGGCACCAACGCCAATGACCCCATCACCGAAGTAGGATTTTGAAATCCCCGTATTAGTAGGAATTGGATCTTGTGTTTCAGGATTCTCATGAATTATCGGTGCGTTATCATCAATAACACGAACTGTAATCTCTGCATAAGTATTATTTTCATCACTACGTGACATAGATTTTAGGCTATACATAATCGTGTATTCGCCTGCATGTTGTGTGTCTACAGAAGCTTTGACGTCAATGGTATCCAGTGAAGACTCGATAAAATTCCAGTCTTGGTCCCTTGCGGACATTAACTTATCTTTAGCATTCCACGTATCACTCACATGAATCGTCGAGTCTTTTACGTTAATACGCGTTAAGTCTTCTTTGACCACAATCGTGGCGCTTGCGGAAGTGGATTCATATCGATCGTTAATTAAATACGTACTCGGATTAGTCGTATCAACAACCCCATCAACAATAATGTCATCAAAAGCAGTAATTGAATTTAACGGATTGTTTCCAATTTATAAGAAATCAATGGCATCAAAATGAGCAAGTGCACTGATGTCTTCGATTACATTGACACTTAAAATAATGATTTCCATTACAGTTTGTATCATTTAATTTAAATATGAAATATCACTAATTTTATTTTTTTGCTGCGCCAAGCGATCTTAAATGAGCAAGGCTTGAAACAATCTACAATTCCAGTTTAAACTTCTCTTATTTATTCAACAATCCGAGCATTATATCTCCCCCTACCCTTACCAAATACATTAATTATTTAATGTAGAATATTAAACTGATAATAGTGTGTGATTTAACATCACACCACGTAAATACATTTTCCAATGCTATTTGTAGCGTTATTTTGTAATAGTTTCAATCTCTACGGTATTCAATCTATTTCCAAAACCGCGATACTTTTGATACAAATAAGTGTAAGGACAAATAAAAAACTCACAAGTCTGTGAGTTTTTTATTTCGTTCTGCTTAAGATATGCTCATCGTGTTCGTTTGATAATTAGAGCATGTTTAAAATCCATACCGAGATCTTCAACATATAAACTTAATAATTTTTGGTAATCTGATGCACCCCAATCAAATCCACATGTGAAGCTACACGCTCTTCCATAAACTTAAACAATCCTTGTCCAACCTTTTGATTTCGATAGGGTTTCGAGACAAACAATTCATCCAGTTCGAAAGCCTGCTCACCAACTTGGTTGTAGGATGTCGCTTGTGATAATGTCTTAATTGTTCCTAATGCATAACCAATTATCTTTGTTTCATCCGTAGCCAAAAATAATTCTTTATCCTTATAATAATCTTTCGTATTGGCACTGTAAGCCGTACTGCATTGTTCCTGATCCCACTCTATGGATAGATTAATGAGTGCTTCAAGTTCAAATTCATTGAGCGTTTCAAAATTAACATATCGGTATATAATCACAGCATCTACCTCCTAATTTTCAGTTATAGAAATATTAAAATCTAAATTTACTGATCAAAACCATAATATACACCCAAGAGCGATCTCAAGGTTTCCAACTCATCAAAACTCGATAATTTTGTATGATACATCTTATTGTCTACATCCATCAAATTATAGTTTGGTGAGAGTTCAACGACAACATCATCTCCATCATAAAAAGTAACCGTTATCGGCATTCCATAAATCACAAAAAAACGATGTCGACGTTCGAGTTTTATTTTGGAAGTAAGTTCAATTACTTTTTGAAAGTTAGGATCAGATTTTTTAATCTCAACAACATCATCAAAGTATCGTGTACTGATCCGTGTAATATTTTGTGTCTCGAGTTGATCAATTTTACGTTGACTTAAAAAACGATCACCCACTAGAGCAATAATCGTTACGATGATTCCTACCCCAAAAATCTTTATAAGTTTTTTCATGTTCTCCCCACTCCCATTATCCATCAATATCGATTCATACGACATTAATTTATTCGAATTGAAAGTTTCGCTTCAAGTCAAGAGGTTAATTATCTTAAACCTCATGACACTCCCCGACTCACATCGATTATCCGATGGATATGATTAAATCATTATCTTCTTAAACTCATCATATCATACCAAACCAAAATAATCCGACCATTATCCATCGAATCTAAAGAATAAAAAAAGATTTCAAAATGAAATCCTTTTAGTCTTCTAAAATTTCTTGGACGCGTCCCACTTGTCCGTCAGCCAACATTACTTTAATGCCATGTGGATGATGTGAACTGTTTGTAAGAATACGGTCTACATACCCTTCTGTAAGCTTTCCTGTACGTTGGTCTTGTTTCAACACAACATTAACATGGGCACCTATTGTTATATCTTTACGATTTTTTCCGTTCATGTAATTCTCGCTTTCAATTTTCTTATTAATATTATACCATACCCACTCCTATGCTATTCAAAACAATCGACATCTTATCATCATCGATGCTTATTCAATAAAGTTCATAATTGATTACCAAGGTAGATGTTCATCTTAATTTCATCTTAGTTTGATGTATATCCATGCGCTATCAGACCTAAAACTGATATACTTTATCCATGGAGGAACCTATGAAAAATACATATACTTTAAATAATGATTTAGAAATTCCTGTAATTGGTTTTGGTACATGGCAAACACCGGATGGCGAGATTGCGGAACAATCCGTACTCGATGCTCTTGAAGCTGGATACCGTCATATTGATACTGCTGCCGTATACGGTAACGAAGAAAGTGTTGGTCGTGCAATTATTAAAAGTGGCATTCCCCGTGAAGAACTTTTCATCACTACAAAACTTTGGAATGATGCTCACTCTTACGAAGATGCTTTAGAAGCCTTGGATCTATCATTGAAAAAACTTCAATTAGATTATGTAGATCTCTACCTTATTCACTGGCCAAACCCACTTCCACTTCGTGACACCTGGGAACAAGCAAACGCTGAAGCATGGAAAGCAATGGAAGAAGCTTATCGTACCGGTAAGGTTAAGAGCATTGGGGTATCTAATTTCCACCCACATCATCTTGACGCACTTTTAAAAACAGCTGTGATTAAGCCAAGTGTGAATCAGATTTACTTAAGTCCAAGTGACATGCAAGAAGAACTTGTAGCATACAATAAAGCACATGGTATTCTAACCGAAGCATACAGCCCCCTTGGAACAGGTAGTATCTTCGAGGTTAAAGAACTACAAGAAATCGCTCAAAAGTATAACCGCACAGTAGCGCAGGTTGTTCTACGTTGGTCGATTCAACATGGTTTCTTACCTCTACCAAAATCGGTAACTACAAGTAGAATTATTGAAAACCTTCAAGTATTTGATTTTGAATTAGATCAAGAAACGATGACTTTCATCGACTCGTTAAAAGGGACGGCGAAAGTTGCACTCGATCCTGATTCAGTAGATTTCTAAGATTTAACGTACCCAAACATATACAAAACACGCTCTTTTACTGACATAATTTCAGTTGCATGAGCGTGTTTTTTTTATCAATGTTTTATTGATTGGCTCTTATGCACAATCAACCATGATATTTTTATCTTGTATTGTTAAGACGGTATCTGCAAGGTGCTCGATATGTTGATACTCATGGCTTGTGAAGATAATGATTCGGTCTTCATTGATATATCTTTTTATTAAATCTACGAGTACCATCGTTGATCTTTTATCAAGAGCATTAAAGGGTTCATCTAAGAGTACGAGATTTGGTTGTTCCATGAACGCTTGAATAATTCTTAACTTTTGTTTCATTCCTAACGAATAAGACTTATAACGCTTGTGAATATTGCGCTCCATATCGAAAATTTGAATTAATTCGTTAAGGAAGGTTTTATCCGTTTGTTTACGAATATTTATCAAGTACTCGAGATTCTCCATACCTGTGTAATTTTTGATGAAATGCGAATCATTAATTAAAACGCCAACACTGTTCGGAAAATCACGGTTTACACCTAATGTTTCACCATACACATTGATTGATCCTGAGGTGGGTTTAGAATAGCCACACAGCATCTTCATGAGTACACTTTTACCAGACCCATTCTCTCCAACGAGTCCTACAATCTTACCCTTCGGAAGTTCCAAAGAGATGTCTTCGAAAATTTCTAAATTTTTAAATCGTTTCGATACATTTCTTATCTTAATCATAATATTCTCCAATCTTTTTTGAATGACCCCAGTATAAAAAAAGAGTCATAACAATGAAACATATGTAGATTGAGATGTACCGTAAATTGATGTCATACATGCCAGGCATCACAATCCAATGATACTTGCCCCATAATTATGGCGAAGGAGTTCTTTAAATATATTAAAAATAGGTAGAGCCAATAACGGATTATACTTTTAAATCGTGATATCATAAACACAGGAATTGACGTTTCCTGTTCGCTTACGGTATCTGTATAGAGAAACAAATAATATACAGTCAGATTCTATACCCCCAAAATTATGATATCTTTAAAATAGAGTCCGACTCTGCTGAAAGCAGCTTGATTCATGAGATATACCCTACACTCTTCGTAAATTTAGAGTCAATGAGAATTATCAAATTACACATTAATCAGTTGTATAAAAATGATGGACAGTAACGGGAGGACCATAATACAAGGTAAGATTTGTTTTATTTTTCTAAACTTCATAACGACGACAACTTATAAAGTACAAAACTACTGCTGTGATAATCGGGACCATCAATGACGATAGATACATAAGTGTATTAGGATAACTATAAGCTCCTGAAACGATCACAGCTGATGGATCGAACATATATCTAAAAACAGAGTCATTGGGGATAAATAATGCACTTGCAATTGAAAACGCAATAAAATATATTGTAAATGCTATTGAAGCCATTGGTAAATTACGAAGATAAGAGGCTACAAAACCATATGCGACACCATAAATTAATGGAACAATAAAGAATACAAATATTCCCCATAATAAGTGATACAGCCTACAGTGGTTTAAAAAGAAATCTTTAGGTAGCCACTCAATAAAAAGTTTAACTGGAACTCCAAATTGCATGTCATCGACAGTAACTTTACTTCCCACAAAAAATGTGAATATATAAAACAGCAAATATCCCAAAAAGATTGCTGCTGAAACTTTTAGTGATTCTCCAATATTTTTTTTAAGCATGAACTTCGAATGACGGTCATAACGATAGCGCTCAAAAAAGTACTCATTATTTTTCTTCAGATAGATATTTATCCCAACAATAGTGATAAATAAAGGAAGTAATAATTGAAATAAATTTGTGCCCCAAATCATCATACCTATATAAGATCCAACACTATGATGGAACAATGTCCACCAGTTTGTTTCTGGGTCATACTCGAGTGCGTCTATACTCGTAAGTTGGAAACCGTTTTGGTATCCCTCCCAAAGTCTTGAAAGAGTACCATATTCGCTTTCAATTGAGATAAAGAATACAGATGACGAAAGTAACGCAATAAGAAGGTAATCAGTGTTCTTTCTTACAAATTTCGGTAACATTCTATCAATCATCACTTCATCTAAGGTCTTCAAAAACCTGATACACAATTTTTCTTCTCATAATCATCCTCCTTTTCTTCTGTGTACGCATAAAATATATCATAAAAAAATTCGATTTTTTACTCCATTATTTCGTATTATTCACACACTTTTTTTGTGAATTTAATTGACTTGTCGCATATAATATATCAATTCATTTTACTTTCAAGTGTCTCTACTTTATTCGTGTTCTAGGAGCTTACACTCTAGATTTTTCTTAATTAACAATGAATTGATTAGTAGTCTATTATTTCTTTGTATTATCTCAAAATTGAATCTTATTTGTTATATTATAATTGAATTATTTGTTCAAGCACTTTTCATTTTATTAAGATAAAGCAAAAGTTCTAAGACTTGTGTCTCGAATAGATTACATCAACTTATACTGGAGAAGTAAATATCTAAAAAAAAGAACTAACGCCTAATTAAAACAGGTGTTAGTCTTTTAGTTTATGAAGCATAAAATGATCCAAAAAATTGGAATCTGCTAAGTTAGTCTTGACTCATTTTTCGCTTGCATTTTTTTCTGTTACAAGTATATAGAATACCGATTCCAGTAGCAATCATTGAGAGTGTAGCAATTATGATTGATCTAACTAATTTAGATTTAGAATTGTTAATTCTAAAATTTTCACTTAAATTTTTTTTACCAAAAACACTTTTAGATGGTACGCCAAATAATTCGCTTCCTTTAGTAATGCCTTCTTCAGGAACCACAGTATATGTTTCATCATAATATTTTTGCAATGGACCTCTCAATTCTTCAACTTTATATATTTGTCCATGTGTAACGCCTTCTATCTCAATGAAGTCACCAATTTTTTTATAAAAAGGAATGATTTCTTTCGTCTCAGTAGAATATACAAATGCTAAATCAGGACGTAACCCAGTTCTAACATACGCAATCTTTTCTGAATCCAGCTTGTTATCATTAATATAATTTTCAACATAGTCTAAGTCGATAGAAAGTGTTCCACTATTTGTCATCTCTAAATTTGTTAGAATATATTCTCCATCTACTTCTTGAAAGTTTGCAATTTGATTTGTTTCTGTTAAAGACTCAAATGCAATCGAAGCCTCATCTAAGTTGATGTCCTCATTTTCCAAAATAGAAATAACAATGTCATTATCCAACATAAGCAGCTTTATCATATTTCCACTTAGTGGACTAATAAAAGTATCCTGTCCTAGACTTCTACTTCTCCTTGGACTTTGATCATCGATAAACAATTCAAAAAACTTTTGACTCTCATTAACTGATTCCTTATCCTTAGCTTTTATACTGATCGCGTCTATTTGTGTACCCTCATCGCTATCTGCATAAACTAAGTTTTTTGGTAAAATATGACTCGAAGCAGTCACAATTAAGACGAATCCCAAAATACTCCAATACTTTATCTTAAATCTACTCATAATTAGAATTTCCCCTTCGCTACGATACTATAAACAATATTTGCTTTATTCCAGATATGATCTTTTCCTCCAACAAATGAAGCGTATTCAACAAAAACGGTTCTTCCCCAAGGATCATTGACTTCAATATAATGATAATCGGACGAGTTTTTATTTTCGACCCATTTATAACCTCTTCCTACAATCGCATGACCACTTCTTCCCTCTTTAAAGTCTGATTCAAATAAAATGATGTAAGGTTTTCCATTATTAATGGAAGTAGCATATTTCCAATAACCCAAAGGTCCATACTTAGAAATATAGTGATTTCCATAGGCAGAAGCATAATTAACAGCCTCGACCGTTTCAGAAACACTTCCTTTTGACGAAGTATTCCTCTCGCCTGTCACCTGATAGACTATATCTGAAATCGACCCTCTACTTCCGTAAAGGTAATCCCCTACCATCTTAGCTGACGTAGCCCAACACCAATACGTTTGCCCTTGCTGATACAGTGGAACCCATAAAGTTTTCTTACCACTTGCGGCATATAAATCTGTTAGTGAGGCTGAAAAGGTTATCACACCTACAAGTACAACAGTAACAATCTTCAAAAAACAATTTCTACGCTTCTCCATAATTTCCCCTCTTTATGTTCAATTTGTAGTATATACAAACAGTAACACTATTCAAATATTAAAATCAACATTGTTTTTTTCTCCGTAAACTTAACAATGGAAATAATATTATACTTTTAAGTTATTCTTGATTTTAAAGTACTTTCGATACTAACTTCAACGCGTGTAAATTAAAAAGTCTTTTGTATTTGAATTCATTCTAAAACGAATCTTGACGAAAGTCTTCTACCTAAATGTTGATTCCAACCGAAACAGTCTAAGTACGGTTAAGATTATATATAAAAAAACACGTTCATTCGACTGGTCTACATCCAGTTTGATGAGCGTGTTTTTTTATCAATGTTTTATTGATTGGCTCTTATGCACAATCAACTATGATTTTTTTATCTTGTATTGTTAAGACGGTATCTGCAAGATGGTCAATATGTTGATACTCATGGCTTGTGAAGATAATGACTCGGTCTTTATTAATATATCTTTTTATTAAGTCAATGAGTACCATTGTTGACCTTTTATCAAGAGCATTAAAGGGTTCATCTAAGAGTACAAGATTTGGTTGTTCCATGAACGCTTGAATGATTCGTAACTTTTGTTTCATTCCTAACGAATAAGACTTATAGCGCTTGTGAACATTGCATTCCATATCGAAGATTTGAATTAATTCGTTAAGGAAGTTTTTATCCGTTTGTTTTCGAATTTTTATCAAGTACTCGAGATTTTCCATACCTGTGTAGTTTTTGATGAAATGCGAATCATTGATTAAAACACCAACACTCCTTGGAAAATCACGGTTTACACCTAATGTTTCACCATACACATTGATTGTTCCTGTGTTGGGTTTAGAATAGCCGCATAGCATCTTCATTAGGACGCTTTTTCCAGATCCATTCTCGCCAACAAGTCCTACAATTTTTCCCTTCGGAAGTTCCAAAGAGACGTCTTCGAAAATTTCTATTTTTTTAAATCGCTTCGTTACATTTCTTATCTTAATCATAATATTCTCCAATCTTTTTTGAATGACCCCAGTATAAAAAATAAGTCATAACAATGAAACATATATAGATTGAGATATACCGTAAATTGATATCATACGTGTCAGGCATTACAATTAAATGATACTTGCCGATGATTATATCTGCTAACAACAACATAAATACAGTAAATATTTTGTGAATTGATCGGGAACCGTTTTTTGTTGCTATGTTTATAAAATTATAAAGTAGTTTTAAAAATACCATCAAGAGTGCTATCTTGATGCCCTGTAAAAAAAGTTCAACTAAACTATTAGGAGACAAAACGAAACGAACGTGTTGAGTGTTCGAAAAAGCAACTAAAAGTGCTCCATAACCCATAATTATCACGAAGGAGTTCTTTAAATATTTTAAAAATAGATAGATCCAATAACGGGTTATACTTTTAAATCGTGACATCATAAACATATGAATTGACGTTTCCTGATCACTTACGGTATCTGTATAGAGAAACAAGTAATACACAATCAGATTCAATACCCCCAAAATTATTATGTCTTTGAAATAGAGTCCGACTCTGCTGAATGCAGCTGAGTTCATAAAATATACCTTATACTCATCGTAAATTTGGAATCCATGTGCCGTATCAAGGTGTACGTTTACTAAGTGTATAAAAGTGATGGTAAGTAATGGGAGGACCATCATACAAGGTAAGATTTTTTTTATTTTTCTAAACTTCATAGCGACGACAACTTATAAAGTACAAGACTACTGCTGAGATAATCGGAACCAGCAATGACGATAGATACATAAGTGTATTAGGATAACTATAGGCTCCTGAAACGATTACAGCTGATGGATCGAACATATATCTAAAAACGGAGTTATAAGGGATAAATAATGAACTTGCGATTGAAAAAGAAATAAAATACATCGTAAATGCTAGTGTTGCCATAGGCAAATTTGGGAAATAAGGGACTACAAAACCATATGCGACACCATAGATTAATGGGACTACAAAGAATACAAAAATTCCCCATAATAAGTGATACAGCCTACAGTGGTTTAAAAAGAAATCTTTCGGCAGCCAATCAATGAATAGTTTTACCGGAATACCAAATTGTATATCAGCTGCACTCACTTTACTTCCAAATAATGAGACGAATATATAGAAAATTAAATAACCCAAGAAGATTGAAATTGAAACTTTAAGCGACTCTTCAAAAATCTTCTTCCGTATGAATTTTGAATAACAATCAAAACGGTAACACTCAAAAAAGTGCTCATTGTTTTTCTTTAGGTAGATGTTTATCCCAACAATAGTGATAAATAGAGGAAGTAATAATTGAAATAAATTCGAGCCCCAGATCATCATACTAATGTAGGACCCTACACTTTGATGGAAAAATGGCCACCAATTGTTTTCTCCACCGAATTCCAACGCATCGATTCCCGAAAACTTAAAACCATTCTGAAATCCTTCCCAAAGCGTTGATAGTGTGTGATTATTTGATTCAAGAGAAATGAAGAATACAGATGTAGAAAGTAATACAATTAGTAGATAATCACTATTTTTTCTTACGTTACGTGAAAGCATCTTACAATTCCTATCCTATTTTAAAGTCTTACGGTCTCCAAGATCCCGAAACTTGAGTATACCCACTATCCCATATATTTTGTCTGCGAGCCCGTAGATCATATTGAGTTCCTCTCTTTGTATTGGTATTTGTTATTGTAAAACAACCCGAGTCATGATTCATAAAAAGAACTTCTCTTTGTTCCTTACCCGTTCTAGAATTATGAATCGAAAAAAACATGTTGAGTCCTTTTAAAGACGAATAATCCCATTCAATACCACTTGGGCTATACGTCTCTTTATCAACGACACTTGAAACTATCGCTCTTTTTCTATTTGCACGACCGTCGAAACCATAATAATAACAATTATAGTCCGTTGGTCCAGCAGGTTCATTCGCTTGGACGGATAGATCAACGATGCTTCCTAACACCATAGTAAAAATCAAAAAAACCAATACACAAAACGTTTTTCTCATAATCACCCTCCTATTCTTTTGTGTACGCATAAAATATAACACAAAAAAAGCCCCTATTTTACTCCGCTATTTCGTATTAAAGACACGATTTTATTTAGGAAATATTTAGACTATTGCATATAATACATCCATTTTATATCTCAGTATTAAATTAGATACGGAATTTTTTTAATTGTCGTTTTACTCTTAAATGACAAAAAAGTGCGAATGATTTCGCACTTTGCATATATATTCTTTTATCGAGTAATACCTAATTCGATAATTCTCAATAATTTTTCGAAAGTATTAAATCAGTATAAAGTTTATCGCTACAATACCGCATCGACCCACCTATCAAATGGTTTAAAACTATTATTTTTAATAACATAATTCTCATTATTCACGATCAAGTAATAATTACCTACATTGTTAAATTCGTTAGTAGTTCCACTCTTTAGATTTATTGTTAGTACTATCATTCCACCATAGATAACTTCCATTTTACTCTTAGAGATTTTCTCTACCTCAAATTCATCTAATGCGTCTACGAGTTCTGAGATATCTTCAGCATTCACTTCACGTTCTAAAACAGTTGGACCGATATGTCTCTCTATGCGAACACTTTCAATACCATTTAACTCAATATCATCTTGCATTGTCTTAAGCATGTCTTGCTTACTACAACCGGAAATGAACGCTAAAACAAGTACCCATACGATTATGAACCTTTTCATTCAAATTCCTCCTGTTAATTTTATTATACATGTTTTTCATCAACTTTAATCTATGTAGGATTATTCCAATTTAAGTAATCTACCATTCAAACATAAGATTTTTAAACAGAGTATTTTCATATTATTTACTGTCTAATATCATAGTGTTAGACAGAGTATTTCTACATAATGAATCTAACTTATTTTTTATAAAAAAGTGCGGTCATTTCCCGCACTAACAAAGCTATACTCATTTAAAGGGCTGTAGATATTCAAACTAAATGATTTCTTCCAAATAGATAGACTGGATCTGATGTTTTTGATTCATATCCATATGGTCTATTCTTTAACAATATTAAGCAAAGAATAAATAAAAGCTATTATCGAAAATACAATTAATGCATATGATAATAGATTAATCATCGTAAGTCCTTTAAATTGTAAGAATATGTTCCATGAGTCTCCACTTATAGCCCGATCAGCAGCATAAAAAACATGTGCGATTCTTAGTACAACAAAAGCAAAAAAGCCAGCACCAAATGATATTTCTCCAAGTTTCATTGCCTGTTTATTTTTATTCATAATATTCCCCCTCATAATTTTATTAATAATAAATTACACTCAATATTTGAATATAATTCTGTTCTTAAGCACTGCACTTACATTATACAAATAGACCCAAGGAGTACGAATTATGATCAAATCATCCCCTGAGTACCCATTTCTACTATGACTAGGTACTGGTACGCCAATTCGATGACTACGTCAAAACATACCTTCTGCTCTTTTGATTTGAATCTATAAGATTAGATAACTTGTTCATTATGCATTCGATCATTGGTTACGTTATAAATGTTGAAATTGAAAATAAAAAGCTACTATCTAATAGTTTTTAGTAGATTCTTTTTTCAGAGAAATACTCCGACATTGATTATAGAAAAAGCATCTACCGATATTATTTATACCTTATAAAATCATGCTTCAACTTAGAAAGCCCTTACACAGATATTACCATAACATGGTCAATAATCAAGACACTTTGTCAAAATAAAAAATAATAAGTGTATTGGTAATCTGTCTTCCGAGATAGATTCTTTTTAAGTGACACATCAACCGCCTGAAAAGCCACATGCATAATTAGGCGTTCGGTTTATCCAACGAAATATTAGATATAAAAATTACTACTATTATTTCGGAATTAAAGATCTAGATTTACGAATGCCCTTAATAGACTACTCATCTTATTATAGTTCTATAACTCGATCGCATAATTGCATAATTTCTTTACTATGAGAAACAATCACAACGACTTTCCCTTGCTTTGTAAACTCAGAAAGAATTCCCATCACAATCTCTGCATTTTCTTGATCCAAATTACCGGTTGGTTCATCCGCTAGAACGATATTACCTTTTTTTAAAATACACCGGGCCAATGCGACTCTCTGTTGCTCCCCGCCACTAAGTATATAGATTGGGGTTTCTAATATTGCGCTATCGAGTCCAACTTGTTTTAAAGCATCGTCTAACTTATTATCATCTTTCTTTTTAAGTACCAACTCAAGATTATACCGAACGCTCTCATTATCAATTAAGGCATAGTTTTGAAATAGATAGTTGATATTCTCACGGACCAATTGCTCTTTTTTACGTTTGCTAATATCTTTAGTAGCTATCGAATCAATTAATAATTCTCCTTCATAATCAGAATCAATTAAACCGATTATATTTAATAGTGTACTTTTTCCAGAGCCACTTTTCCCGGATATCCCAACCAATTCACCCACCACAAATTTTTCATTAATATCATGAAACAGCGTGCGATTACCAAATGTTCGACTTACCGACTTCAATTGAATCATCATCTATTCCCCCTTTATCTGATTACTCGAATTATTTCTAACAAACTTCGATTTCACAATACTAAATACGATAACATCAATCATTATAATTAACAGAAACAGAACTCCAATTCCTTTAAAACTAATGGTCGTTTTTAAGAACACCGGCAAAATAACAGTAACAATAACAACAGCAAGTAAATCTGTAAAGAATAACAAAAGAATGTATTGTTTGAATATATTGAAATCAGATTCCCCTATTAGTTTTCTAACGAAGATTTCTTTTCGAATATCGCTCATATACGTATGTGTTATATTAAAGGATACAAAACTGATTAATAAAATTGAGATAAGCAGTATACCGGTATAGATCTTTAAAGAAAATTCCAAAATAGAAATCATTATATTTAGATCATTTGAAGTGTTGTTAAAATGTTCAACAGAAATATTATTCTCTAAATTGAACTTTTTGAAAACATCTTCATTCTTCTTATACCACGCTTCCTTTGTTTCCGTCGAGTCCAGACTAAATTGCGCAGCTGTTGACGTTCCATAACCAAAGAATCGGAGTTGATAATCGGGAATCCCTTTAACTGTATTCTCATCAAATACAATTAATATCGGATTATGGATAAGATAATCCGAACCGACTACTTCACTGTTCATTGAGAAAAAATCTGAGTCTTCATAGATTATTGATTCCATCTGCAAATCATTTACGATTGTTTTCGTTGATTGGAAATACTCTCTATAGTCTTGAAGTATCGAGTTCTCAGAATCTTGTAGCTCTCTCGGTATTAATATGACACGTTTTTCTTTTTTTAGGGCGTTTTTAATTTGTTCCATCGGTAATAATTTATAATCGTTTATATAGATATCATTAACCAGAGCAAAAATATACTGATCATCATAACAATTTCTTGCTAACTTTCGTTCGTTCGTTTCATCAGGGCAAGAATAAGCGGAAAAATCAACATAGTAGCCATTATTACCCGCGACGATTTTTTTATAAAAATCTGAATAATTAAATTCTGGATATCCTTTTGGAACACGCTTATTGCCTGCAGAATTAATATCTGATCTGTTTTTTGCATAACTTGTAAAAGCATAAGTGTCCCGATAGTTTTCAAAAATACTAAGTTTATAGCGTTGATCAGCAAGCGATTCTAACATATTAGTCGTATTGAGTAAAAAATATCCCAGTATAATTGTAAATAATACTTTAGACACCATCGAAATCCTAATTATCGCATTTGTTGTTTTTTGGTTTTTTGTAAGCGAAGCAATGCTATATTTTCGCGTAATAACAGTTGAAGCTGTAATAATCAAAATAATCGATGCCAGTAGATATACTGATAGATATGTAATCTGAATTTTAATTAGGTAAATATTCCAATAGTTCATAATTAATGATGTCATAAACATTACAATAACCGAGAAAACTATATACCACGAAATATATTTAGATATTCCTTTTTTTGCTACCGAAAAATCAGACAATCCAAGTAATTTATATACGCCGATTTCTTTGTTTCTTTTTACAAAACTAAAAATCGTTACGAGCATATTACTTATCGAAAAAATTACAATTGCAACCATCAAAAACAAGAAAAAAAACTCAGCATCACTTGAGATTGTTTTTTGCTGAACAATTTCATCAGCATCTAACCCCGCTCGCTGAGCAATTTCTTCGATATATACTTCAGCTTGTTCTTGATCTTTTGCATAGAGATCAAGAAAACCGTAGACTTCTTCGTCTAAAATACTTTCATCAAGTTTTTTAAAAGTTAATTCAAGTTGCTCGTTTGAACCAATGTTTAGTGGTTTGACATAAAAATCGTGATTTTTATTCGTTTCAAAAGTTGATAAACTTAATGTTCCCGGCGGAATTCTTACGACTAAAAATTCTTTGACGTCAGTGCTAAAGTCATTAACAGATACATAGCGAATTTTCTCGCTGTATTTTCCAAAATAAACATGATTTTTTTGGGCAGAACCGATGATACTCATAAACTCATCTCTCGATATTTTTGCAGTATCTGGTATATAAATACTCTTATAGGATCCTGATTTAAAAATATCATTAAGCATCGTTTCTTGTTGTGCGGACACTAACAAGATTGAGAACATTACTATAAAGACGATGAAAACAGACGTAAAGACTCTCGTAATTTTTGATGACATTGCAATTCCCCTCTTTTTTTAAAGTGCTATGGTAGTTTTTAACAATTAAATTAACTTATTAAGTACGGGTTATTCATAACACAGAATAGCATAGGTGTTTAAAGTCCCACCCAATAAGCGTAAACGTTGGGAAACCTCAGGTATCTTACCAATTTCCCACGATCCAACATGATAATACTCAAAACTTGCTCTATCTGTTGCTTATAATCAAATTTCTGCTTGACTCCAGATGCTATTTCTAGATTGCGGGTCCCAAGCTTCAATCCTTACTGTCTTCCATGAACTCAAGTATATTTCATCTTTTTATTTCAAACCATTGTCCGATCCAAAATTGCCGGAATCAGCTAATACACAACTAACAGAAGTGATTAATTACATAAATACAGATATACGTAAAATAATTCTATTTGCATTATAGGTTCCTCTAAAGATTATGTATTCTTTATTATTCTACCATACCATGTATGCGATTACATCATTTCGTATATTTCATCTTTACATGTTAATTTATTTAAATCAAAACATGACAGCACACCACTTCAAACAAATAATCTAGACTACTAAAAGATAACTTATAGATTTTGCTGTTTCTTTTGAAAAAGACTTGCCTCCTACTTCCTTATATTTATTTGTTCATATATTGTACGAAGTTAACCTCTCCGATTTAATATTATCATTTCTCAACCAAGGTGTATCAACTTTAGACTACTAGAACAAATTCCGTATTTGCCACTTCATGAAACTATCGAGTCACAATACTTTAACGATTTAGCTAAGTTATTACTGTTCTGAAGTCTCCCTGTAAATAATCCTCATTGTCTTGATCCGAAATCCAATTATGAATTCTATCAATAGCATAATTATTCGAGTTATTTACTTCATTGAGAAGTTTGTTTAGGGATTAGTCTTTGATTTGATTCACGACATTTCCTCCTCAAATATATTGAAATGAACACAGATTCCCATGTGCGAGGAATAAATTAAATACAATCTTATTTCTCCTTCTCTCAAATCTTGTGAAATTAAGTTCTCTCTGTTTCATAAACTTTTGACACATCATTCCTATAGACTGCTACGATGTGGTTGGAAAGGAGGGATTAAGTGAAAAAGTATCTATACAACAAAAGTAAAACTGATGGTGTTTACCATGAGGTACATGTTACTACCTGTAATCATTTGCCTGACATGAAAAACCGTGTTTCACTCGATGAGCAAAAAAACTGTCATGATGCGATAAGAGAAGCAGAAAGACTGACTGGCGACCATGATTTTGATGGATGCATGTACTGCTGCGAAAATTGTCACAACGGATAAATTATTAAGAACAACGTGGTAAAGTCTAGCGTTGTTCTTTTTTTTAGTTTTTCGTTCTATATCTTCTTAAACTCCTGTTAGGCATCAACACCATATTGACAGTATCATTCCTTTATTGCCTTTATATCCATACCCAATACTCATCAATAATAGATTTAAGGCTTCCAAGTCTGACTTTTGCGAATCACAAGAACTGTTCCTTTCTCCTTCTGTGAGTATGTAGATTGAGCAAAACCTATTTTGGATGCCATTTACAATTGCTTAAGATTTGATGACTTTCTTGACGAACTATAACTGATCTCATTCATTTCACGCTCTTATTTATTATCTATAATACCAAATAGGAGGTTTATTGATATTTCTATTGTTTATATTATAATGGTATTACAAATACCATTTGAGATAGAGGTTAATTATGAATCAAGATGAAAAAGATAGATTAGGACTTATTTTAAAAAAATACCGTATTAAAAATAATATGACTCTAGAGTACGTTGCTGATAAACTCAATATTACTCATAAATCTGTTCAATTTTGGGAACAAGGAAAAAATGAAATCAAATTATCAAAACTGATAGCTATTTCCAAACTCTATAATATTTCGATAGACTCTATATTAGCAGAAGCAAATATTAAATAACAAAAATATTTTAAATGGGGGGGGGATTATGTTAAATCGTAAAAATAATCTAATCAAAAAGTTAAATATATTATTGAAAGATATCGTATTTCTGTTACTCAAAGCGCTATACTTATTTGTTAATGTCGTAGCGATATTTTGTATATTTAGCGAAATTATCCTACTCTTTTCTCTTTTTAAAGATCAAGAAAACGTCGGCGCTTTTTATACCTGTTCAATAATTTCGGCTATAGTTGTATACATACATTTACACCTAAAAAAAGAAATTAAGAAATTAGAACTACAAAGGACTTCAAATATAAATCCACAAGTAAATCATATCAACAATGATAATTTGGTTTCTTCTGACAAATACGAACCTAAAAACTCATTTATAAGTATTGATATACAGAAGAAAAGCGATTCTATAGATGAAAATCTAAATAATAGTAAAATTGGAGTTCCTGAACACATAACAAAAAAAATAGTAAAGAATAAAGTTTATTCTAGAGTTTCCAAGGAACAATCAGAATATGAATTAAGCGAAGCAATAGCTTTAGACCAAAACGTTTTGAATGACCACGACTTGTTAACTCGTATCGTTGAATTTGTTATTCATGAGAGTACTTTTAGTCAAAAGAAATTACAAAATGAATTTGATCTTGATTTTATAACACTCTCTTCATATTTAGATACACTAAGAACGCTTCAACTTATAGATTACAAAAACGAACGAATTAATAAACATTTTGACCTTTCAGGTATTATTTTAAGAATAGAAAACGCTCGTACATTTCATAAAGATTTAATAACACGAAAGAGATTTGAATCCCTTAAAAACCACTCTGAATTCGAAGATTTTATAATTGACCTTGTAACAAAACTTGATTATATAATTATTAAAAAAGTTCCACAAGTCAATAATCAAAGTGTTGATTTTATTGCAACAAAAGATAAAGTTAAATTTGCATTTCAATGTAAATTTCATAATGCACCAATAAACTATGGTACCGTCAAAGAAATAATTTACGGAGTAAAATTTTTCGACTCACACGTTGGCGTAATTGTAACCAACAATAGTTTTAGAAAACCAGCAAGAGAACTTGCAGATTCAAATAACATTGTACTTTGGGATGGCGATGATTTAGTAAAACTCATTAACTCTATAAATTACTAATCGTTATCGCTAACAAAAAGATAATTTAACGAACTACCTTTTAACGATCTCATGAATAGTGAAAGAATGATTTTAGTATGCCTGTTTATAAAGATCAAAAACGAAATACCTGGTATTTTGATATCAGGTACCGAGATAGTTTGGGAAAAGTAAGAAGGATAAAACGACGCGGATTTAACAGTAAACAAAGAACAATAAATGCAGAACGAAATTTTTAAAAAGAAATGAAAAAGGACGATTTACCGAAATCGAGAATGTCTCTTAGGGAAATTGGAATAGAAATGATTGAATTATCAAAATACGATGTTAAAGAACAAACATATAAATAAAATCTTTACAAAGTAAACCAATTTAACCCCTGATACTGCTATTGCATCCATTACACTAAGAAAAGCACTAGCTTGGAGAAATTCATTGGTATAGGTTAAAACGCCTATTCTCCATAAAAAAGACGGTTCAACCGTAGGTGGTAAACCATTTTCAGTTAAATATAAAAATGAAATCATTTCACTTTATAAATCGATACTCGGATATGCAGTAAAGATGGAGTATATATAATGATGTCTCTATCAATTTATTCTCATAAAAAAAACAATGTGAAGATATGACCAAATCCAATATTTTAGATTATGAGACGTTTAAGGAGGCTTGGAAAAAACTCCCTGAAAAGACCTCGTAAATATTTATTTCAAATTAATTATTTTACTCGCATTTTCTACAGGTGCTCGACGAACTAAGTTAAAAGGACTCACTTTTGAAGATTATGATGGTAAAGGAATTTTAATTAATAAATCCGTAACAGGAAAAAATTCTGATCGTGCACAAAAATAAAAAAATTAAAAACTTCCGCTGCTGTTCGATATGTTGAATTAGATAACTTTACAGTCACTCAAATGAATAGTTATATCAAATTTATTAAATCAAAATTTGATATAAAACAATCAGACTTTATTTTTTGAAATCAAAGTCCCTCTTGCAAATAACTCGATGCATTATTCATTCAAAAGAATGGTACTTGAATGCCGGTTACACGATTTATGACATTCACACGCTACGCTTCTAATACAAAATAACGTCACAATTAATTTTCTTCAATCTTGATTTATTAAATAGAATCAAGTATAATATGGCCGTAAAGATAGTGCTTTCTTTATTATACTGAGTTTATAGATGATCTCAGAAGGAAGTAGCTTGTTCTATAACAAGAGTATCCTGACAAAAAAACACTAATATTATACTGAGTTTATAGATGATCTCAGAAGGAAGTAGTTTGTTTTACAACAAGAGTACCCTGACAAAAAAACACTAATATTAAAAGAAAGCACTCGGAAGCACTTCTTCGGAAGTGCTTTTTTTGTTATCAAAGGAGAGATTCTATGATTATCACATTGCCAACAAATTTTATAGATGAATTGAGCAATAGGTATACCTACAAAGGTCATACTCAGATACTCGATGCAAATCATTATTATACAGGATCTATCTTAATTAATGATACTCCGTTTGTAGCATGTATTCCTCTACACTCATATTGTAGAGCTAATTTCGTCCCCATTCTACCTCCCAATAAAAGTCCCCACTGGAGAAGTCATGGTTTAGAATATGGAAAAACCATCCTTCTAACTTCAGATGATTTAACTAATTATGCTTCTATTGGTGGTGTTGATGAAATTGTATGGAACGATATACTCTTAAAACAGAAATTAATTGTCAAAGAAGTTAAGGAATATTTTATTGAAATAATTAACTCTTTGACTAAAAAAGAATTAGGATTGTGGCTATCACGTTTTGAAAAACAAAATTTAAACTAGTCAACACTGAATTGCTTTCCAGAACATATAGCGACACTAAGGAAGTATGACATCTCCCAACTTGAATTCAAATTCGAATCCTGCTCGACTATAGAATCTCTAATAGATTTAATTACAGGTTAATTTTTAGTGGAATACAATAAAGTTAAATAACTATGAAAGTGAGGTATCTTTTATGTTTCTAAACATATCGTATGAAATATAGCAGATTTTGGGAGTTATCTTATCTTCAATTATTTCTACAGCAGCTTTTTTGTGGACTTTATATGAGTCTAGAAAAAATTCAAGAGAACAAAATAAAATGATTGAAGAGAGCACACGTGCTAATCTTCAAATTTACACTGCTCCTTTAATTACGAATAGAGATCATTTTTACATCGTAATTAAAAATTTCGGTAATTCTTCAGCTCGTATTGAAAAAGCAAGCATTGATGAGACTACAGATTCAGCCTTGACTGTAAATGAAAAGCCATTCTCAACTAGAATGAAGGACACAGTACTTGCTCCAGGACAGACAGCAACTTATGCAGTCGTTCCTTCTAACTTAGATTCTAATCATGTATCAACAATAGAATTATCATATTTTTCAACAAATACCAACAAAGTATATAAGGCAGCGTTTGAAGGAAAACTTAGATCCTTAAGTACACTCCCATCTATTGGAATCAGTGATGCGCCAATCGATAAACAATTATTAGAACTATTACAAGACCATTTACGACGTAACTTGTAATTCCATTACTACTAAATATTTTTTCAGTATCAATATTTATTAAAAAGTGGGATCATCTTCAAGTTCTCACTTTTTATTCAGATTATACTCTTTTGAATAATTCTACTTTTATAGATCTTTCAATTTATAGAGAGCATTGCTATAAATTTTGGCATTATTCAAAATATCATCAAGATTCATCCACTCATCTGGTAAGTGGGCAATATCTTTTTGACCTGGGAAACTTGGACCAAATGCAATAATATTAGGAATAATTTTTGCATAAGTACCTCCTGTTGTTGTAACTGGAGCCAAACGTTCACCCATTACTTCTTCATAAGCATCAGTTAATAAGGTGATTTCTGGTGACTCTTTATCATAAAATACAGGATTCCAGTTGTGAGCACAAACTACTTCGATACTTTCAGGAGTTACTTTACGAATCATTTCAATCAATTCATCCACAGTTTTTACTTTAGGATAACTTAGTGAAATTTGGAAGAATAGGTTATCATCAGTCATACCCAGTTTATAACCACGCATAATCATTTCACCAAAGTCTTCATCTTTAACATTAATACCTAACTTAACACCATTATTTGGACTTGAAAGAATGTATTCGTTAATAAATTCATTAAAGTCTTCTTGAGAGCCATGATTAACAAATTGAATTAGAGCACGACCTCTTTCTCCGTAAACTACTGGCCACTTACAATCTGGTGTCCATCCAAATACCGGAGGATTTTCTTTGGTCAAATAATGTTTAACACATCCAAATCCTGACTCTTCATTTGTACCAAAAACAACACGAACCGGTCTATTAAAGGTTACTCCCAATTCTTTAAGAGCATAGAGCGCATAAAGATTTGTAAGAATTGGTCCTTTGTTATCTAAGACGCCGCGACCCCAAATTCGTCCTCTATCGATGACACCGCCAAGTGGTGGATAAGACCACCCTTCTCCTACTGGAACGACATCAACATGTCCAAAGATACCGATATAGTCGCCATCCCCCTCACCATACTGCGCATATCCGATGATGTTATCAATGTTCTTTGTATGAAATCCTAGTTCTTCAGCAATGGTAAGCACCTCTAAAAGTGCTCTTTTGGGCATTTCACCGTAAGGTGCATCCTCAGTGTGAACCCCCTCAACAGATTCAATAGCAACAAGACGTTGGATTGATTTTAGAAGCTCTGGCATTAATTCATCCATTTTTGCATAAATTTTATTAAGCATATTATTTTTCCTCCAAAGGTTTCATACGTTCACTTAAGTACTTATCTAACCATTCTTGAGGAGCAATTTCATGTATCATGTGATCTCCTACTCGCTTTGTGATATAAACAGTATTCGCTTGCTTTTCAGTTGCTACCGAAAATGAAAAATTATCAATGTTTGATGCAACTCCCCATTCACCATTTTTATTCATAGCAACAATAGAAATATCACCCGCTTCACCTCGACGTTCAATCAATTCACGATCAAAATCGAATGTTACTTTTTCTACTGCTTCTTGTGGTGTGATTCCTTCCTTCATAAGTCTCACAACTTCATACGAAACGACGCCCTTCATCAAGTCTTCACCTAGACCTGTTGCGGAAGCTCCCCCAACAAGACTATCAGCATAGAGTCCTGACCCAATGATTGGTGAGTCGCCAACGCGTCCTTTTTTCTTCATGAAAAGGCCACTTGTAGATGTACCAGCAATAATATTTTGTTCGCTATCTACCGAGACCATTCCCACCGTATCATGACCTGAATAGGGCGAAATTTCGATTTCACGCATATCTTTTACGCGGTTATGATAATGAATTTTGGCGCGATTGGTTAGCATGTTTTTACGTTCGAATCCTTCCTTATGAGCGTAAGCCTCTGCACCTGCACCTACCAATAAATTATTAACTTTATATCGGCTTAAAGAACGTGCAATTGAAATTGGATTTGCAAAATCTTTAATTGCTGCGACAGCGCCAATATCAAATGTTGTACCATCCATATATGCTGCATCTAATTCTACTTCCATTTCCTCATTTGGAAGTCCTCCATAACCGACTGATTTGTAGAATGGGAAATCTTCAATTGCTTTAATTGCTGTTTCAATTGCATCTCCTGCATTACCATTATCTTCTAGGATAGTAACTGCACTATCTACACCTTCTTTAGCCATTCGCCATGTAGCAATAATACCCCACATAGTTTATACCTCTACTCTCTATAATTGTAATTTTCACTTAATATTTTTCTATACTTTTCTACTGTTAGATCTCTGACAATATATTCCACTAATCGTAATGTTTCTTGGATATCGAATTTATGAACGACACCTCGATGCGTATGCATATAACGCATTGGAATGGATAATATGATTGATGGAATTCCTTCACGTGATTTATGAATGTTTCCCGCATCAGTACCGCCATCTAAGAAGCATCCTAATTGGTAATGAATATTGTTGGTTCGACAAATCCCTTCAAGATAATTAAGAAGACCTCTATTTAGTATAGTCATAGAATCTATAACACTAATAGTAACTCCTCCACCGAGTCGAATGATATTATGATCCTCGGGAGTATCTCCAGCAACTGTAGTATCTATCACAATTGCTAGATTGGGATAAACCAAATCCGCAGTGGTTCGAGCGCCACGAAGTCCTACTTCTTCTTGTACTGTTGCTGCCAAAGTAACTTCATTATCTGTTGGCTTATTAATTAGAGAATTCATTAACCACATTCCAACCGCTCACTTGCGCGATCATCAAAGGCCTTACCACAAATATAATTTTTATCATTCATGATACGACTTTTTGATACAAACGCGACCATATCTCCTTCTTTAATACCCCTATCAAGTATTTCATTTTTAGAGGAAACACCCATATCTACATAAACACGGTCAATTGGAATTGTTTTACTTTTTTCTTCCATCGTCATTCCATGCATTGCTTTACTACCAATAATTCCATAGAATTCTTCATCATGATCATTAATAACTACAACTTCTTGGTTCATGATTACATGGGGCCAAATACCACCAACTGGTTGTAAAAAAAGATAACCATCTTCATCAATTTTTTTCACATAGAAACCGACCTCATCCATATGTGTAGCCACCATGATGCTAAGTCCATTTCCTTTTTGAGTAAATAGAGCTGAACCAATACCATCTTGTTCAAGTGGTAAGTTAATTTTTTCTTGTAGATATTTTACAACTCGATATTCCATACCAGAAACACCATAAATATCTGATAATTCTAATAAATCATTCCAATCAATTTGATTACTCATGACGAGTTCCTCTACAGTTTTGTGTTTCCACAATACGCTTAGAATTTAAAGTTGTTAAATAGTGATTCAATACAGTAGTAATATTATCGAGGTACTGTGTATCAATGACATTGTAAATCGAATCTTTATATTTAAGTGGAATTACCACAACGATTGTTGGTGTACCAGATAAGGATTTATGGATAAAGGAACCGTCTGTTGGAAGATCAGTCAAATGAGCTTGAGGCATAAAACCGCATGCTTTGGCTGCTTCATAAAGATCTTGTTTTAATATTTGACTTGGTAATAGTGATTTATCAAAGCTTCTTATAAAAATATCTTTGTCGTCCCATGATTCAACATAAGCGGCATCAACAACGATAGCAAGATCTGGATGCACTGATGTTGTCGCAGTAATAGCACCACGTTGTCCAACGACCGAATGGGAAATCCCTCCAACATTGAGATTAAAGTTTAAATTTTTATTTTCAAGTGATTCTAAAAGTTTTAGACCGACTTCGATACCAGCTCTGTTTGATAAATTATTGGCTGCAACACTCTGATTTAACAACTCAAATCTTGGAGTAACGATGACAAAATTACCAACAAGAACTCCAGCAACTTCAGCTTCTTCTTTTGTTTTAAATCCAGCATCAATAACAAAGTCATCGCCTTTTCGTAATACGATTCCTGACAACCTCTTATGATGGCGATCGAGGAGTGTTACATACTGATCGTTCAACCATGCTTTCATATATAAACCAACAACAATAAATTCCATACTTCCGTTGTCATTAATTTGAGAAATCATGAGTCCACTCTCATCCATATTTGAACTAATCATAACATTGTAATCAGAGTTTCCTTTTTTCACACCAAATACGGATCCTAGACGATCTTCAATGATTCCTAAATTTTTATCAATATAAAAATTATAGAGATAATCTCGAATTTCTTTCTCATCTCCCGATACCCCAGGTAATGCACATAATTCTTGTAAACGATTCATTATAATTACAACTCCTTAATATATAAACGATTCATAACTTGATTTTGGCTGATCTTCTACAACTGCTTTTAGAACTTTTGACATGTTTTCAAGCGACTCATTCAAACCTGTTCCACCTTTACGTGGCATTTTGATGATTCTCACACTGTATTTGTATTGTTTAATCACTTCTTCATTTTCTTTTGAGAACATTGCTACTGCTTTTGTATCAGTGTTTTCTTCGATGTATTGTGCGAGAATTGCTGACATCCTTGAATAATCTGGATAATCAAAACATGGGCCACATAATACAATGTCTGCTTTTAATTTGGTAGCAAGTCCAGCAACTTTACGCTTCACTTCTTCTTCATGGTCGAAAAAATAACCATTACCACAATACATAGTCGCTAGAACGAGACCCCCTTCTTGTTTAATGTATTTTTCAAACATGTGGTAAGATCCAATTCCGCCTTTTTCCACCGCCAACTCGACGTTCGGTCTTTCCTTACCTCCAGCTCCAGCTTGTGTTTGATCAAAAAATAGTAATACTCTCATAATTGTCCTCCTAAATGAAACGAAGCAAACTTATGAAGTCCATATCGGTCTTTCACAAGTCGCTTCGTGTTTTATATATTAAATCTTATAAGTCATCAAACGATATATCATCGAGCGAGATATCATCTAATTCATCCACTTGTAAATCTTGTGGTTTCTTTTCATCTTCGAGATATTGCTTATCTAAGATTCTAAAGAATGGATAATAAACTAAGCAACCAAGTGCTAGAAGTCCCAATTGGAATATTCCGGCAAATAGACTACCAGTTGATAACCAACCCGAGAAGAAAATTGGTGTTGTCCATGGTAAGGCAATTCCTGTTGTATATGGAATAATTCCAATGACTGTCGCAGCTGTTGATAATGCAATATTCATAACCGGTACAAGTAGAAATGGTATCAGTATTATTGGATTCAGTACGATTGGAAGTCCAAATATAATCATTTCATTAATTCCAAAAATTCCAGGAACAATCGATAAGCGACCTAATTGTTTCATGCGTTGCGATTTACCCATTGTGACCATTAATAGGACTAATGACAATGTACTTCCGCCCCCACCGTAGTTTCCAAAAAAATCAGAGAATGGACCCGTAAAGATATATGGAAGCGACTCACCCGCAATGTAGGCTGCCTGGTTTGCATAAGTCATCGTATTATGAATTGGAGAGAATATGGTATTTGTAATTGCAGGTCCATTAATACCGAAGAACCAGAATAGAGTTGATAAGAACTGATAAATTACTTCAAATAACTTATTTGTTCCAAGTCCCATCAAAGGTGTTTGCAATACTGTAAAAATAAAGTTCTGTGCATTTCCAAAAGATGTATTCACAAATAATAAACGCACTAAGAAGAACGTAATCATTACAAACATACTAGGAACCAAAGCAGCAAATGATCCCATTACTGCTGGTGGAACACCTTCAGGAAGTTTAATTACCCAACCTTTTTTCGTTACATATGCAAAGATTTGAACGGCAACAATCGCGGTAATCATGGCGAGGAATAAACCTTGAGAATTTAAATTTGAGAAAGCAAACCCTCTAAATGCTTTTCCATCTGCATTTAGGAACAATTCGTGTGTTTGTGGCGTAATGATTAGATACGATACAAGCGCAACCACTCCTCCCGAAATAGGTTCAACTTTTAGTTGTTTAGCATATGAATAAGCAATACCTAAAACATTTAAGAGTGCAATCATATTTATTGTAGCATTTGATACCACCAATAAATGGCTGTCCCAACCTGATCCAAAAATTCCCTCCATAAACTCCGGATATCCAGTTATAGGGAAATTCGCAATTAATAAGAATATCGATGCAACTATAATTAACGGAGTACTAACTAAAAAACCGTCACGAATAGCAACCAATACTTTATTTGTACTTAGCTTCTCAGCAATTGGAGCCATCGTTTTTTCTAACCAATCAAACATGATCTTATTTCCCCTTTCCCTTAATTAGCATAATTGCTTTTTTTAATACACGTTCTCCATCAACTTTGCCATAATCCTCTAAATCAATGACTTCAACAGGTACCCCTGATCCCGCATATTTTGCTTTAGTTTCCTCAAATTTATATTTAATTTGTGGCCCTAACAAAATTACATCCGGATTAAATTCTTGGACAATAGAATCCATCTTCGAGTCAGAGAATGCTTTTACTTCAATTGGTAACTTATGTGAGTCTGCAACTGTTTGCATTTTGCTTGCTAACAAACTCGTTGACATCCCAGCATTACAAAATAAATATACTCTCTTCATAAATCTTCTCCCTCCTTATTGTACTTACATTATATCCGCTAATGTAACCGCTTGCTTATATTATCGTTTCCTAAGACAACGGAACATAATTACGTGACTATGTGATGATAGTTCTCAAATTCACCTATATTACATATCTCTAGATACTTTTCGTAAGAATTTTAGAATCAATAAATAAAAACCTTTCTATACTGAAAGGTTTTATTTATTGATTTGTATCGCTAATTCATTAATTATTTCATAACTCTTAATAAGTTGCTCTGCTAAAATTTTAATTGTTTCAGCTGCCATCAATTGATCTTCTGCATGCATTAGAATCAAATTAATCCCAAGCGGTTCACCGCTTGCTTCCTTTTGAATTAATTCAAAGTGGGTCTCATGTCCTAAAATGCGATGATTCTCGCCTTCCTCAATCAATTTCCTTGCTTTTACAAAATTATTTTTTTGAGCAAAAGCAATTGCTTCCATAAAAAAGGATTTTGCAGTACCAACTTCGCTAATTATCTTAAAACTTACTAATTCTATATCTGTCATTGTATCCTCCTAATCATTCATCATCCAATGAACAAATTCATTTCTATTTTTTGATTGTAACAGCTTTGACATTTTTGATGGATTTGTTATGGTTTCCGATAACCAATCAAAAAACAACCACATTGTTGAGCTATCTTTTTCGTTTATTGCAAGCATCATTACCAGTTTGACGTTATAACTTCCCCATTGTATTGGTTTTCTTAATAATGCAACAGCCACTTTTGACTGCTTGCTCTTGAGATCCAAAGGATGGGGAATTGCTATTGAATAACTAAATGATGTCGACGACATTGCTTCACGATCCAAAATAGAATCTTTAAAGTCCTTTGAAACAATACCGTTCTCATAAAGCTTTTGACTCATATAATCTATAACTTCTTTTGGTGTTTCTTTCTCGAGATTTTTAAAGAAAAAACGTTCATCAATTAAAGTGCCAAATTGATTGCCAAATTCAAGGTTAAATTCTTCTTTATCTAATTCATTTAATGCCCTGAATATCATTCCTTCGTCCTCGTGACTCAAAAACATCGAAATTTGAACTGTTTTTACTTCAAGATTATGATCGATAGGCAACGTAGTAATTATCAAATCAACATTCATCTTTTCGATGTTTTTTTCAACATAGTACTCGTGTATTGCTATAATTTCCATACGTTCTTTAAACATGTTCGTAATCTTCCCTTTAGTTAATTTTGAAAGACTTCGATTATGCGGAGCAATTAATAGTACATGATGCTTTTTCTTACTAGATAAACGATCATATGCCGCTCCAATGTGTAGTGAAATAAAACCTACCTCTGATTCAGACAATTCAAAACCAAACGAATTTCCAATTAATCGACCAATAACCAATCCCATTTCAAAAATGAGTGGGTATGATTTTTTTATTTCTTGTAGATGAGCATTAGGAATTACTGTACCGTTTTTCATTCTCAAAACTAGTGATTGAATATGTAGATGCAATCCATTTTTAAAATCTTCGTCCATTGAAAAGTCTAAATCAAAAGTCTCATAAAGTACTTTTACAACTTCATCAAGAAGTTTTGAAAGATCTACAATTTTATTTTTATATTCTAATATATCATTCAAGTGATAAGCATTTTGATATCCCATAAGAATATTAGCAAAACCTCTAACTTCCGTAATAGAATATTTTATTGGAACTATCTGTATAATTCTTTCAAAGAAATATTCTGATATTTCAAATTCAATTCTTTGATCCACTTGTTTATTAATAGAATCATCAGTGAGATAATGACCACTTAACATACGCTCAATCGTTATTCCCATATGTACCACAATCATTGGAATCGCGGTTTCTCTAACCGAATAATTGTATTTATTAAGAGTCTCTTCAAATATTTTGGTTACCTGTACCAAATCAAAACGACTATAAAGAAGAGCTGTACGATTAATATTTAAAAAATTATCTTTAATCTCGTTTGTTAGGAGGTCACGATAAATCTTCCGCTTAAGGTGTTCGTTTCCTTGAAAAAATATTGTATTTTTTTCTCGAACTAATTTTAAGCCCCCATACGGCTTTATTAAATCTCGGATTCGCTTAATGTCACCTTCAATCGTGTGTTCACTTACAAAAAGTTCATCTTGTAAATCCATAATTTTTTGTCGTTTCTTTGAAAATAAAAGTATTTTTATGATATAAATACTGCGCTCATCTGGAGTTTGAGGTATGACATCAGTATTTAAATATTTATAAGTCTGATATTTATTAAAGTTTAATTGATAACCTTCTCGTGTACTCGATTCTATAATTCCAGGAATCTCTTGATTTAATAGATCAATATCAGAGCGAATCGTTCGATCAGATACTCCCATAATACGTGAAAGTTCTTTACCTTTAATCCATATTTTTTTATCTGAAAGATATTCTAAGATTTTGCGTTGTCTGGAATTCATTATTTCCCCCTTCTACAATTCTCATTTCATCATTTTCGATAATTAATAACTAATTTAATATAACCTGAGAATAACAAATCGTATCTTACAATGTTTCAGTACATGATGATTAATTTTCGTTGATTACACTTATTTTAGCATCAAAATAGCATTCAACACATCAAAGTTCACGGCCATGACTTAGGAAATTTTATATGTCATAATTTCATTCTAATATACAAATAATAAGAACTATTACAAGAGTAAGATTATTACTCTTGTAATAGTTCTTTGTTTAATTATCTTTAATTGTAGTCACAACTAGTTAGATGCCATAGTGATTCTTAAATAATTCTTTAAATATTATCAAATACAACATAACTATATGAATCAAAATGTCTTGATAATCATCAATGTTTAGTTCGAATATCCTACGATTTTAGTCGCTCGTAGATAAATATACCTCCGATTGTCATAGTTACAGTAACCAATCATTAGATGCACAAAATAGACGAGTGAACATAATCTAATGGAATATTATTGGAGTCACTAATGTTATGAAGAAATTGAATATCTACATTTAAATGACCAATATTATCAACTTGAATACTACTTACTCGGTATTCACATTTCGATTCTGAAAAATGAACAAGTTGGTTAGTTTCAGTTAATGATTGAAAATAAATCTTCAATGTTTGATTTTTCACATCAATTCGCTCACTATTAATAATCTGATCAATAATATCAGTATCTAGACAAATAAGTTTAATCATTGATCCAGACAATGGTGCTATTTTGGGAGTAGTTTCTCCAATAGAACGAGTCATAAAACCATTGTTTCTTCAATCTACAAAAGAATTAAAGAATGTAATACTTTCTTCAGCATTATTTAAATCATCTTCCTATCTAATTATTTTTACTCTAGACTTCACTCAATATCGAATGAAGTCTTTTTAAAATACTCTTTCTATTCAAAGTAAATGCATGTCTTCTAACTTATCTTCTTACCCTCTTCCAAGTACATGTATCACTAATCTAACCAAGTAAGATAGTCGATAAAGTAAATGTAATAATTAAATCATATGTTTTATCTGCTTTTGAACATATAACTTCTCAAAACTTTGTTAAAAAAGAATTTTTAGAATAAATTATATTGTCCTAAAGCTCATACAACAAGAAGTTATAAGGTTATAACAATATAATTAAAGCGGTTACATACAGAGACTTGTATACTTAAATTAGCTAAAGAACTAGAGCTAAAGGAGGAGTATATGAAGAAATTTTTAACTGGATTTCTTACTATAGTCGTTGCCTTAACAACAATGACTACGAATCCAAGTAAAATCTATGCTGACAATACCGCAGAGTGGGAATCTATTTCTGCAAGTAACGGATCCGTGAAGGAAGTTATCAAAGATGGCGTACGCTATTATGAACTTTCATCATCTGATAGAAATGATAATCAAGACAATCCTGCAATCTTTAAACCTAATAAGGAATGGAAAACAGATGGTAAAGAAGCAAACTTTACATTTGATTTTATTGCAGAGAACACCTCAGAAAAAAGCCGCTTTGGGGTTCATTTATTCTATACTGATTCTAAGAATTTTCTAACTGTAGCGTATGATGCAGGTGGGTGGTTTTGGGAATATAAAGTTGACGGAAATGGTACTTATAAAAATGACAATCGACTACCAGGTCCTAAATTAGGTTCGAAAAATACGTTAGAAGTTTCTTTAAAAGATGATCTTCTAATTGCTTGGATTACAAGTGATGATGGTGATAAGAAACAGCTATTTACTCAATCATTCGATACAAATGTCATCAATCAACTTCAAGAAAAGTCTGAAGACATTGTCGTAAAACTAGGGACCTATTCAGGAATTCTCTCAAAAATTCTTGTAAAAGCGGATAACCAAGATGATATTGTTATTCCAGAACCTGAATTTGAGAGACCGGTCCTTGATACTTATGAGGAATATACGTTTGAAACTAATTTTGAAGATTTGACGGATGAATCACTAAAAGAGATGTTTACCGTTGAAAAAGGAAAAGTCGAAACATCAATCATCACACATGATGGCAATAATTCAGTACGACTTTATTTTCAATCAAGAGATAAAAATCTTATTATCTTCAGAGAAACACCACTTTTAGAAAATTATATTTTTGAAGCTGACATTACGATTGAAAAAGCAGAGGACGCCATTAACGATATGATTCGTTTTGGTCAACTTGTGCGTGTTCAAGATGGTGGTGAATATGGTTATGCTGTAATTGGAGATAATCAAGGGGATTATTTCACAGAAAACTTTGGTGCTAAACCAGCATGGTCCCCTACTTCCAAAGGAACAGTATTAAATCCAAATGAGGTCCACCACTGGAAGACTGTTGTAGAGGATCAAACAATAACGCTTTTTATTGATGGACAACAAATTCTTTCGAATACAATGGATGGCCTTGCTAAAGGCATAGGAGCATTTGGATTTTTTAAAGATCGCGGTATGGGTTCAGTGTTAGTCGATAATGTTAAAGTTACGAAAATAACACCTGAGCGTCCTGTTGATCCAGATAATGAAGGTGTCGTACCTGTAGAAATTAAATCTTCAGATATGACAGTTCGTCTTGACGAAGCATTTCCAAGGGTGCTCGATTACACCTTAACAAATGGTAAAAAAATGCAAGGTCAACCAACTAAAATTGATACTATTAAAATTAATAATGTTGATATTGTTCCAGAAGTAAGCTTAGAAAAAGTATCCGAAAATAGTATTAAATATATTTTAAAAGCAATCAATACGGAAAATAAAATTAATGCTGATCTTACGATACTTTTGGAAGTGAAAAATAATACTCTTGAATTTAGTGTAACTGAAATTAAGAATAATAATACTTCACAAAAAACAAATGAAGAAATTATCCGTACCCTCGAAATTCCAAATCATAGTTTAGTATCCGTCAATTCATCGGAAACGAATGCTAATGTGTACGGCGCAAAAATTTCAACTGATACAACTGTTAATGGTGATACATTAACGGAGGTAACTGACACACTACGAAGTTTTAACAGTAATTATATGTATGCTGTCATTTCAAACAGCGAACTTTCAGCAAGTATGCACAGTAATTCACAGTACTCATCAGGTGGTGGCGTAAATGACTTTGTACGTATAAATGCACGTGTAAAAGAATTTGAGTCTTATAACTCAGTAGGATTATCTAGTTCACC
Organism: Erysipelothrix amsterdamensis; assembly: GCF_940143175.1. Taxonomy (NCBI): domain Bacteria; kingdom Bacillati; phylum Bacillota; class Erysipelotrichia; order Erysipelotrichales; family Erysipelotrichaceae; genus Erysipelothrix; species Erysipelothrix amsterdamensis. The sequence continues at coordinate 795,066 of NZ_OW659496.1, read as the reverse complement.
ATGGATTTACCACCGTGATGTGATGTTCAATGAACAAACACTTGAATTACCAGAAGCTAAAGTTGTCATTACAGAAGATGCTAATGATGATGGTGTTGTGAACTGGCAAGATGGTGCTATTGCATTTAGAGATATTATGTATTCACCAGTTGGTGCAGAATCGGTTAAAGATTTAGTAGCTTATCGAATCGCAATGAACTTTGGTTCTCATGCTCAAAACCCATTCTTAATGACATTAGATGGTATTAAAAAAATAAACTTGCATACAGATGGCCTTGGACAATCAGTTTTACTAAAAGGTTATGGTAGTGAAGGACATGACTCAGGACACTTAAACTATGCAGATATTGGACGTCGCATGGGTGGTGTTGAAGAGTTCAAATACTTAATAGATGAATCGGTGGACTTTGGCGCAAAGATTGGTATTCATGTTAATGCGAGTGAAACTTATCTAGAGTCAAAATATTTCAATGAAAAAATCTTACGTAAATCTGCAGATGGTTCCTACAACTACGGTTGGAACTGGATTGATCAAGGTATCAATATTGATGCTGCCATCGATTTAGCAAATGGACGTCGTTCTCGATTTGAAGACCTTAAAAACTTAGTTGGTGACAACCTTGACTGGATTTATGTTGACGTATGGGGTAATGGTCAATCTGGTGACAACAATGCATGGACAAGTCATCAACTCGCAAAAGAAATTCATGATCAAGGATGGCGTTTAGGCGGAGAATGGGGTTATGCATTTGAACCTGATTCAACATTCCAACACTGGGCAGCCGACCTTACTTATGGAGGTTATACGCTAAAAGGTATCAACTCAACATTAACGCGCTTTATCTTTAACCAACAACGTGATTCATGGCCTGCAGACTTCCCTTCATATGGTGGCGCTGCCGAATATCCGCTCCTAGGTGGTTATAACATGAAAGACTTTGAAGGATGGCAAGGACGTAACGATTATAATGGTTATATTGTAAATCTTTTCGAAAATAACCTTTCTACAAAATATATACAACACTTTAAGGTGAATCGTTGGGTTGAAGGAACTCCAGTTAATATGACTAACTCAAAAGGTAAAAACTTTGATTGGAACCCTGAAATGATGGTTGAACTTGTAAATGACGCAAATGATAAATTAATAATCGAAAGAAAATCAAATGATTATAAAAATGACCGCGATAATTATCGTTCTCGTACCATAAAACTTAACGATCGTTTAATCTTAGATGGTGATAAGTATCTTCTTCCTTGGAACTGGGATGAAAATGGAAATAACCTTACAGGCGATCAAGAAAAGCTTTATCACTTTAATAAAAAAGGTGGAACATCAACTTGGGAAATTCCAAGCGATTGGAATGTATCGTCTGTTAAGTTTTACCAGTTGACTGAAACCGGTAATAAATTAATTGATACTATTACAGTTAAAGATGGTCGAATTACCTTAGATGCAAAAGCAGATATTCCTTATGTAATCTATAAAGGAGACCAGGCAGAAAAAAATGTAAGCTACGGAAGTGGTGCTCATATTGTAGATCCAGGATTCAATTATCAAAATCTTGATGCATGGGATGTGACAGGAGAAAATGCAGATGTCATAAAATCACAAGCAAGTAATGATATGTTACGTATTCAGGATAATTCGGAGACAACTAAGGTTAGTCAGATACTTACAGATTTAGAAGCTGGTGATACTTATGTAGTTTATGTTGGTGTCGACAACCGTTCAGATTCGAAAGCAATTCTTGAACTTAATGTGGATGGAGAAATAATATCTAACTATACCGAAAAATCTATCGCAAAAAACTATGTAAAAGCATATGCACACAATACAAACTCATCTACTGTGAATAACAATAGTTACTTCCAAAATATGTTTGTGTACTTTACCGCACCTACTAATGGTAAAAATGTTACATTATCCTTAATCCGTGAAGCGGGAGATGGCGCGACATACTTCGACGATGTGCGAATTACAAAAAACAATGGTAATCCTCATCTAAAAGAAAATGTATTCTACCAAGACTTTGAAAATAGTACTCAAGGTATTTACCCATTTGTTGTGGGGAACGTTGAAGGTGTTGAAGATAACAGAACTCACTTATCCGAAAAGCATGAGCCATATACTCAACGTGGTTGGAACAATAAGAAAATTTCAGACGTAATTGATGGCGATTGGTCCTTGAAAACAAATGGTTTAACACAACGTAGAAAACTTGTTTACCAAACGATTCCTCAAAATATCCGCTTTGAAATTGGAGAAACATACAAAGTTTCATTTGATTACGAAGCAGGATCAGAAGGAACATATGCAGTTATGATTGGTGATGGAGAATTTACAGGAAATGAACAACAAATCCCTCTGACTGCTACACTCAATAAAGATGGTGCACAACGCTTTGAAGTTGAAATTACAGGATCAAAGTCTGGACAAACATGGTTTGGTATCTATTCAACAAGTGTAGCTCCTGATCTTCAAGATTCCTCGAATAAAGAAGCAAACTTTAGAAGTTACAAAGATGTTGTATTAGATAATGTTCGCATTGAGAAAGTAGTACCACCTTACGAAGTCACATTAGAGAACAAAGAATTTAATATAAGTATGACTGGTCTTTCAAATGTTATTGAAAACACAGATATACTTAATGTTACTAAAGATGAAACACTCAAAAAAGAATTTGAAGAAAAAATGATTGATGTAGATATTTACAATATGAGTCTTGTACGTAACGGTATTGAAGTGAAACCACTTAATGGTGAAGTTACTGTAACAATTCCAACACGTTCGACTCGTCAATTTATTTTCATGAAAGCATCGCAACCAGTGACTGAACTACTCCATCTTCAATCAGATGGAACATGGACACCAGTCAATGCTAAGTATGTAGATGATGCACTTGTATTCAAGACTCATGAGCTTGGAACTTATGCTTTAAACTATGGTGAAAAAATTATTCCTGTAGATAAGACACACTTAAAAACTCTTATTGAACAAGCTTCAGAACTAAAACCAGAACTATATACTGAATTAAGTTGGAAAGAGTTTGAAACAGTCCTTATAAGTGCAAAAGAACTTTATAAAAATGAAGAAGCTACTCAATTATCTATTGATGAAATGGTTCGAACATTAGCAAAGGCAATGAGTCATCTTGAACTTACTTCAGAGGAAGATGTAAATTATGATGCCTTACAAGCATTAGTTGGAACATCAAAAACTCTTAAAAAAGATGAATATACTGAGGAAAGTTGGACTAAATTTGAATCCATCCTTAAAAATGCAATTACGATGTTAGAAAATCAAGATGCTGATAGTCAACATGTTATTGATGCAATCGGGATTGAACTCAATGATGCTATAAGAGCGTTAGAAAAAATGAAATCAATCGATTCAATTAAACCAATTGATCCAGTCGATCCAAATAATCCTTCTCAAACAAAAGACTCTTCAGATTCGAAGCTTCCTGGTACAGGTGTCGAATCACCTATGAGTATTATTGTTTTAGGTATTAGTGCAGTGGTAATTGGAACACTATTTTTCATACTAAATAAACGTAAGCGTCAACCTAATTAATAAAAAACAACGTACCTTGGAACTGACCTAGTTCCGTGGGACTAAAGAAAAAACCAAGTTAGGATGAAGTTAACCGATAATTTACGGGCGATTGATATCCTAGCTTTTCTTGTATTCGATTTTCATTGTAATATTTTAAATAGTTTATCACAGTTTGTGATACAATTTCAGTAGAACCCTTTAGTTCTGGGTTTAATTCGAATGTTTCACACTTTAGAGAGGCATGAAACGATTCGATAGGAGCATTATCAGCGGGTGTCCCCTTACGGGACATACTCATGGTAATGCTTTTATTTTTTACTCTAAGTTGATACTCTTTTGATGTATAGACACTTCCTTGATCAGAATGAAGAATACATGGCTGAACGATATCCGGAAGTTGATTTAATGTATCAACCACACATTCTAGGTTTTGTCTGTCACTCAATGTAGACGCAATAATCTCACCATTATATAAATCCATGATCGTAGATAAATAGAGCATTTTATGGCCATAAGGGATGTAAGTGATATCTGTCACCAATTTCTCTAGAGGACGTAGTGATTTAAAGTCGCGATTAATGATATTGGGCATAATGATCTTCGGATTTTTGTTTTTTCGATACCGTTTGACCTTAACACGGCATTGACATTGGTGTTTCTGCATTATCTTTTGAACAGTATTCTTATTGATAATTCTTTCTTTTCGAATTAATGCAGTTATTTTTCGATATCCATAACGAAATTTATTTTCTTTACAAAGTTCAATTACTAATGCTTCATTGACAGAATAATTATTAGAATCTAGTTGCTCTTTTTTAGTCCAACGGTAATACGTTGACTTAGGTACCCCAAAAAGATTCAAGATATCTTTAATTGATACAGTGTTGCGATACTCTTCAACGAGCTTGATGATTATTTCAGGAACCACATCCTTTCTCTTTCCAAATACTTTTTTAATAGTTCAATTTGTTGCTCCAAAGATTTAATTCTAAGTCTTTGTGTTTCTTCGACCGTGTCTCCTTCAGGCCCTTTTCCAAAAGTATATTGCTTGCCTACAGGTTGAGAAAATCGATAGTGTTCACCATTTCGATACCATCTCCACCATGTTTTGACTTGTGTTACATTTTTTATTCCAAGTTCAGTCTGAATAAACCTGCTTGAGTATCCTGCCAATTTCATTTCTATAACTTTCATCTTTGTCTCATAGCTATGCATAGTTCGTGTTCCCATATAAAAACCTCCTATATTGAACTATTTTACAATAATTCTCATACAAGAGGTTTTTTTCTTTAGTCCCACGGAACTAGGTCAGTTCCCTTTGATGGTGCGTTGTTTTTTTAGTGAATCATGGTATGTATAGAACATGCCTTGAATTCATAAAGTTTCTCAAAGTTGTGTCGAAATTAGTGAGTATTTTATATTCTCATAACTTTGGTAACTTTTTGGTAACCTTTAAAATTAAAAACACAAAAAACCCACTTAAAAGTGAGTCTAAATTTTAAATGGTGGGATAAGCCATCCTGCACAAACTGCAGAAGTGCTTTTCCTTCTAAGATATAACTTAAGTCGATTTACTATAATTATTATATCATGTATGAGTTTGTATACAAGTTTTTTTCTCTAAAATTTCTAAATAATAAATTTTAGTGTTTTAGTTTACAAAGTTCACATTAAATACCACTAATAAATATTTGGAGCAACTTAGTCGAACAAAAGACTCATTCATTGAATGATAAGCTCCCCTTAAAGTAGACACCCGAAATAAATAAAATCGGGCACTACAAAAAAGGAGGAGCTTTTTCTATGGGGAGAAAGAATAAATATCCAGCCGAAATAAAAGAACAAGCAATTAATGAATATTTGAATGGCATAAAAGGTGCACCAGAAATAGCTGAAGAATTATCTATTGATTCTAGTACATTACGTAGTTGGGTGAAAAAGTATCAAACTTATGGTATTGAAGTTTTTTCAGATAAAGATCGAAACAAAAGTTATTCGAAAGAGCTCAAGGAATCCGCAATTAGGGATTATCTTGAAGGCGCAGGTTCTCTTAAAGATATTAGTATTAAATATGGTATAAGTTCCCATGAGGTTTTGCGCGGATGGATAAAAAAGTATAATAGACTTGAAACTATAAAGGATTACGATCCTAAAGGAGAAGTCTATATGACAAAAGGTAGAAAAACAACAATTGAGGAGCGTCAGGAAATTGTCGCATATTGTATTGAACATGACTACGATTATAAGGGGACTGCTGAGCGCTATGAACTTTCTTATGCTCAGGTTTATCAGTGGGTGAAAAAGTATAACGAATTGGGAGATGATGGTCTTCTTGATAAACGTGGCAAGCGAAAACAAGAAGATCAACTTAGTAATGAAGAACGTTTAGAACGTAAAGTAAAACTACTTGAAAGACAACTCGAACTGAAAGAACGCGAGAACATTCTATTAAAAAAAGTGAAGGAAATCGAAAGGGGGCGATATTCTCCAAAGCAAAACAAGAAGTAAAGTATCTCGCAGTGCAGGAACTACATCATAAACATGGCTGGAGTATTCAGTGGATGTGTAAGGTACTTAAAATCGCAAGAAGTAGTTATTATAAATGGACGCATCGTGTTGAAACAAGCAATGAAATTGAAAATCATGAGCTTTGCAATCTCATTCTTGATTATGATGAACTATTTGGACATATCTTAGGCTATCGACGCATGACGGATTGGATCAATGAGTTGAATAGCGTTCAATATAACTCGAAGAGGATTCATAGACTCATGAAGATGCTAGGGGTGAAATCAGTGATTCGTCAAAAGTCTAAAAAATATTCACGAAGCACTCCTGAAATCACAGCTGAAAATATTTTAAATCGAAATTTCTTTGCCGCAAAACCGAATGAAAAATGGCTGACAGACGTCACAGAATTTAAGATTAAAGGTTCAAGTAAGAAACTATATCTCAGTGCGATTATTGATCTTTATGATTTAAGTGTTGTGGCGTATCAAATAAGTGATCGGAACAATAATCAACTTGTGTTTGATACTTATCATAAAGCTATCGCGAGATATCCAGAGGCAAAACCTTTATTTCACAGTGACCGCGGATTCCAATACACAAGTAGGGCATTTAGGAAACAGCTAGAAGATCAAGGAGTGATGCAAAGTATGTCTAGAGTGGGACATTGTATTGATAATGGTCCTATGGAAGGATTTTGGGGAACAATCAAATCAGAAATGTACTACCCTAATGAATTCAGTACAAGAAGCGAATTGAAGAAAGCAATTGAAGTGTATATTGATTTTTATAACAACAAGAGACTTCAGAAACGCTTCAAAAACAAAACACCAATGATGGTTCGAACTGAAGCGCTAGGAACAGAGACACCTGTAGTCTACGCGATTCCAACTAACAAGAAGATTGAAGCTTACTGGTCAAACATTAGAGAAAAACAAATGCAGTCACTTGTAGCATAAAAAAGATGATTCATCATAAAGTGATAAATCATCTTGGATATTTTATTTATTTCACCTGTCTACTTGACAGGGAGCAGTTCAGAATTGAATGAGTCTTTTATCTTGTCAAAATTATTAACTCAATTCCGCATCAATTTCAAGTATTTGATGATTTAGAAGATCTGACCATGCCTCTTTAATTTTCGCATGATATATAAAAGGTATTACTTTATCAATACTGTGTCGCTTACCATAGTCGGAAGCGTTCATCGAACTCGTTATTCTTCCAATATTGGGAGGGGTTTCCATACCAATGCGATATTGAACCGCTGAAATCATCAATTCATCTTCAGAGACACACCATTCCTGCGCAAACAGGCTGATCGTTGAATCTCTCGCTTCACTGAAATAATATCGCTTAACCGCTTGTGTATCATCGTCAGGCTTAATTATTCCTGAGTCAATATCATTTAATATAGCTCTATAGATATTTTTAATGAATTCAGATTTGTTTAGTTTGTCCATTGCTTTTTCGATGTCTTCACGCACTGATGAATTATAAGGTGCGTACAAGCCCAGTAATTTCGTAATATAAGCTGAATCAACATCATATATCGTTGATGCAATATCACTATAAAATTCCACATCCCCTAAATCCATAGGTTCTTTTTTCTCAGTTTCTTCGAGCATCAATGAAGCTTTGATAGTTTGATAAAGTCCTTCATTATCATGTAATAACGCTACTTTTTCTTGTAATGTCTTTGACGTCGCAATCACTTCATTAAAATCGTCATAAGTGACTAAGGCCTCGTAAGATCGTGTTAGTTCTTGATAGGCTTTCACAAATTCGATGTTGTTCTCAATGGGTGCATCCTCACTGAACGTTATCGGCCCTTTGACTAGCTTATTGAATTTTAATGATGCTTTATCAAACTTACGTTTTGATTCCTCGTACGAAGGATAAATCAGACCGCTATCATTCGTATTATCATTTGAATAGAGTAAAGTCGCCTCTTCTACATTCTTCACCATTGTTTCGGGTTTTCTAAATGTTACAATGAGACCTTTTTCTTTCCCAGGGTAAGTACGATTGGTTCGAGAAAATGCTTGAATAAGATTTGCATACATCAAATTTCGATCAACGAACAGTGTTTGAATTGTCGGTGCATCAAATCCAGTAAGCAAGCGATCAACCACAATCACGAGATCAACTTGATTCCCCGGAATTTTATACTCCCCTTTTTTTCGTGCGAGGCGATTATTAATATCGCCATTATAACGATCGATGTCTTCAACACGCCATGATGTACCGTAAGCTCGGTTATAATCATTAATAATTTCTTTCATTTCATTTTGAATCTCGTAAGCTTGATCATCATTTTCTTGTAACGAGTACGTAATCGCAACACGTGGAAAGTCCGGATCATCAATTGCATACCCTTCGCGCAGTTTCGCATCCGCATAATTTATTTCATGCCACTTTTCTTTCTCAGTAAATGCTTTGATTGACTTATAGTACCGCTTTGCCATATCAATCGAGGACGTTGTTAAGATTGCAGACATAGTCGGTTTACCATTTTTGAATTTAAACTTAATGGATGCACTATCAGGTTTTAATATTTTATAAATAACTGTGTCGATATGCTTTTGATTATCATAATGACTATTTGATAAATATTTCTCTTTATCAATTGGTTCCATTTTATTAATTACTTCATTCAGTTCGTTATCGGAAAGATCATTCTTTGCATCTGAATGTCGCATGAATCTAAAAATCGCATTATCTAGTTCCAGAGACCCAACGGTATCTTCATGCTCCACCTGAAATCCTAAAACAGAGTGATCATCAAGAGCATTCTTAATTGTATACGTATGTAAGCAAGGCCCATACTGATCTTCGGTAGTTCGAGCAAGTCGTCCTTGCGCTTGTTTTTTATTCACTTCAAAAATTGGGGTACCGGTAAAACCAAACCAAGTCGAGTTAGGGAATAATTTCTTAATCTCTTCCATACCTTCTGAACTCACTGCACGATGACACTCATCGACAACAAATACGATATGAGACCCAACTAATTTTTTAAACCGTTGGGTACCACGTTCTAGTTCAAGATTTTCTGCATATCGCATCGCCGCGTCAAGCTTTTGTCGCGTTGTTACAATAATGGTATTCGTATTGGATTCTGAAAGCAGTGCTTCACTGAGTTCTCGTGAACTTCCCGTACCTACAATCAAGCTATTTGAAGATGCTGTCCCGGTTGATATCCCAGTGTTAAATTCAGATGCGAACTTGGTAAACTCGCCCGTTGTTTGATTATCCAAATCTTTGCGATCCACAAGCATGATTGTACGATCGATACCTGTTTTTCGGGCTAATAATTTCGTGGATACAAAACTGGTTAATGTTTTCCCTGACCCTGTAGCATGCCAGATATATCCGGATTGATGTTGCATTGCTGCACGATATAATGATTCAATTGCATGGATTTGATAAGGATGCAAGACCATCAGTGTTTTGTTATCTTGATCTTCACTCACAATAGTATAATCTGCAATAAGGCGATGCGCATCCGGTATATTTAGAACCTGTTTTGAGAATTCATAAATATCCTCAATGCGCTCATTATCTTTTGTACGCCAGCTAAATAAAAACTTTTCATTCATCTGCTCGGGCATTGCATTCGCAAAATAACGCGTTGTCTGTTCATTTGAAATGACAAATAATTGCAGCGTAGAAAAAATATTGTTTCTAAACAATCCTTCCTCTGCGTATTTTTTTATTTGTCTGAAAGCTTGGTAGAATCCGTCTTTGGCGCGTACTTGTTTTAATTCAATTTGAACAATAGGTAGACCGTTAATCAATAATGTGATATCAAAACGACGATCTCTTCCATCCGCATTCGATGGTTTGGTCGCAATTTGATTTACAACTTCATAGGATGATATCCCTCCACCAATATCTCGGTTTGAATACAACACTAGCGACAACGATCCAAGTGATACATCCTCACGATCAATCGTGATACGGGCAATGCCATTTTCGCCTTTTAACCACTTCGCAGCATTAAAAGGCGTTGTTGTTTTACTTAACAACTCCGTTTTAATCAGCTCAAATTCATAATCTGTGAGCATTACATCATTTAATGCATCCAAATTATTTCGTATTATTTTTTCTCTTAAATTGCTCCATAAATCCGCTTCGCTTTTTAAGTCAGAACGATACGTCCATTGATTATGACCCTCTCCAAGACTCTCAATTAATTTACGCTCTAACTCTAATTCATTATCATATTTTCTACTCATAGTAGCCCCCTATTATTCAAACTATACGAACATCTTTTGTAGGAATCCTTTTTTCAATTCTTTATAATTATCTAACTCACGCTGATGAAGGGTGATGAGGTTGTCGAGGTTCCTAAAGAACCCCCCAATTTCATACTGCTCATCTATTCTAGGCACATAAACTGCTTGTCTTAAAAAGTGCTTAGGATCTAGTTTGTTCGAAGAATTACCGGAAGACGTAATTGACTTAGCGTAAATGGGTTGCATAATACTTTCAAGCTGAATCGCATGTTTCCAATAATTATTGTCGTATTCTACTTTATGTCTGTATATTGGAAAAAGTTCGGAAACGACACCTGCACCAATATCATTTGCAACAAAACGGCCAAATTTAAAATTAGCATTTGGGTGACCTTCGAATGCAATATCGCCTTCTCGCATTACATAAGTTCGAGTATCAATATTGTTTGATTGAACTTTTTCAGGTTCTTGAAAGTACATTTTTGCAACTGAAATCCATTTATCCTTTCCAAAGGTTCCATCATTACGTTCATTAACCTTTTCAAACTCATCCCCTAGCTTGCGCTGTTCCCAAGCGTCAGTAAATCCATCAAATCGAATTGAAGGATTTGTATCACCATTTGAAGGAAAGAGTTTTTGCAAAAATCCTTTTTTTAATAGTTTATAGTTTTCTAACTCACGCTGATGAAGGGTGATGAGATTATCTAATGACTGGAAGAATACCCCGATTTGGTGTTGTTCTTGCTTGCCAGGGATAGCAAAATCAGTTGCAGAAATTTTTTTCCAGTCAGACCGTGGCATCTTTGTACCAGAAGTATCATTTGCAACTTTTTGATAATTGTCTGATTGAATCAGATAAAAATCAAAAGACGGAACACTAATATTTGTTGCTTTAAAAACCCAAAAATCACCTAATGCAACTCCACTAAAATTAGGAAACAGCCAATTTTTGAGATAAGGACGCAGTTTACCATACAAGATGTTTTCTGGCTCAAACAAAATCCCTTTTCTATCATCTAATTTTAAAAAAACGTCTTTATTTAATCTTCCTTCTCCAGAAACAATGTCTTCAAACTCAACTTTAGGCAACACATTTGAATTCGAGGACTTATTAACTCGATTTACTATATCGATCAATTTACATTGTTCCCAATCCTCATTAAATCCATCGAATCTAATATCAGGTTTATTTTTCATCGTCTATTACCTCAAATGCTCCCTGCATCCAAGCCGCGTCTTCTTCGGAGTATTTCAATTGTTGCATCATTTTAAGCAATTCTTGTTTCAATTCTTGCTTCTCTCTTTTTAGAACTCTCATTTCCTCGCCAACCTTAAAAAGATCTACAGGTTCCTCTTCTTCAAAGGTATCGACATATCTTGGAATATTAAGGTTAAAGTCATTTTCTTCAATTTCAGTAAACGACGCAACATATGAATACTTCTCAAGAGTCTTGCGGTTCTTATATGTTTCCACAATCTTATCGATATACACATCATCAAGCTTGTTTTGATTTTTATTTTTCACAAATTCTTTACTTGCATCAATGAACAGCACATCACGATTCATTCTATTTTTCTTTAGGACAATGACAGTTGTTGGAATGGAGGTTCCAAAGAAGAGATTTGCTGGCATTCCGATAATTGCATCAATACTACCATCACGCAATAATTTTTCACGAATAACCCCTTCTGCACCACCTCTAAAGAGTACGCCATGAGGCAATACAATCGCCATAGTTCCTGAGTCTTTCAAATGGTAGAATCCATGAAGTAAAAATGCAAAATCCGCTTTAGATTTAGGAGCTAGTTTTCCGTATCGATTAAAACGTGGCTCATCCAAAAATTTATCATCAGCTGACCATTTGGCGGAATACGGAGGATTCATAAGAACTGAGTCGAAGAGATATGGCTCTTCTGTTGGCCAATCTTTATTCAGTGTATCCGCATTGCGAATGTTCATGTCCTCATTTTCAACACCGTGAAGAATTAGATTCATCTTTGCCAAATTATAAGTTGTTGTATTAAGTTCTTGTCCGTGATACTTAACAGTATCAGGATGGTTTAAGTATTTACGAACATTAAGCATTAGAGAGCCCGAACCCATGGTTGGGTCATAGACACTAAAGAGTCTTTTATCTTCTTGTCCTAAAGCAACAATGCGGGCCATCATGACCGATACTTCATGCGGAGTATAGAATTCTCCCGCTTTTTTCCCAGCATCCGATGCAAATTGTGAAATCAAGTATTCGTAAGCATCACCAATCACATCACCGTTATGTTCTAAAACATCAATATCATTAAGTTGTTTCATAACTTCAGTAATTGTAATATTACGTTGTTGATCGTCAGAACCGAGCTTTCTCGAACTTAGATCTACGTCATCAAACAGCCCATTAAACTGGTCAAAAGAAGATGATAAATTTTGAAATGCTTGCTTTAAGTCATTTAATTGAAATATATTTTGTATTGCCTTGTCAGCAAGTTCCGAGAACAAGAATTCTTCCTTAATGGTGTAACCTAATTTATCGATTATCGCATCTTCTAATGCTTCCTTAGCATCTGAATCTACTGTTAACTCATGATAAAGCTTTACTTGAAGTTCCTTAGTAGGATAGTGTTGGATTTCTGCACCCGAAAGTTCTACAACTTCAACGAGCAACTTATCCGAAAGATATTTGTAGAAAATTAAACCTAATAAATAATTCTTATACTCTGAAGCATCCATTTTACTTCGTAAATGATCTGCCGCACCAAATAATTTTGCATGTAAGTTCGTTGTCATAGTTACCCCTTTATTTCTTCTATATGTTCTATCATATCACATTATTCATCTTGTTTTAATGATGAATAATAAGTTGCGGATATATAAAAAAACCGCTTTACAGCGGCTGTTTTCTAAAATTCTGGTGGGACAAGCAATCCTGCACAAACTGCACAGTTACTTTTCCTTCTAAGATATAACTTATATCGATTTACTATAATTATTATATCATGTATTTGATTAGATACAATCCAAAATTTAAAAATAATATGTTTTCAATAGTTTTTTTCTTCACTTATAAGCGTGAAGCATGTTACTAACAAAAGTTTATATTATAAACACTCTGTCAATTAAGAGAGTCATTTTGTAATATCATCTGACTGGTTAATCTTTGCAAACTTCGCTAAAGGTAGATAAACAACAGAGAAATAAACTTATGCAATCAGTTTATTTCTTATTTTTTGCCAGTTTATGTTAAACGTTATTGTCGAATCATTATCCTCTAAAACCTTTATTAATTTTTCTTCTTTAAGTAATTCCAAGTCACAATTAGCATCTATACCTGTTGGGTTACGAAACCACTTGCTATGTACATTGGTACTTATATCAGTAATATTTCGCATTCTTTTTACTTCTTTAATATATCTTGTTTGAATTGATTACCTTCTTTCATTAATTCCAACATATTTTTAAGTGATTTACTTTTTCATTGCTGAATAGGCTGTCTATTAGTTCCTTATGCCTATCTAATACACCAATGATGGTTTTTTTATATCGATCAAGGCAATATTATTGCCTTCTGGTATTATTTTCTTAACAATGTCAATGTTGGGTAAAGGAAACCTTTATCCATCATAATGTTCTCACAATAGGTATCACTAATTGTTTCTTCCATACTGAATTCAACTAATTCTATTATTCCCAAAGGTAATGTCTTTGAAGTAATCTAGCATCAGATTTACTTGAAATATTTATAAATAGTTTCATAAAAAATTTCTACCATTTCTACATTTCAATATATTAAAAACGCACTCATTATAATCATAAGTTGACAAAATTCAAGTATTGGTTTGTTGGGTTAACTATCTAAAAATAAATTACAATATAGTCAATATTTACTTGAATTATTTAGATGAATTTCTAGTCATAACTTCCCCGACAACCTCTTCATTCAATTTACATAAGTCATCAAACCAAGGAATAACTTCGAAACCTCGATTGCTTCAAATATAACAAGTGATTTTTTAGGTTCTAAATTATTAATCAAACGTTCTTTCTAATGGTAAAGTTTTTTTGAACACTTCTATATAAATAGATATAAGTATTTCTGATTTCGTTTGAACTTTAATAACCACTTGATGCATGCGGTCTATCAGGTTATAACACCCAAATATATATTATAGTATTACAGCTTCTCGTTGCTGAATTAAAATCGGAGGCTAAGTTCCAATTTCATAGTTCTAGAGAATTGTTCCAACACTATATTATTATAAGGACATCCTGCCTTGTTCATACTTTGAGTAATTTCATTTTTTAACAATATTCTGTGAAATCCTACGATGAGAATTGGTTCTCTGGTCGCTATGAAGAATTAAGTCTTTTGGTCGTTCTTTCTGTGATAACAGTGCTGTTTCTAATCTTACTCTAGCATCCCACTTGACATCAACCGACCTGTCTTAGTTGCGACAATGATTCGATGCGAAAGGTCTAGAATAATGCAGTTGTATTGGAAGTTACCATCCCATCCTCTGAACTAAGTAAAGTCGGTACTCAAAACTATGATCTTTCCTGCAATATCAAATTCTTGCTTTAAGTGAGTGCGAAATATCTCATGTTTCATTTCTTCAATGGACCGTGGCTGATTCTTAGCGTGGATATAGTAGAGTTGCAACTCTTTATTCATATATTTGAACTGTTATCTTGCTAAGATTAAGGCCGTAACGAGTTAAAAATATGACCATTTCACAATATAAATTAGTGTTCATATCAACCTAATTGAATAAGAGACACATTCAATTCAATGAATGTGTGTTTCATCTAATCAGCATTATTAACTTAATTCCACACCGATACAAACCAGATTTCAAGTTCATCAAGAAATTAAAGTACTCCTACATATTGTCGCAATCACACAGGATACGTTTGTTCAAAAGAAACTAAATTATTATAGAATTAAAAAAAAGCCTCATATGAGGCCTTTTCTTGTATTCTCATCTCAACCCTACTACTTTCACTAAAATCTACAACACATTTCGATTTGAAGTTATATATTTTCGTAGTATAGTTATAAGTAAATCCTATAAAAACTATTTGTTTCGCTTTTTGTTTGAAATTAACAATGCCATTACACCGCTAAATAATATAATCAAACCGATTCTACCATACACAGATTGTTGCCCTGTACTTGGTAGTTTTTCATCTTTATTGAGTAGATGATTTTGTTTTTCATCTGAAGATTCAGGTTTATTAGTATCACTGTTGATATCATCCTCTCGCATGAAAGTATTCGTAATTGTCATTCCTTTAATTGTTTTAACATAACCCAATGGTACTTCTATTTCATCGACATGATAAAGGATTAAATTTCCATTTATATCCGTTAATGGCATATTAGTCCAAGTATAAGTGCTTTTTCCGGAAGTTAAATAGATAGATTCTCCCACTTTATTATTATTAGCAAATAAAGCAATTTCTATACTTGGTTTATCTATTGGACCACCAATCCATTTTTTATTCATAACAAGATCAATAACCTCTGGTTCGTACGTATTTGTTAAAATTGTCCCCTGAATTGATTTTTTATAACTTTTGGGAACATCAATTTCATCAATAGTATATACATAAGTATTACCGTTTTCATCCGCAACATCGAGATTCTCCCATATATACGTCGTCACACCCGGACTCATTTCAACAACTTCTCCAAACTCAATATTATTTCTATATAGTTGCACTGAGATTGTTGGTTTCTCTTTTGGACCACCAACCCATACTTTTTGTACTTGAACTGATTGCTTTCCAGGAGTATATGTATTAGTTATCTTAAATTCATCTACATGTTTACTATAATCATGCGGTACATTAATCTCATCTACTGTATACGAAATTGGGTTCCCTAATAAATCAGTTACCGGCATATCTTTCCATATATAATTAGAAGAACCACTTTCGAGAATTGCTGTTTCTCCTACTATAATTCCGTTCGCAAATAAGTTGATTTTTACCGTTGGTTTATCCTTAGGTCCTCCAATCCATTCTTTTGTAACTTCAATATCTTTAAATTTTTGAAGATAAGTATTTGTGATCGTAGTTCCATTAACGGTCTTAGCATAATCTTCAGGAACATTAAGTTCATCAATAGTATAACTGTAAACATTACCTTCAAGATCAGTTTTATCTAGGTTATCCCATGTGTATTCTGTGTTGCCATTTTGAAGAATAATTGGTGTAAGATACGGACTACCGTTTCGATAAAGTTGTAGACTTACATCCGGTTTAATAATTGGTCCACCAAGCCATACCTTTTGTGCGGTGACGCTCGTTTTTTCGTTCTTCAATGTGTTGATAACTGTGAAAGACTTATGCGTTTTGTCCGTTATTGTATCAATAATTCCTCCTTCTACATCATACTTACCAGAGTTTTGTTCAACAATTGTCAACTTGCTAAATTTAGGCAGTCCACTAATAATTAGTTTATGATTAGCCGGTATTTGAACTTTACCATCCTTGATTTGAATCACACTCACTCTATTTTCGGAATCTTCTTGTAAGATAGCTCCGTTACCTGAATAAGGTATCATTGAATCTAATCCATCATTTTTGTTTTCAATGTGAACTAGGAACTCAAAACTCTGTTCTTTTTTGATAATATCGCCCTGATGATTAGTTAGTACTTTAACTACTTCAACAGAGGTATCTTTTTTATAAAAACCAGCATTGATAATCGCTTTACGATTATCGCTATTAAGAGTAAATTCTTTAGAAATTTGCGATGAGTTATTCTCTAGGTGAGAACCGTTAGATTCTTCCACTGTTTTTGTGATTTCAAAACCCTCTGGTGTCAAAATTTTGACACGATAAGTTCCTTGATGCAACACATTAAGCGTATAGTTTCCATGCTCATCGGTAACAGTTTCATACGGTTTCCCATCTTTATCTACAACCTCGTTTCCATCTTGATCGACTAGCCGAACACGATGCTTTGCAATCGTGTCATCAATTGTTTTGTCAAAAACTCCGTCTTCGTTAAAATCGTCAAATACCGTTCCAGTCACCGCATATTTGACAATTTCCAGAGTGGAAATATTTGACTCGAAAAAATCGAGATTTGAAGATGTAGACACACCAAATGAGTTCACTGCCTTGTCTCCATCATTTAATTTAAGATTATTGGGCACCTTGAAATCTATATCAAATGCAAAGCCTTTTCCACTTTCGAATACAAATCCATTCTCTAATTCTATTTTAAATGCAGTAGCAGATTGATAGTCGTCTAAATGAGATTGCCATATCGCATTTTTATAGAAATCTCTAATGTCATCAGGGATAGTATCTGTCGTGTAGTATACATTCAACCCTTCGGGAAGAGTGATATGTCCACTAAGCATTAATTTAAAATTAGAATTTCTAGGAATTCGCTTTGATCCTTGAGTCACATCTTCACTCGCTGTTTTATCGTTCAAATCTGGAATTAAGTCAATAAATGACAGTGTTTTGATATCTGTAATTGAATAATTATCCATTCTAAAACGATAGCTCACAAGAGTATCAAGTTCACTCAATCCTTTACTTGGTGGCAACAGATAACGCGAATCTAATGAGCCCTTAACTTCTTTGCGAATTAAAAGTTCACGTGGTGGTACATAGTTAAATTGAACGTTCGATTTACTTATCAACTCTTCATAATCACCATTGTTATTTAGATCGTATAAATCTTTTTGCGTTTCACCTGCAGCTTTAACAATATCCGAATTTACCCATGAAAGGTATGCTTCATTTTTGTTCTGACCTTGACTCGCAAAACTAGTTAAGCGTGTAGAGTAACTAACGATAACAGAACCACGCATGTAACCCATGCTATTATTCCCTTTATATTCTAGTTTTCCTAAATCCCATACTAATGCCGTCTGACCAGATTCCTTATAGTTATGGATGATTTCTGGATCATTAACATGTGATTTTATATTACTTGATACGTTTGAAGCAATTTTCACGTTTGATGACCCATTAATATAATCGTTTCCAATCGGCAAAATATCGACAATTTTAGTTCCATCAATGTAGTTAGAATCACCTAAAAAATTGTTAAAGTCTAAACTCAACGAGTATTTTATTAAATCATCCATAAAATAATCTTTTTTTGAATTTTCGATTTTTTTATTTAATGTAACACTTGGACGTACTTTATAAAAGCGTATGGTGGATCGCACTGAATTAGTTTCAGTTTGTCCCTCTTTTGTGCTTATGTTGAAGTCTGCTTTATTTTCTAAGTATGTCACCACCACATTATCTGGCACTACATCCAGTTCTGTGTCTCTAAGCATCGTATCGATGTACACTTTTAATGATTTACTATTTTCGATAACACTATCTTCAGAAGTTAAAATCGATATTGATACAGTTTCTTCATTAAGCTTAAATGATTGATCATTTTCTGTCGATAAATCATTTCCTAAAATAATTCGATTTCCATCTTTCATCAAAGCGATTATAGATAAAGTGCCTTTAAAATATTCTTGTTTAGGAATTTTTAATTCCGTATATTTGAGTCGCTCATCTAGACCATAATCTTTTATTTCAAGACTACCAAGGGTCACAAACTGCTCCTCTCCACCAATCGCATTACTCGCTGTCAAGTTCCAAGTAAATACTTTTTCTCTATCTTTTTGATAATCATAAAATTCAGAATATGATATAGATTTGGAACCGTTTATAAGTGTTTTTGGTCTTGCTTTCAATACGAATTTAATATCGTCTGAAACAATATCAGGACTCTCTAAACTATCCATATTTTTGGGTGTCGATGTTGCAGTAACATTATTAATTCGTGTGACCCCAACCTTGGCATTAGGAAATTTCAACTTCAAGAATACCTTATCTAAAAACAAGTTGGGAACAAGATGTACACCTTGTTCACTTTCGAACACGTATTTTGCTATCCGATTTTTTTCATCAAAAGTCCAGCCTTTATTATCTTCAGCGACAAAGACGGCATCATCAGGAATTTTATCTTCGATCACAACGTGATCATAGAGTCTTGAACCAGCTGACTCTGCAGAGTCACCTGTGGACAGTGAATAGCTGAAGCGAACATATTCTAAATCCGTTAGAGACTCGGAAAGCATTGTTTGCTCTTTATTTTTTTCGTATCCTGCAAGAACAGTATTCATGTCTTTATTAGTTTTGAAATTTCCGTTATATATGAATTTTTCAATCTTCGGCTTATTTGTATTAATGGTAAAATCTAATGCATCGGAAGATAACATATCGTTGTCATCTTTTGATATTGATGCTTCAACCGAGATGGCAAATCCATTTGGAGTTTCACCGTTATGTGTTTCAAACTTGAAAGGAATGTCTAAACTTGCTCCGGCTCCCAGAGGTTTTAATTCATAATCAATTATATAATAATCATCAATTTCACTAATTTTTTTATTCAGTTGACTAGAAATATCGGAAGCTGATAGGGTTGATTTTACAATATTTTTTTTGGGGATTCTTACACTTAGATGTGCATTGGACAATGTAGAACTTTCATCGGTAAGAGAAACACCCACATAAAAAACTATTTCTTCTCCAGACAAGTATGTAGTTTTGGTTGGTTCTGTATAAACTTTGAAGCGTGATACTGCAATTGAACTCGGTTTCGAAAATTGCGCTACGCTCTGTAAATGAGTATCATCTTCACTTACTGAATCCTTGACAGCACTGTTTTCTGAGCTTGCACCTAAATCCGAGACCTCTTTACGCGTGATAACAATACTTTGAGTTGTAATCGCATCTTTAAATTCTATTATTTCTTCTTGAAAATCCGAATCTTTTAATTTAGCATTAAATTTTAAATAACCCGAAAGATTAGTATCAATATAGATTCGAATCGTATCTTTATTAAGTTGTATATTCTCGGATTTATGAATAGATATATCCGTCAAATTATTAGGTATATCTAAATCATAAAAATCACCTTGTTGCAACTTCCCCTCTAATTCTTCGGGTATTGACCAATTCATATTTATTTCTAAATAACTATCTTCAGTATATTTATCGAGTATTTCACCAGAATTATTCTTAATGTTGACCTCTGTGTTTGTAAACAAATTTGAATTTTTTTCTAATAAAAGCAGTTTGATATCTCTCCCCGATTTTGGTGTATGATCCCCATAAATTGATACGGAAGTTATTACAAATGAAAATATAAGCAAAAACACAATTAGTATTCTATTATTTTTTTTGTACATAATCTAATATTATCTCCTCTTAATGTTATGATTCATTTCGACGTAGGTTTGGATTCACTCATAGTCAACAATTGTAAAACAAAAAGTTGATAAATTATTTATCTCAGAAATGTAGCTGTTTAGTACTTAAATACTCCTTCCTATATTCACCAGATACATTAGAATTGTGAACATATTGTTTTACTTTCTTAAATAAAAAAATATTGTCCATAATTAGGTTTTTAAATACCAAAACCTAACATTAATATAGCATGGATAATATATAAGGCAACTATAATGATTGATTCCGAACATGAAAAAATATTCCTATGGATAATCCTCATATAAAAGAAAATTTATTCTTCCAATACTTAAAAAAACAGCGCCTAAGGTATTTACTTTTTCGTGATGGTAATATTTAAAGTGTTGAACATAACAGAGCTAATTTATCTGAAAAGCGTGAACCATACATTCAATGCGGTTGGAACAGTAAGAAAATCTCAGATGTAACTGATAGAGATTGGACTTTGAAAACAAACGGTTTAACATAACTTGAAACTTTTTTTCATCAAACATTCACTTAAAATTTCTGCTTTAAGGTTGGAAAAACATACAAAGTTTCATTTGATTACAAAGCAAAATCAGAGTCTAGACAAATATGGTTTGGTATCAATTCAACAAACGCATCTTCTAATCTTCAAGATTCCTCGAATAAAGAAGCAAACTTTAGAAGTTACAAAGATGTTGTATTAGATAATGTTCGCATTGAGAAAGTAGTACCACCTTACGAAGTCACATTAGAGAACAAAGAATTTAATATAAGTATGACTGGTCTTTCAAATGTTATTGAAGACACAGATATACTTAATGTAACTAAAGATGAAGCACTCAAAAAAGAATTTGAAGAAAAAATGATTGATGTAGATATTTACAATATGAGTCTTGTACGTAACGGTATTGAAGTGAAACCACTTAATGGTGAAGTTACTGTAACAATTCCAACACGTTCGACTCGTCAATTTATTTTCATGAAAGCATCGCAACCAGCGACTGAACTACTCCATCTACAAGCAGATGGAACATGGACACCAGTCAATGCTGAGTACGTAGATGATGCACTTGTATTCAAGACTCATGAGCTTGGAACTTATGCTTTAAACTATGGTAAAAAAATTATTACTGCAGATAAGACACACTTAAAAACTCTTATTGAACAAGGTTCAGAACTAAAACCAGAATTATATACTAAATTAAGTTGGAAAGAGTTTGAAACAGTCCTTATAAGTGCAAAAGAACTTTATGATAATGAAGAAGCTATTCAATTATCTATTGATGAAATGGTTCAAACATTAACGAAAGCAATGAGTAATCTTGAACTTACCTCAGAGAAAGATGTAAATTATGATGCCTTACAAGCATTAGTTGAAACATCCAAAACTCTTAAAAAAGATGAATATACTGAGGAAAGTTGGACTAAATTTGAATCCATCCTTAAAAATGCAATTACGATGTTAGAAAATCAAGATGCTGATAGTCAACATGTTATTGATGCAATCATGATTGAACTCCATGATGCTATAAGAGCGTTAGAAAAAACGAAATCAATCGATTCAATTAAACCAATTGATCCAGTGGATCCTAATAACCCTACTCAAACAAAAGACTCTGCAGATTCGAAACTTCCTGGTACAGGCGTCGAATCACCAATGAGTACTATTATTTTAGGTATTAGTGCAGTGATAATTGGAACACTATTTGTCATACGAAATAAACGTAAGCGTCAATCTAATTAAAAAAAAACAACGTACCTTGGAACTAGGTCAGTTCCCTTTGATGGTGCGTTGTTTTTTTTAATTAGATTGATTATTTACTAACCTTATAAAAGACTGGAACTCTTTATACCGTATAATTACATCGTTTTTAGCTAGCAATTCAGCTACTTCTAATCCAATTTTTGATTTAGTGATTTTTGCATACTTTAATCTAGTATCTCCTATTTTTGCTATTTCGCCTACTTCACTTACAAAAGTGAAGTTATTGATAGGAATATTATTTATGAGTAAATCTTTTATACCGATTAATATGTTATTTTCAGATTTCTGAAATTTAAAATACTCCTTAATTAGCTCTTCATTGTATTTATGGATATCTCTTGGATTTACTCTCTCTATAAAATATTTTATAGAATTGTTACTTATTAAACTTATTTCAATACTATTTAGAAGTAGCAATTTATCCGCTTCTGTTGCGTCCTCATTCAAAACACAGGCGTTAATCAATTCCTCATTAATATCATATACTGCTATTTCTTTAATAAACCTATTTATATTAGGCATCACTACTTTAGAAGCCAATTCGTATTTTTCATTAAGGATAAGCTTGTTTATAACATCGACAGTAAGATTTAATTTGTTATTCAGTATAAGCATCTCTAATCTTTTAAAATCAATTTCATCAAATAAGCTACTTGAAATGTTCAAGCGAATTGGAATGCTATCTAACGTTTGTTCTAGACTACTATTAGATACTCTTCGACTCGTCAATATGTAATGCATGTTCCTTAAATTTCTATCGGAACTTTGCCATTTCGTTTTACTTAATTCTACATAGTTAAGTTCAAAAAAACCAGTGATCAAACTTTCGAAATCAGCATATTTATCTGGGATATTATCATTATCTGAATAAATTTCAAAAATTTCATCTAGATTATCCCATGTTCCTTTGAATTTTCCAGCAATGAGAATACAATTTCGTATTTGATTATTTAGTAACACGTTTTTAATGTTTGAAAATTGGATGTTAATCGCACTTATTAAATCATTTATAAGCTCTATATCCCTTACCTCTCTCAATACTTCTAGTAACACTTCTTCATCTTCTTCTATATCATTTGTGTATTTATAAAACTCATCAATAAATAAATCCATATTAATAATGACATGCCTATATAATCCCTCAAGCTCCTTGCTCTTTGAAATTGCAGTTAAATGTTTTCTGCAAATTTCATTAATACTAATCTCTTTATATCTAAAGTATCCATATAATTGTTTTTCACAAAAATTTATCAAAAAGTTATCATAAATATACGATGAATATGGCTTATTATCAATGTCTGCCATTCTAAGCCTGATATTCAGTTTTTTAAGCTTTTCCATTCTTTCGTCTGAATAATTATCAAATAAGTAGTCTACATTAGAGCTGTTTTCTATATACTCAATTAATATAATGCTTAGTTTACTCATTGGATCAATCGGTACAAATGTCAAAAATGCATCGATTATAGAATACATTAGCTCTGTCTTATCTCTATTTCTTTCAATTATTTGCATCAATCCTACATCCATAGTGTTAAATAAAATAGGTATTACTGCTTGTTTATTCCTAATTCTACTGATAAATTGTATTGTGAATTCTTCTACTGAATCATCGGGTTTATTTAGTATATTAGCTAATTCATTGAACTGTTTAGGATAATCTACTTTTTTTATTATTATTTCTTCCACTATATCATTATTTAAAAAATTAGAATCCGAAAAATCAGAAATATTTAGTCTGAGAATTGTATTTTTCAAGTTGTTTATTTCATAGTCATAACTTAACATCGAGTTTTTCTTCACTGTTAAAATATAATTGAAATCTGATTCTGTAATGTCGCCTGAGTGAAATATATTAATATAATTTCTATAGTCTTCTGAAATATATCCTCTTCTAAGTAAAAATATCTCAAATTCCATTAGATTTTTGGTTAAATCATTCATGTTAATTTTTGAAAAAAAAGTCGATATTTTATAATCATCAATTTCTTTTATTAAAGAATTGTTTTTTTTGATTTTCTTGTCAATGATCTCTAGACTTTTTGATTTGTTTATTCCTATAGTTTTTATTCTATTAACTAAGGTATCATATCCACCAAATGTTGAATACACAAAATGACTATGATCAATAGATGAGGCAGAGTAAGTTGTATAATTAGTTATTCTTTCAAAGATGTCTTCATCTTCAAGTTCTAGAAATTCTAACACATCTATACTTGAGTTATCATTTAATTTAAAACTAGTAACTATACGATTTTCATGACTTGTTAACCTTGATATAAAAACTTCCTTGATTTCCTTCATTCCGTTTAAAGATTCTTCAATTATTTTGATCCTTTTTTCTATAAGTTCAGTGTTTGATTCTTCATGAGCTGCTTTAAGTCTATCCGATAACTCTCCTTTTTTTTGTATAAAATCAAACATAAATCCTTGATTTGAAGATAATTCATTATATTCTCTCGGAAATAAGTTTTTATAAATAATTAAAGAAAGCAAACCCCTATCACTCATCTCGGTTTTATTTAACTTTTTCTTAAATAAACTAAATTCATTTACAACATTATCAATTATTCTACTTTCTGAAATGTATACACTGATATCGTTGATAAACTCTTTATCAATGTCACAACTTTTCGTTGAATCTGATTTACTTATTCCAAGTCTTTTATCTAGTTTTTTCCAGAGTATTTCATTTGAATTTACGGCAGAAACGTAAGGTATTACTGGCAAAATAAAATCAAAAAACTTAGTCCTATCAGCATAGTCAGTAAAAAAATCATCTTTCATTGCATATACAAAAACAATCCTTCTTTTAATCTGATTAGAACTATTAATTAATAAACTCATTTCACGTAACTTGGTAAAAACAACTGTAGGTTCGTCAAATCTATCTAAATCCTCAATAACAACTACAGAGTGTGATGTAACTTCAAAGAAATACAGTATCTCATCAACAAATCTGTTAAATAATGATTCGTTTTTTCCGTTAATTTCTATTTCAGCATCCTTGAATTTGAACTTACTAATATTAAAACTTGTGAGAGTGAAGTAGGCGATCTTATTTATCAGTGCCATAAAAAAAACGAATAAAAAAGTAACAACTGAAAGAGAAAAGCCAGCTCCTTTTTTCGAAGTTAGAATATTATAGTGTTCCACTAAAAAATCAAATGCATTAGGATTTAAAAAAACGATAATTGATCCCAACAGCAGTACTACTGTCACTGAAGTCAGTAATGTTTTCCATTTCGGATGTTTATTAATTCTTTTAAAACTTGAAAGTGGAATTTTATTGCTATCTACGTTATAGAAAATTTGTTGAAGAATACTTTTTTCTATTGACTGGAAGTATTCATTTCTCTTCACTCCTTTTTTGGGGGTCTTTATTTCATTAAATGATGCTAAAGAAATATAAATTGGATTTAAAATTGCGTTTTCTGGTTTTTTAAAGTACGTTTTTATTATGCTACTCTTTCCTGACGAGTACTTGCCCATTATAGCTATATTCAAGTTGTTTGTATTTGAAATTGCAGAATCTAAAGCTTCTTCATACGCTTCATTTTCGGCAGCATTATCAGTTGCTCCAAGACTTGAATATAAATCGTCACTAGTTTTCTCAACAAATAATTTTTTGGCTCCGTTTATACACAACTTTGTATATGAATACATTTTGTTAATATCTGATTTCATATTTCGTAATCCTTCTGAAAAGTTATCACCCATATTTAGTGCCTCCTTACGACAATTTAAATCACGTTTATTTAATTTTATTATATCAAATAATATTGATGATAGGCTAATCATGGGAATATCATCTAATTTTTGTTTAAACCTCGATAATAATGAAGCAAACCTTTTATTCTCTTTTCATTGCTATTTGATTAATTCATAAGTTAAATTTCGTAATAATAACTCAAAATTATTTATTACTTGTTATTTTTACCACTTAAATGAAATATCTACTATAAAGCTATGTTAAATTCTCACCTCAAGATCTAGATCAGTTTCTAAATATGTTACTTCTGAACATTAATCAAGACTTTTCCAAATATAACTCATTAATAACTAATAGTAGTATTTGACACCCTTACCATAGCACACTCGTTCGTAATGCAAAATTCGAAAATTTTTAAATTAAAAACATTTTTAAAATTTTTCTCTCGAGTTTCATTTCGAGATGATTCGTTCACTACATTCACCCTCCTCCCGCACTAGTACGACTTACGGCCATCTCTTCATTTCATTTTGCATTTCTCACCTAATTGTGTGCTAAGGATAGGGTGTCAAAGGGACTAGCCCTTGATTATCAGAAAGGAGCGATAAACAATGAGCAAGTAACTTAATCTAGAGTTAATTAAAATTGCAATTGTAAAAATAAGTTATAGAAAGGGAGAAAATAAACAATGTTATATTATCAAGTGAAAGAAATTAAAAATGAAATCAGTGTATTATGTTCATCAAAAATAGAACTTAACCCAAATGATGTGGTGGTAATTCCAGATTACAACAACGACCCAATTACTGGACGTGTTGAAAAAATTGTGCCACCTTATCAAGTGCTTGTATCACCAATTCAACCAATTGAAATAATCGATAAAGTAAATATCAAATCCTGGGAACAAAAGACAAAAAAAGAGATTGAAAATAGAATTATTTTTGACAAGATGCAAGCCAAAATCAGTGAAATTAAAATGCTGGAACAACTTGAAAAATTTGCTTTAAAGGATAATGAAATGGCTGAATTATTTGAGCAGTACCGAAGTGAAAACGGTAAAATTATAAATAAAGATTTAGATGAAGATAATTAATCTCTAATATAATAAAAAGGTTGCAGGAACCCCTACAACCTTTTCGCGGTCGCACCTTTTAAAATTCTTAACGGCATGATGTAGAAACTTACGATATTCTGAAAAAACGGCCTTTGTCACGTTTTTTCCATCTCAACATCATGCCTTCATTTTAAAAGACGCTCTCTTCTAATTACTTATTTTCTAAATCATATAGTGTTTACTATTTTGACACCAAATCTAATTTATACATACTAATAAAATTTAATTTTGATTAACATAATTATAAGCTATCGTTGCTACTGCAATTCCATAACTTATTAGGGAGTTTTTTTGATCTTCTGAATACTCCTGTCTTTTAAGAATTGAATCAGGTCTAGCATGTCTAAAAACCTGTAGTTCATTGCCAAAATCGCGGACAGATTCTTCTGTGATGTATCCATTAGTTAGCTCGCTAAAAGGAACATCAATATAGCTTCCGCTTCTTGTTGGTTTCATTATATTTTCTAATACATTTTTGATATGTGCTAGTTTGTCATCCGATCTTTTATTGCAAAAATCATCATTGCTTGTTGAAATTGAGTTAATAAGTGTATTCAAATCAGAGTCAATAAAATCTGAAACTACATCAACGGTTTTAAATTCCAATTCATTTATATATTTCCTTCTACTCGACCAAGTTACACTACCTCGTTCGTCTCTACCAAATTTACTCTCCGTTGCATTATAAAACTCTCCATCCGATATCTGTCTTGGATGTTTTATTCTACTTAATAAGTTAGAATGTCCCTCAATATTGTAACCATTGTTATAAAGCCAAAATGAATATAATACAAATTTGAGACAATTTTCGGCCTCCAATTGTTTAGATTTTGGATTTGAGGGGTAAAGAAGTGTTCTCCATTCCTCTATTATTTCCAATTGATCTTTTACAGGTAATTCAAAATCATGTAACTTGTCGGTAAAATTTTCTGCGAACTCTAAATAAAATGCATTTTCTTTATCACCAATGTGATTGATAAAATATTCAACAAGATCCATTCCGCAACACTCCCTCTATAATATATTTTCATATGTTAATCTTAGTATATTATCTATTAATTATTTAAGCAATCACCCTATGAGTAATTTATATATAACGAAATTATAGCGAAATCGTTAAGTATATAAAATCCATTAAATTTTTCTATTCTGTTTGACTTTTTAATTTAACTGGAACAAAGCCCACATCTTTAATGTGTATACGATCTTTATATTGTTTTACCCCATCTTTTTCCCAAGTTTCATTTATAATGCTTCCTATTGCTTCAATTGAATCTCCTGATTTAAAGTTTCTTAAAATAAAACCCGCTGTTTCATTCCATGCAACACAATTAATAAACGTGTTTTCATAAATTCCTTCTCGATTTGGATAATCATTTCGTGAGATAATAGTAAATAATAATTTGCTCTTACCTTCTCCAATTTCATTTTTAACTAATTGTCCATGTAGTGTTCCTGTAATAATTACTTTGTTCATAAATACTATTCTCCTTTTCTTTTATTCCTTGTTTTACTATTTATAATCTAATTTATTTTATTCTCTATATCCATCATTGTTAGGTCAAGTTCACGTTTCTTTACCTCTGTTAACATATCATCAGCTTTTATTGAATCGATGACATTTTCATTCTTAATCTTTTTGAGGTTAATAATTTCAAATAATTCAGATTCATTAAACACTTTTATATTCTCAAATCCCACCCTTTTTCCTTTGTAACCACTTCTGCTAAGTTTAACGGGGAATCTTTTATCATAATATGGCACAAAACTCGTTTTAAGCGGTTTGTTGGGGCTTTTCATAATGATTGCATCTCTTGTTTGTAAGACCTCTTCTACAGTCATTAATTCCCGTTTAATGAGGTTTGTGCTTGTAGAGCGATGTGGTCCACCACCATAGCCTCCTCGATATGAATTTGACTGACTTTTTGTTTCGACAGTAATTGTACCTAATGCTTGTGACACACGCTTTCCAAAATCCACATCATCGGCATTAAAGCCAATATAGCGTTTGATGTCTGCATTTTTAAGAATGGTTTCTGCATTATTACCATACCGTCTTTTAATCTGAGTATAATCTTGAAATACTAATGAAAAGGTAATTCCGAATCCTTGATAAAGAGATAAATATTTCTCCATCCCTTTTATTGCTGGAATATTTCCAATTTCTTCACCTTCAATACGGTAAGGTCTCTTTAATTTTCCGACATCACTTGAATGATTAGACTTTGTATTCTTAGCAATAACTGCTAGTCCTTCAACATGTTGGGTAATCATAAGTGAAGCAATACTGCATGCTGATGTATTGTTTAGTGGAAAATTTAAGAAAGTGAATGTCTGTTGATTTACTGAGTCCTCTAAACAATTGCTTCCACTATAGTTAAATACGTTTAATAATGCTTTGTTTTCAAATGGTTGCATTGCATCAAGAACGGATGATGTCACATTGTTTAAGAGTTCTTTTTCAGCTGACATCGCCCCTCCTGCAACACTCACTGCAAGATTGTCACTTTTAAGTTTACTCAAAATTAATCCAAGTTTATTCTCTTCAAATGATTGAACTGCAAGATCTTTACATACCGATACTACTGATGGAAAGTGTCGTAAATGTTTCGGTGCAAATTGAACCACAAGTAAAATGCATGATGCAATCCATCCAATCGATGTCCCTAGGAAAAAACTATGCATTGCTCCCGTATCCTCACGTTTTGTTGCAAGGATCATTTGTTCTGCAATGATTAATGCGTTTTGTTGACATAATGCTAATGCTTTATTACTCTCTGTTGTGTCTCCATTACTTAAAGCTTCGAGATGTTTATCCCAGTAATCAGACACATCTCCAATCAAATTATATTTATCAGAGTACTCGGTATCATCAAGGTTATAGTTGATAATTCGAATACCCAATTCATCAAGTATTGGTTTAAGCAAATCTAACATTTCTCCTTTGGTATCCGGAATAAACATTGATGCATCGGATTTAGCATTATACAGAATTTCAGGGATTGAGATGGCTGTAGTTTTTCCTCTTCGTGCGGGAGCAAGTGTTAATGCCGAACAAGGTGTTATATCGAAAAAATGTTCATGAGTCTTGGGACTATAGTAGACAAGCCATCCACTTGGAACACATTTATCATTATAAAAATCTTTAAAGGTATAACTTTGATAATTCTCACGAATTTCTTTAAGATCTGCCCAAGCACCTGATCCGTGCAAATCACCTGCAACTTGTTTTTTATTTGCAGAAGCTTGTGCTTTCTTTCCTAGATGAATGTACAAGGGTATAACGATAAACAATATCGCACTACTTAATAAGTATTGCCACTTAATGTTTAGAAAAGATGGTAGTAACGCTGACATAATCAGTTTATTTGTACTATAATCATATGACATTAATACAATATAAGTCATAATCCCAAACAGATACAAAATCATTGACACTATAAAAATCATTTATACCTTTCCTCCTTTTCTAAACGATGTGCGAGTTTTATTTTCTTATTTTGATTTTGATGTTGATGCTTTTTACTTTGAATGAAAGCTTGTTTGTATGTCATTTCAAGTTCCATAGAAATTTGCATCATTGATCGCATTAATCCTTTACCCAGTTTCAATCCTATAGTTTGACTTCTTGATGTGGTAGGTTCTACCACACTCCTTGTTGACGAAAAATCTTGTTTCACTGTATTTTTTATTCTTAAAATCTAGTATTTCTTTTTTGCTTTCTTTCCCAGCTTGCTTCGAATCTAAAAATTTATTCTCCTGCTTATTTATATTTATTATTTGAAGATCCTGCTGAACACGTTTCGGAAGCGTTCCTTTAAAATATTCTTCTCTTTGCGTTTTAATCATTTTTAGAAGTTGTGGTTCTTTTTCTAGTGAAAACTGACATTTATGTTTTTCACTTGTGGTAGGTTCTACCACATTGATACCACGATTTTCTAGTAAATCCCCCATACTCTGTAATTCAGTTATAAGCATATTTTGTAAGATTGGTTTATCATTTTTAGTAGGATTGAAAAGCTTCTGTATAAATTGTTCTATATGATCTTTCTTATCTGCTTCTCTGGAAATATTATAGTAATCAATTCGTTTGCTTTGATTCTCGACAAGCGCTTCTAACATTTTATATAAATCAGGATGATGTTCAATCAACGATACAAGAATTTGATTAATCTTTACTTTATTTTCTGGACTTTGATATCCATATTTAACGTCTGGTATATCACGCGCAAATGCCTGCATTAAGTGAAATGTATTCACATCCAAACCATTATGAAATATTCCTTGATTATATGATTTCAAATGCTTCATTAATTCACTTCTAAGTCCTTGCATTGTTTCCTGACGCAGTTGATTTAATTCTCGAAATTCATTCTTATAGATTTTTTGTGCAAAGGTTATCTTTAAATATTCCATAGCTTTTTTAAATTCAGTCTTATTTAAATCTAATTCCCTTTCTGTTTTTGACCATATCATTAAATGAACATGGGGATTACTTGCTTCATGAACAGCACCAACCCACGCTATATCAGATACATTTCTATTAAATACTTTCGCAATCTTTGGATGCGATGAGCGAATTAACATTTCCCACTTTTCCTTCTCTCTAAAATCTGAATTATATGGTAGGGAAATAATCATCTTATAGACACGGCCCGAATAATTATTCATAATTTCCTTAAATGATTTTAAATCTGCAGTTCCTTCCAAATCAAAGAGTCCATGTTTTGTGGTAGGTTCTACCACAGCACCATCACGCGTAGCGATATAATTAAGATAGACTTTATTATCAACATTCAATGTGTAATCAAGCCCTCGAGATATAAGCTCACTTGCAGTGTAACTGCTTGGTTTATCTCGAAACGCTTTCAATTCTTTTAAATCATCATTAAAAGCGTCATCTTTAAAGAGTTGCTTCAATAAATCTTTTTGTTTTTGCGATACAGGTTTATTTATGTGATCATGTGATAGTTCAAGTTTTACGCCTTCACGTGTTGCAATGTAATTGAGATAAGCGATGTTACTCTTATTATTCGTACTATATTTTGTTTTTATCGTGATTATCTGGATCACCTCCTTTTAGAATGTGGTAGAACCTACCACATTTTTTCTTTTGCATCACTAAGCGTTTTGAGCATGATTCCATGATTTTTTCTAAACAGTGATTGAAGGTATTCCACTTTTCTAATGTAATTGTATGCTGGTACAATTTCTGCACGAATTGAATTTGTTATTGTAAGATCAATAATTTCCATCGCTTCATTCTTAATACTACGGTTGTAGTTATCTAAGGTAAAATCAAGCGCTGTTCTTACTGCTTTATTATAGGTATTAACATCCAGGCGAACCTTTAATGTATCCATCTTTTCTTTTGATAGCCTTAACAAATATTGCTTATCTATAATTCATCACTCCTTACATAATTAATTGATTATTTTTGCTTTAACACATGTGGTAGGTTCTACCACATATTGTCTCTAAATCTATATTCTTAATAAAATATATTTAAAACCGTCAATAAATGAAGCACAAAAAGTAACACCGTAAAAGCTGTACTTATCAATAAAGAGAATCTTAAGCAAAAACAGATCCGATTCCTTTTATTGGGTAATTCAAGTCGTTTACTTGCTATATCTAAAATAAAGAAGCTTGCGGTAAAGGTAACTAACCAAATTAACAATAATGCATAAATCATCTTAATAACTTCTTCCTTTCTGGGCGTGGTAGAACCTACCACATTTTTATTATCTTTATTTTTGTGGTCTTTGCTTTTGTTGAATTGCAAAGACTAGGTCATTGATAGCTTCTGTTACTTCAGCCTCTATGATATATAATTGTTCAAACTCCTGTTGTACTGCATCAATACGAGTAAATAATTCTTGCGTATACTGTTGCATTCGCTCCTTAACAACTCGTTCTACAAAATTTAATAAATCAAAATCAATATCTTTGCGATAACTATCAAGCGTGTATTTAATTGCTATATCCACGGCTCCATTCATCGTAGTTGCGCCAGTTAAGCATTTTAAACGATTAAGATCGGCTTCATTGATTCTAATTTTAGTCTCTTTTATCTTTTCCATAATCTCAACTCCTGTTCCCATTTTTCCTCTTTTTGTCTGCAAGATAAGGGAATGTACCCATAAATGTACCCATTCCCATCACAGCGCTGAACGAGTTCATCGCTAAAGCCTTTAAATACTGGGTTTTTAAGCAGTTTATTTTGATATATAAAATGATATATTTAGCATCTTCTAGACCTTATCAAAAACTCATTTTGATATATCGTTTTTTTTAAGTTTTTTTAAGTATTTTTAAATGAACTTATAAATAAAATGAATCCTTTTTAACACATAGTTACCCCTCATTTGTGTAGGAGTATAAATTAAAGTATTTCCTTTTTCAATTACGCTTTCAACCTTATTTGAAAGGATGCTATTTTATTCCCAAATCAGCTCATAACCTTTATTGATTCCATTGACTTTATAAGGTCTACAACTACCAATACCTGTAACACCTGAGTTTATTTGCTCCGCTCGTTCTCTTTGACATGCTATAAAAGCATCATCAAATGTTCCGTGTTGTTCAATTGGAAATTTAACATAAGAACCATTCTTATTAGGAAATGAAGGTGGTTGTTTTGATTCGAATGATGAAGGTGCAGATGATGGTTGTTCTTTATTAGGTGTGGTAGGTTCTACCACACCAGCAGCGTTATGATTGGGTGAAGACTCAATTTTCTCATTAAGCGTTAACATCACTGTTTTATATGTAGAATTTCCACTTGCATCTGTTGCAAGGATTCTAATATATTGATTTCCTTTGCGATTCATATCCGGTTCATCTTTAAATGAGAAAACGACTTCTTGATAGTCTTGATATTCTTCAACAAATTGCATGACATCAACTGTACTTCCCATTTCCATCACTAAATTTTTAAGTTTCATAAACGGGGGCATGGTGTCATGTATTTTAACAATAAGAGAATTTCCGTACGGAATATTTAGATCCGTATAACGATACTTGATTTCATACTCACCTATTTCATCCTTATTGAATTGACTTAAATCAATATCTACGTTTTCTTTAATATCTGATTTCATAATAAATTGTTTAAAATCAGGTGGAGCATCTCCAAGTTCTAATTCGTATTCAGTAACACTCAACTTCAATTCCTGCATAGGTACGTCTTTTTTCTCATTCACCTTAAGTGATGATCTCCACGAATAAATACTAAAACAAAATACGAATGAAATAAGCGTTATTATAACAACGAGAATCATTGTTTGTTTTTTACCAACCCTGTTTAGCACTTTTTTCACCTTCCTTCATATACCTTTCTAATCTTTCATCTAATTTTTTACAAAGTACATCAGAGTTAATCTAAGAACTGTGAAAGTGTGTTTGGAAATCCCTAAAACATATACAATCTCCCACCTCCACTAAAATTTTAATTTTTTATATTTTTATAATAGAAATACTAGTACAATAAGAAGCATTACTAAAAGAAGTAATACAAACGGAATGAATTCATAAAAATTCAAATTCATGGATAACAGTACAAATAAAAGCATAATTGCTATAATTAAAATCACTATTTTTCTTCTGCGCCTCATATTTCCTCCTTTCATGCGTGGTAGAACCTACCACACTTTTTTAATATCCACATCCTTTATAATTGGAACTGTCCCGCAACTGGCCGAAATCAAAAAACGTGAGGGGATCAATGCGTTTACCATCAACCCAAGTCTCAAAATGCAGATGATATCCAGTTGAAAAACCACTGTTTCCCATGTAACCAATAATTTCCCCAATCTTTACCACATCCCCTACCTTATAAGGCATCTCGTCCCACGCAGTCATATGCATATATCGTGTACTAAATGAAGATGCTCCAGCAAGTGCAGCATCATGTTCAATGAGAACATAATTTTCTCTACCTGAATATCCTTGCGCTTCATTAAAACTTAAACCGACCGGGGTATCATCATATTGATTTACAATTTCTTTAATAACACCATCCTGAACCGCCATAATTGGAGTTCCTCTTTCACCTGATAAATCAACTGCATAATGGGCTCCACCTTTCAAATACTCACCAAATGGTTCGTAATATACATAACATTCTTTTGCGACTGGTTCCCCATTTCCACCACCATGAATCCGTCGCTTTGTAATATTTTTTTGGAAGTCATAAATATTCACAATTTGAAGCGCATAGGCTTCATTAAGGAGTGCTGGATAATCAACACTTAAATCTTCAATAATTTGATCGAGACTCTTTGCTTTCTCAATCGTTATTACTTTAGTTTCATGAAGCGCTTCTCCTGTTTCTTCGTCTATTACCGCTTCACCTTCATCGTTTAATTTTGGTATCTTAATTTCTTTATCTTCTTGATAAATATAGTAGGTTTCAAGATGTTTCTTTGCGTCTTCTTGCGTAACTTCCGTTAACTCTTTTTTCGTATCATAGACAACAAAATATTCAAAGATACGGACCATATCCAAATTGACATAAAGTTCATCAGTGTTTTTACTCTGTTTGATTTCATTGAGTGCTTTATCATATACATCATCTCGTCGATTACCTTTTTCAATTTCATTAGTTAAATATGGATTACTTTTAAACGGATTAATTGCTTCAATGAATGCTACAGGAATAATTGCTATTAGAAAGAGTAAACCTACCGCTACGATTGCAGTTAGCTTTATTATTTTCTTACCAGTATTGCTTTTTAAAAATGAGATCAGTAGTTTTGTTTTTATAGGACATCATCCTTTCTAGTGTGAAGATAGTGTCAACTTTTATTCATAGGTTATGTTTGATATACTAAAATTAGTATAATTATTAAAGAAAGCGAGATATCACATGGAGAAGTTTTTATTAAAAAATGATATAGATGCTCTGTTCGATTTTTTCGAGAACAAAGGTAGCTCATTCGAAGAAAAGCAAACTCTTAAATTATGGAGTCGTTTTATAGAAAAACATGCCCATAAAATTGTTTACTCCTCTGGTTTTGGTGATAGTGATAATGACAAATATGAGACTTACACTGCACCATTTTATTACAATAATGGAAGTATAAATATAACTCTTAATATTGAAAACATTCTTAATTTCTATACTAAACAACCACAGGTTTTTAAAGAAGTCCTTTTTTTTGATAATAAAGAAATGTTTAGATACAACAATGAAAAACCACAAAATTCAGTTTCTAAAACTCCTATAATCGCGTTGTATTCACCACTTAACAATCAGCCTCCGATGCTTATAGTTGATGGTAACAAAAGGTTGAATTACAACATTAATAACAATATCTCATTTTCAGTTTCATGCTTCACACAAAACTTTTATCCATTGCTCTTTTTTTATACTGGAAATGATTGGATTGCATTCCATCTTTTAAATTCATTTCACTCACTTATTCAACTCGAAACTCCAGGTAAGAAAAGAGATTTTGTAAATACACTTGGGAAACAACTAAAATATATTGAGAAATTCTTTTCAAAATAATTATTTAGATTTAATTCTTTCTATAAATTGCAAATATTCCTCATCAGTGTTCGCAATTATTATTTCTTGATTTTTATTATCATCTGTTTTCATTAGCTTGTCCTTTCTAGTGTGGTAGGTTCTACCCTATTTCTTTGTTATAATCATATAGAGGGGAGATGGAAATAATGAATGATTTTTTTAATGATTTTGCTACAAAAGATTACTACATTAACAATCGAACTAATTTTTATATTGTGTGGTGTTTTATAGGCACTAGTATTGCGACAATCATGATTACTTGTATATTCTTCAAAAATATTGCACTTCCTGTTATGTTTGTTGTTTTTCTAGTTTATGCAGTTATTTTTTTAATTGATTTTGTCTTAAGACTTAAAAACAATGTGCCTTACAACAGTCCTATGATAGGGTTTTCGATGATATCAATAATGCTATCTCTATTATTTGTGCTTTCAATGATATTATTATTCACTCTGCCTTTTGGGAGGACTTACAAATCGACTACTCTAACATTGTTCTTAGCTCACCTGTTCTTTTCTTTACTTCTTGCAATCTTACTCTTTTTGCTTTTTGCTACATTTACACTCGATACAACTAACACCCCCAAATCTTCAAAAAAACTATTTGCTTCCTTGCAATATTCCATATTAATTTCCTATTTATTTGTTGGTGTGTTTATAGCCTCTTATGGTTCGGCATATTTACAAGAAATGCTATTCAACACGATCAAAGAGACAAATCCATCAATAACTTTTCAAGAAGCAATGACTACTTTTAATGGGGTGGTTTTGAAAGAGCAAATTGATCTTTACAGAACTCTTTTCATCAGTGCATCGTTTCCTTCTTTTTACATACTTTTGAAATCATTATTTGATACACCAACCAAGAATTACCAGCACGACAATTGCAAAGTTAATTACTCTAGAATGAATCGAAGACCTTCTAACAGGCGTTTTCGCTAGTAACTTTGTAAAGACTAAAACAGTTATTAGCCCATATACATTAAATATATTTAGAGCTGTATTGAGTTGGTTATGTTGGTAATAATATGCCCAGCATATATAAATTAAGAAATTTATCCAGCACAGGAAGAATGTTGGTATTGAAATTATTCTTCTTGATCTATCATTTTTCTTTACTTCACTAATTTGAGCAAATTTATATGAATATAAAAAGCTTAATAGAAGTGATACATAAACATTCATTTGAAGACCTTTCTAGCGTGGTAGAACCTACCACGCATTTCTTTTGTGTTACTTGTAAACCTATCGACCACCTGCATCACCGAATAGCTGTGCCATTTCAACAAGGTAAGGATCTTCATCACCCTGTAGATCATTGAGATTGGCCCCTTTCACTTTTACCTTGAAATTGATGTTTTCACCAATTACAGAGATACATTCAAATCGTGGTAAGAGTTGAACTTTTTCTTTTACAATCTCATTCAAGTTACTTACCATCTCTATAAGATGCTTGTAGTCATCACCGACAACTTGGAAGATAAATTTGAACGCACATTGTGAGAAAATTGTTGTGGTTGAATCTACCACGCTATGATGCTTAAGGTGTTGAGGTGAGGTTGTTGCTGCCCAAGTAGCAACTTCAAACTTACGCGCGATAGCATAAATTGTCGCAAACTCTTTAATCGCTTGATTATCTGCATCAGCACGTTTATCAACCGCCATGTGTAATTCATCCCATCCATAAAGAAATGGTGTTGTCCGGTCACTTAAAATGAGCGCACTAATGTAATTATTCATGTTGAGGTAGATTGCAGATTTTGTAGCTGGTTTTAGATTGTTAATGGTTTTTAGTTGAATTGCAAGAATTATTTGCTTGCTCAAATCCATAGGAGCCGAGGTATATACATCAAAATATTGGCTATCACTACCATCAAGCACTGCGGTTTGAAGCGTCTGTGCTACTGACAAGAACTGCTCTGGCTTCCAAATAATGCCTTCATCCACAAGTTCAGATAATCGTTTCTTAGATAAGGCTACTGCTTCATGATAAACATCGCGTAATCGTGGATATTGGTGAGCCGGTAAATTTAAATAATCCATCTCCTCATTAATATTGAATTTCGCGTATATATGCTTACATAAGAATTCAAAGCATTTATCCTCTTTGTTTTCAATATCTGTTCCATAGGTTGTATACCATGTTCTTAAGAAATTAAGATGGAACTTAAAGTCTGAAATTTCCGCATCTTTCATATTCATGATTTCTTGTTTCAATTCATTATCATGAACACGAATCTCTAAAACATTCAGAAGTGGTAAGGGTATTGCCTGCCCACCTAAATTTGTTACAAGATCTGCAAATTCATTATTAGGGTCGAGCATGATGACATTCTTACCGTTTAATACCATATTAAAAATCAGTATTTTAAGTAAGAACGATTTACCACGCCCAGACATTCCAACCACAAATCCATTAGAATTTGATACACTCATTCTCCGTTCAAAGGGATCAAAGTAGAAAGCACCACCATTTTCAATCTGGCCTAAGGGAAACCCTTTGGCTTGAACCCATGACGCATAGTTTGGCAACCATAAATTCGCAAATGTTTGCGCAGTATAAGGGTGTTCAATAAATCCATGAATCTTGTTGTTATTGAATGGCATAAATGATGCATAGGCATCTTTTTGACGATAGCTAAGATTATCCGCCAAAATAGACCGTGCACTTAATTTAGATTTCACTGTTTTGCGTAATGTATTAAGTTCATCTATACTTGGTGCAACCATCTTGATAATGACTGTTCCTTTGTATGTTTTCTCATTATTATTGTAAAGTTCTGTCATAAAGTTACTTTGTGCTTTTTCATTCACACCTTGTTTAACGATATCCACATTACTTTTGCGCTTCATACCATCTGCTTCATTTTGAACCGTTTTATTAAGCTGTTTCTCGAATGTTGATATCGATAGTTCTGATAAATCAAAAAGGATTGATACACCTTTTACCGATCCAAGATCTTTTAAAATAAGTTTGGTATCGGTACGTCGTGGATAGATTTTAATAGCAACATACGAAACATAATTACCATTACTAAATTCAATGCGATCATATCGAGACTGCATACGGTTAGGCAGAATCATGTCTTTAAATTCAAGATCTTTAATGCTCTCTTGAAGTTGTTGTTTTTTCTTTTTTCTTCCAAACATTGCTAGTCCTCCATTTCTAATGCTTGTGCTGTATTTTCTGGATAAATATCGTTATAGCGTACATCCGCAATAATTGATGCGATTACACGTTTCAATTTATCGCCTTGTAAGATATGTAGCGACACGTTGTTTTCTATTCCTAAACGTTCAACGTCACGAATAAATTGATTAATATCATCGTCTTTGTTTTCTAAATATAAAATCGTTGTTTTTTCATCTTCTTTATTACTGCGGCTCGATCTTTCAATATAAGCGATACGTTTCTCAATCCAGGTGTGAAGATGTGGAGGCGCTGTTTTTAAAAGCTCCTTATTATATGCGATAACATCATCATAGGATTGGGATAATTCTACGACCATTTCTTTTAATTTAGGGAAATTGCTTAAAAATGCTGCTTTCTGTTTCGTTGCAATTTCAATTTCATAATCACTCATTAAATCAGGGTTAAGTTGTTGATACTCAAACAAAACTGCATACCCTCCTTTACTTAAAGTGATATGATGCTCATATATTTTTCCAAATTTAATTTGATTTGAAATCTGCATTAATCTATTTTGAGAATATACCTGTTGGTTTACATCTACTTTTCGTTTAAACATATAGATCACTCTCACTTTCAAATAATTCATCAAATGTTCTTCGGGGTATACTTCAAAAGTTAAAACTAAAGTTGTAACTAAGAAAACAATCGAAAAAATAAGACCCCAACCCGATTTGAATAACGCTGATACAAGTAAAGGAACTATCGCGATTACAAAGTTTCCTAATTTCCACTTATAGAACTTATCACCACGATCAAGTTGTGATAAATAAACAAATTCTTTCTGTTTTCGCTGGGTCATAATTTCACTCCTTTCAAAGTTAAATGTACGTGGACGAATCTACCACATTGCATCTCCTACTGCATCATCGTAGTCATACGAAGTGTGGTGTAAGTTTGCATACTTGTTTGAGCGAGTGCAGAGATTCCTTTTGCAGTTCCTGTTGTGTAGGACCATTCTTTCATTTTCTTAGGAAGGCCTACTCCAGCCACAAAGAAGGCAAGCGCCATAAACATATCCGTAATGCCACCCAACCGAACAATCGTAAGCCCACCGTATAAAAACATTACTTGAATCGATTGCGTAATCGTCAGTGCCAGCACGCCATTAAGATAGGTTTTAAAAGCTGAATTATCACCACCCACCATACTAAAGACCGAAATGACACCTTGCAGTTGATAAATAAGTAAATCTACAGCTCGTATATATTGTTGCCATAGAATAATAATGAGTAAAACAACCATAGCTAAAACGACGCTACTTTTAATGATAATGCCCCAGCCTGTATAACCATTAATCATTGTAACGAGGCTTGCTCCATCGAATATATTATCTTTCGTAATAATAGATGATGCCTTTCCTGCAATCGTTAATGCTTCACTTGATAAAAAATAACCAACCTGATAAATAGCCGTTGAAAACGGTGTAAATAACAAAGCAAAAAGTGATCCTGTAAAGATATTTTTGATCAATTCATTGATATTGATATTCTTTTCCGACACATATTTTGATATTGCAGGTACTAAACCTAAGAAGAATGATACACCTGCAAAACTTGATAAAATAATTAGTATGAATTGTATGTATGAATTTTCAAAGATATTCGATGAAACCACAGAATAAATGAGTTCCATCACCACAAAAAGCATCGATATAAATTCATCCAACAACCATTGGAATATAAAACCCATACACCCTCCTTTCGAGTGTGGTAGAACCTACCACACTTATCATCACAAAATTAAAAATTAAAAATTAAATTAATGAAGCCCAACCGAAGGCAGATAACGCAATGACGATTGCGAAACCAATAAGTACTCCAAAAAGCGGCATCATCTTTTCACTTGTATCCTCACCGCGGCGTCTTGACATCACAAAATTAAATAAAAGGATAACAAATGCAATAAATAAAACCACTGTCGCAATCGAAGTAATGACAGTACCAATTAAAGTTAAAAGTCGACCAATATTTCTTTTTGAGTTATTCCAAAGACTGTTTAAATCATCAATCACATCCGCTCTTACACTCACAGTACTGATTCCTAAAACGATAGCAGAAGTCGCTAATACAGCGAATCCGTTTAGTATATTTTTAAACCAATTGGTTGGTTTATTCTTTATTGTGGTAGAACCTACCACGTTTACTTTTCGTTTATTAAATAATTTGTTTAATGCGATAAAAATTCCTCCTAACATTACGAGTATCGTGGCGACAATCGTAAATGAGTTTGAAACTCCAGTTGCTGGTAAAGCATCATCAGGTAATAGTTCGTTATAGTATTCGATAACAAATAAGCTTCCATCTTCACTCACATTTGTATCCATCGTTACAACTTCATCACTTAACTTGTAACCAAGAGGTGCTCCTGTTTCCTTAGCTGTATTGACTTCACCTTTGAATAACTTAAATTCAACAACACCTTTTTCATCTGTATTTAATACCTCAATGATGTTTCCATCTAAGTCATAGCGCGTGAATTCAGCTTCTTTAAGTACTTCCTTGGTATCAATATCTTTCTTTAAAATGCGATATGTAATAATCTCAATTGTTTGGTCTTTATCTTCAAGATCCGCATGAACTGCGATAAGTCGCTCTTTCTCATAGAGATTTTCAAACGCAACGATTTTTTCTGTCTCGAGTTTATTTTGATCGAATGTGAATGTAACATCCACGAAGCCATCTTTTTGGTTTGCGATAAATGTCGTTTCACCATCGACTGTTTTTCCATCAATGAGTAAAGGTAAGCCCGTAAGCCCATCTTGAAGTTGACCTTTAACAGTATATTCTTTGCCAAGGACTAAATCGTTATAACGTACTTTATCCGTCAATGTGACGATATTCGGTGTTTCTTTATCACGATTTGTATACGTTAAACTTGTACCAATTTCTGGAATTGTTACTGTTTGATCAATATCGTTAATGTCATGATGAACAACGACTGATTGTTTCTCGCGTGATAAATCTTCAAACACAACCAGTGTTTTAGCTTCTAACTTGCTTGCATCTAATGTAAATTTAACTTCAATGCTTCCATCTTTTGATGTAGGTGTGAATACTGTTTGCCCTTTAACAATTTCATAATCAATCTTCACGGGTTTTTGAATATCTTTATACATGAGTGTTCCATCAAGTACATACTCTTTACCAACTTGTAAATCAGTGTATTTAACGACGTCCACAAGGGTCACAATATCCGGATTTTCCTTATCACACGCTACAAACGAAGCATTCGTTTTAATATCTGCATGTTTATTTTCAAAGGTTACCTCATATGTTTTCCCATGTTCTTCAATGAATACTTCTTGACGTGCTTTTTGAGGGTCAATTCCGTAGTCGCCACCAACTTTTACTTCCTCTACAACATAAGTGCCGTATTTTAAGTTATCGATGCTTACAGTACCATCAGCACCTGTCTCATAGTAGCCAATCAAATTATTTTTCATATCGTAGAGCTTGAAACCAAAGTTTGATAAAGCTTCTTTAGTATCAATATCACATTTAGTAATTTTAAGATTTCCTCTATTCCACTCATTCACAACGTCTCCAACATTGAGAGACAGTCCAATAAGCGCCCCGAGATCAATGTAATTTTGCTTGTTATCAACCGTAAATTTAAGCGGCTGTATTACTTGGTATCCATCAAGAGGTTCCACTTCCACAAGCTCATATTCACCAGCTTCGATTAAACCTTTAATAAATACATCCCCTTGTGCATCGGTAAACCAGATATCCTCTTCAACCACCTTCTTACCATCTGCATAAGATAGTGTTACAAATTCATTGGTCTTTGTATTTTTTACTTTAAATCCAACCCCTTCAAGAGGCATTCCATCTTCATTTGTTTTACTCCATTCAAGATGTACAAGGACTTGTTTGTTAGCCATTGTTACATGTTTCACCTCTTTATGTTGTTGAATAGAGAAGTAAACTGGAGTTTCATCTGGCCAATAATTACTTAAGGATTGGTGTTCTTTAAAGTAGTAATCACCATAACGAAGATTTGATGTAAGAATCTCACCATTGGCATCACTCGTTTTCTCTTCAACAAGGGTTCCATCAAGTCGATAGACGCCAAACACAACGCCCCCTAAAAGCTTACGATTTCCATCGGTCTTAATGAGTTTAGCTTGACCGTAAATAACTTGGTTGGTAACTGTCTTACCGGTTTCGGTAACTTTGACTGTTGGCTTACCGCCATCATATTTAATCGAAATATCCCATTGTCCTTGGAAGAGAACATAACCTTCTGGCGCTTTAGTTTCTTTAGCGTAATATTGACCGATTGGTACATTTTTAAAGACAACTTTTCCTGTTGAATCAGTTACTTTTGTCCCCAAGAGGTCTCCTGCTTGATAAACACGATGACTTCCTTCATAAATATCTTCCTTTGCATAAAGTTCAATGCTTGCCCCACTTAATTTCTTACCTTTATTTTCTGGAAAATTTTGATCCCAGTCATTTTCAATTTTAGTAAGCGTGATGTTAGAACGTTGGAATTTATTCACCATCGAAATAATGTTTTTATTCTCGCCTTCCACCACCCGATGAGACTTAATTGTTGGATCAACCACATAAGGTGCTGGTGCTGATACTTCACGATAATACATCATTCGATCTGTTTCCCAGTCACGACTGACAAATTGTCCGTTCTTGTCCGTTGTACGCTTCCATGTTTGCCCACTCATATCAGATTGATACGATGTTTCAATCACAACGCCTGCAACAGGGCTTCCATTCGTATCGGTTTTCTTAAAGCTAATATTTTCTGTTTTAATTTCAAATTTTATATTTGCATCCGTTGGATCTTGAAATCTAAAGTGAGCTACTTTTTGAGAATGACCGTCCGAATAAACATATGATGTACCTTGCTCTGATCCACCTTTCTTTCTAATCACTAATCTCGCATCTTTTTCAACTACTCGAACTTTTAAAGTGTTGCCGCTATCTTTTATGATTTCTAATCCATGTGTTAGTTTGTCATTAACACTATACTTATTTAATCCTGCTTCAGATAAATCAATTACTTGACCTTTCTTCACCTTGCGTGATTGGCCATGCCACGATGGTTTATCGTTATGTTGTGCTATTAATGAACGAATTTCTGCCAT
This sequence comes from Erysipelothrix amsterdamensis, assembly GCF_940143175.1. Lineage (NCBI taxonomy): Bacteria > Bacillati > Bacillota > Erysipelotrichia > Erysipelotrichales > Erysipelotrichaceae > Erysipelothrix > Erysipelothrix amsterdamensis. The sequence continues at coordinate 750,093 of NZ_OW659496.1, read as the reverse complement.
TTCAGTATCAACATTAGGACCACCGGTCACATCCCATCCCATTTCATTCCAGATAAGTTTTTTGGTTGCCCATTCATAACGCATGGTTTGATGTCCTGGATACTTGTATCCATAATTCGCAATAAGCTCAAGGTTAATGCGTTGTTTAGATGATGGGGTAAATGCAAGACGACCATCTGGATGCACGCGCACACCGTTAACGCTATCTAAGGTTGTGAAAGATGCATTGTTGGTTGCGACTTGATCAAAGATGGATGGTTCAAGACAGTAAGCACGATTTCCATTTACAAAAAGTTCTGAAATCCCACCCCATAATTGCCAGTAAAAACTACGGTCTGCGCGCCATGTGACGGTGATGGTTTCACCCGCAGGAATGACTTTTTGCCCTGTTGTCACAACATTCCCTATACTTCGTCTAAAGCGTCTAATGGCTGGTTGCGGCTTAACTAGTCGTTCAATCGAAATAACACCTGTTTCGTTGTTAATACAAATGTATTCGTCTTCATTAATAAACTTATCTAAATCATTCATATTAGGAAGCGCACTCAATGTACGTGTGCCATTTTCCAAAACAGTAACACTAATATCTTGAATAATTTTTTGCGAATTACTTGATGTTGGAGCCGTTTTATCATGAACGCTTTCGTGTTCTTCCGTTTTTAAGTGCTCCTGTTTTTGTTCTTCCTTTAATTCACTATGAGAATCTTCATCAAGCTCAAGCTCCACATCCTGAGATGCTTCAATATTTGTTTCATTTTTTTCTTCAAGTTCATCGACATCAAGTGAGAACTCGAATTTTTCTTGTCGCTCGATGATTTTATTTTCTTCGTTTTCTTTTTCAAGTAAAAGATTCCGTGTGTATTCGACGGTAAACTTGTAATTCCCATTCTCACCTACTACATAAGCGTAACGATGATCCTGTTTTTGAAGTGAATCATCAGCTATTTTAAATTCCTTAATTGTGATGTCTTCTGTAGTTTTGGTATCGAAATCAAGGGTAACTGTGTCATCCTTAATCGTTCGACTTACCATCACTACAACTGACATGTCATCATTATGATATACCTCACCGTTATCAGCACTTACATTGGTAACAAAGCCTGTAATAACCAAAAGAAATGTCAACAATGAAATACCAAATTTTTTAATTGTTTTCTGCATGTTCTTACCTCCTTTTTAACGTTCATGCAAAACAAAAGCGAGCTTTTTAGCTCGCTTGACTTAAGGACTTCTTGCTTTATATATGTTTATTTTCTTCATCTCAACTCCTTTCATTAATAAAAAAAGAGGACTATCCTCCCCCGGTTTAATTATCTTGTACTATAATACATAAATCCCCAAGGATCACAAATATTGCTATCCCATTCCCAAGTATGTACATCTAATTGATTATATATATCTGCACTACATGCATCAAAGGATCCATAATCTTTATAAAAAATCATTCCTGGAGGGGTTTCATCGAGAGGATTGGGGCGTGGCATGGTATCTACCATTTCCACAACTTCTAAGTATTGCGTTTTCTCAGCATTGTTTGATTCAATTTGTGATGGACCTTTTTGAGTATTAGAAACTTCATAATTCTCATTTGTTTGACTTGAATAATTTGCTTCTGTATATGAATTTTCTGAGAAAGCGTAATGTGAATTATTGGTATCATCGGATTCATTTGAAACAACTTCATGATTGGACTTATCACTTGATGTTGTAGCTACTGATGGTGCTTCTTCTCGTGTAATGGTAACCGTTTTTTTAGTGGTGTTTTTATTTTTATCTGTAGCTTTTAAAGTGATATCAAAGGTTCCAGCTTCATCTTTCATCCCATCTACAGTTATTTCTAAATCTCCATCAATAATATCGTATGCATTATATAGGTTGAGATCAAACGCCTCATCATGTTTCAATTTGACTTGATTCTCACCCTCAATAACTGGATATCGTGTATCTAAAACTTCGTAAGTAAAGTTAAACTCTTTGACGTTTTTACCATGACGTGCATAGATAATTCCTTCATGCGATCCAATTGTGGAAGTATCAATAAAACGGAATTCTAAAGTGACTGGTTCTCCACCAACTGCAATTTTATTAAAGGATAGTTCATCATACTTAGAAACATCTTTTTGAATGAGTTCTTCAGGCATGAGCACAGGTAATGTTTCTCGTTTTGATGATGTGTCACTTTTCTCTTCAGTTTCATCATCTTCTATAAATGATTTTTGACCATATTCAACAACAATATTCTCCTTAAAAATGAGAATAGGTTCATCTTTTTTGTTTTTATAAGAAAGATTAATTACAAATACCGCAAGCAATATAGCAAGACAGATTCCAAGAATTTCCTTTCCCTTAAATGTTTTGAGCCACTCCATATGTTTTTTCACGTGTATCCTCCTATCTATAAACATTCCATTGAATACAGAGTTTCACAATTTCTTTTTGTTCAACCTTTAAAGCATCTGCTATAATCCCTTCACTCATATTCATGCTATAAAGAAGATACTCAAGATTTTCTTTCTGAATATTATCGAAAGAGATATCTTGATCATAGAGATACTTTTTACATAACTCTAATTGTCTTAAATACATAATTTCACGCTCCTATTTATTATCTAAGAAGCATCCTAAAGCTATCAAACTTATAGGTCCATCACGCTCCTTTCCTTGATGACTGCCATGATTATGTTATAAAGTCTATAACTTAATTCGCGACTTTCGAATCGGAGACGATGTAACATTACATGGTCTTTATTGTATAAAACAATGATATCATAATTATTTTTATGTTTAATACTTTTTTGAATATTTTTCTCTAGTTTTATATGATCAATTTGCTTTAATGGAAGCATCATGCTGTTTTCGTTATTATCAACCATTAAATAACAAGAATCTAAAGTGATATCTTTATCTGCCTTAATTTGAAGCATCTTAAAACCTCCTTTGTTCGTAACGCGGGATGAGAACGTATCATCCGTTAATGCCCTATCACGTTTCGTATCATTCATCGATACCTTACGGTTATTATTCTGGGACTGTCCCTTTCTTTTTAAGTTCAATTTCCTTTGCTTTTTTAAATCAGAATCCCTCTGTTTACTCTTGGATTCCTACACTTTCATGTTACCTTCATCAAAAAGCTAACGTGTTATACTTTCTAAATCTAAAATCCATGAAGCGATTTTTTGCTGTGTTTCAAAATCCAATTCTGCATAGTAGTCTGCAAGAAATGCATATTGTTTTTCAAATTGTTTTATCAACTTTTTAGCTTGATCATCAAGCGTAGGACTTTCTTTCTTTTTTTCTGGGTCCCCTTCAAATTTTCTAACAAAATATTGAGAAAGTCCAGTCACATTCACGAGCCAATCACGTTTTCGGCCCATAGGTTTCTTGCCAATTGCAATGAGTTTTTGGTAAAGGTGATCAGCAGTTTTAAGAAGTGCTTCCTTTTCCTTAAAACTTAATTCAGGATTTACATTTGTTGTAAGCACATATTTAAGTTTGTCCGTTTCATCCATTGATGGTAAAACAATACTCAAAATTGCTTCATACATATCCTGATCATCAATCTCACGCAATCGTTTATATGCTTGTACACGATGGTGCCCCGCCAAAATTGTGTATTTTCCTTCTAATTCATTACTTGGAGTAATCACAATCGGTTGAAGCAACCCATCCTGTTTAATATTATACACAAGTGCGTCAATACGTTCCTTCTGATATTCACGATTATCAACATGATCGAGTAAATCATCAATAAGAATTAACTTAGGTTTGGCTACTGCTGCATACGTCGCATTACTCATATCTGTACCATTTTTAATATCAAACAAACTCACGACTTAATTCATACTCCTTTCCACTCTCTCGAAGTAAATACTCTTCTATAAACTCACGATAGTCTTTTGAAATCCCTGTCTCTTTTTCGAATATTGACTTTCCTGTACTGTACATTTCATCTGCTGGCTTTCCTTGGAAACGAATCGCATTATCATAAATTAAATCACGCTCTAAATATTCATCGTAGATTTTGGTGTCGTTATTATTGCGTTTTTTACCTGTAAACAATCCTCGGTATGATATTCTTCTTGAATATTCGCCATTAAAATCATCTAAAGTCTTTGTGACTAAATGAAATGCATCTTGTGAGTTCTTATCCCCTTGAAATGGAATAATCACTTCATTGCTGACAAAAAGGGCGTTTACAACTAATTCTGTGTAGTACGGTGGGCAATCAATCAGACATCGTTCAAATCCTTCATCTAAAGATTCTATCATTTTTCTAAATTTTAAATGTGTTAAACCTTTCGCAACTATAAGAGCATCATTACTCAATACTAAATTCATAGAAGCTGGAATAATACTAATATTTTTAAATCGTGTAGCTTGAATTACTGTATTTACTTTATGCGCTTCAAAAATACAATCACAAAGCGTTAAACCTTCATAGTTTGGAACAAAGAAATTAGTTAAATTACATTGGGGATCAATATCGATTACCAAAACTTTTTGACCTCGAAGTGCAAATGCGATGGCCATAATGATTGTCGTAATTGTTTTCCCAACACCACCTTTGAATGTGTAAACTGAGGTTACCTTCATCATTTTATACTCCTTTCTTCAATGCAGATTAATGAATTATGATGCAAAGCTTTCTCTTACTCTCGCTTCATAATAATTACCTAACGTTTCGCTTGCATTGTATAACGTCGTAATCAAATAAGAACGAATGTTTTTGATTTTATGGTTAATGCAATCAAGACACTCAAAGACATACTGGATGTGTTCATACCGTAACTCCAGCATTCGTTCTTTTACCAAATGAATTGGAACATATTGACCGTTAATCCGAGTACAACTGTTCTCATCACTCATCAATATGCTTAAAATGATCTTCAACAATTCTGTTATTTCATCGTGTTTATATGGATACACTTGTAATAGATCATAGTACTGAATGTTTTCTTTAACTTGTTGTTCATAGTCATTATATTCATCAATCAATCCATCATTTCTCTTATGCTCTTGATTGATAGATAGATTATCAGTATTACTAATATCAGTCTTATTACTATCAGTATAGATAGGGTAAAGATTCTTTACTTCTTGAGGTAAAGAATTTTTACTTCCAGAGGTAAAGTTTTTTGACTTCTTGAAGTAAAGATTTTTTACTTCAGGGATTTCCCCACTATTTAGAGGCTTTTCATCACTTTTTTCTTCAAAAACCTCTTCATTTACCTCGTTTTTATGATTTGGAATTTCATTATGAAATTGATAGTATTCATCTTCAATCATGTACATAAAAATCAGATTGGGTTTTCTCAAACCCTGTCTTACTTCTTCTAATAAACCATGATTTTTTAAAGCTTCCATGGCTTTGATTACTGTCGGTTTGCTGACTTGTAACATCCGCATCATTTCTTCACGCGTATAAATAAGATATACTTCTCCATTATCAGTTAGCCATCTATTTCTTAGTGATAACTCATGTCTATCTTTTAGCATGGCATAAAGTAACCGCGCATCACTATTTAAATCTTTAAACTCATCTGTGAACAGAAATTTAGGAACTTGAAAAAATGTACTATTAATCACATCACTTACATGAAATCGTCTTCTTTGCGTCATAATTACCCCTTCTTTCTTAATTCTTTGATGCATGCACTTACACATGAAATGTATTCAAGAACCTATAGATTCCTGCATCAATATAGATCTATGTCTCAACTTTAATCATTAAATTAAAGAAAAATGAAAAATAGTGTATTTGATTGCTGGATGTTGCATTATTCGCGTTGATTTTGAGTTGAGTTTACCTTATAATATTTTTATGGGCGGTCAATTAATTTCGACACGCTTAAAAGCACAATTTATGTAATTATAAATTGCATATTGTGGTGAATCACTTATTAGATACTACGCATATCTAATAAGGTTGTAACGCAGCTCGGAGCCATTAAGGCTCTTTTTTTTGCGTTTACTTATACTCACCATATTTATCGATGATTTCTTTAAATGTAACACCAAGGTTGATTAAGAGCTCATCAACAATATCGAGTCGTACACCACCAGAATTTGGATATTTTAGTTTCTGAATTGTCGAATGTGAAACACCAGCTTTTTTGGCAAACCCTCTAACACTCAAACCAGTTTTTTGAACTTCATCAGCCACAAACTCAGAAAGTATCAATCTGAGTGGCTTTCTCTCCATTTCATCACCTCCACAAGCACAAAAAAACTCTTGATTTAGATAAAATCAAGAGTCTGTGTTTATGCATATGGTGCCCGAGGACGGTTTTAATTAAAGAAATCATACATAGAAATTAATTATGCATAAATTAATAATAATCCACTTAATAGAGTATATTTTTTTGAATCTTGTCATTTATGAACATGTTATTATCACTCTAATTCATATTTCTCGTATATTTTTGGTAACCTTTTAATTCGTTTGTATGAAACACATCATTCATACTCCAAATACAATCTAGTAATTCCTCTGACACTTCAATAAGTTTTGCTAAGAGTATTAACAAGCTCGACTTCTTCTTTTAATTATTTATTATGAGAGTAGACAATTACTTCTTTTTCGCATCTATCAATGATTTCTCGATTGACTGTTTTCATTATTAGATCAGGATTGACATTATTTCTTGGTGGTTTAAACTAAGCTACTAGATGGGTTACACTTTAGTGGACACAAAAGATAAGGAGTTCGTGGTAAACTAAAGAAAAGTGAGGTCGTCCAAATGACACGAAGAAAACGTAGAGAATATACACAAGATTTCAAAAGACAAATGGTACAGCTTTATCATAATGGAAAAGCGTTATCCGAGATAATTCAAGAATATGGTTTAACTGCTTCGACATTCCATAAATGGATTACGCAAGACGCCAACTCAGGATCTTTCAAAGAGAATGATAATCTCACAGTTGAACAAAAAAATAATTGAACTTAAGAAAAGTCTTAGACAAGCAGAAATGGAAAATGATGTTTTAAAGTAAGCGGCGCTGCGTCCTGTACTCTACGAGTTTCGGGGCATAGTAGGACATTGATTATGTGACGAAAGTAGCTGTAATTAGAGCCAATGCATACAAGTATCCTGTGAAGTCGATGTGCAAAATCTTGAAAATTAGCACTTCGGGTTATTATAAACACAAAGATAAAACATAGAGTGTTGATGCCAAAACAGATCGCGTTGTACGAATCTTCAACGATAACCAAAAGGCATATGGTATTGTTAGTGATCTGACTTATGTTACAATAGCAGGCAAATGGAATTACATTTGAACAATCTTAGATCTTCATAACAGGGAGATTATTGAATATAGATGTGGTATCAACAAGACTGCCGCTTTAGTACAAAAGGCATTTTCAAAAATAAATACTGATTTATCCAACCTACGCTACATCCATACAGATAGAGGAAATGAGTTCAAAAATAAACTAATCGATGAAATTCTTGATATTTTTCAAATACAGCGATCACTGAGTCAAAAAGGAACACCGTATGATAATGCAGTAGCTGAAGCAACATTCAAATCAATTAAGCAGAATTTGTATATCCAAATACTTTTGAATCATTGAATCAGTTGGAAGTGAAATTATCGGCATATGTTTGGTGGTTCAATAATAAGCGATTGCATTCAACCCTAGGATATGTTTCCCCGATTGAATATGGAATAAATAGCTCCTTATATCATGAATGAAAACTTTAAATCAACGAAACCCCTAGAAAAGATTTCAACTGATGAAAGTTACATTCGATGTACAGATGGAATGTTATATCTATCTGCAGTCAAAGATCTCTTTAACAATGAAATTGTATCATATTCAACATCTACAAAAACGATATTAATTTACTGATAGAAACAATAGCCTCACTCTCATCATCAAATTCAAATGAAGCAATGTTTAACTCAGATAGGGGTTCATTATACTATTCAGGATATTACATCGAACAACTGGATAAAAAAGGCTACAAGCGTAGCATGTCTAAGCCTGGACACTGCTGACAAAATAGCCCAATAGAAAATTGGTTTTCGCAATTAAAGGAAGAATGTATTCGAATTGGAGGAATAACTACAAAACATAATACAATAAAGAAAATAAAAAAATACGTTCAGTGGTATAACACCGAACGTATTCAAAAAGACCTAGGATACATAAGTCCTAACGATTATAAATCTATTTTTTTTTATAACGAAGCTTGACAGGTACTAGTATCCTTCGTTGTTTTCTAGCATCAAAGTGAGGTTTTCCCAAATACATTTTTTAATTAGTTTAGGAAATTTAAGAATATGAAATTCAAATCGGTCATCTACTCAAATGGTAGTTTTCATAATTCTCCTGTTTTTCTTTTATTTTAAGTATTTCTTCTCTGAAATCTATTGGATAAACTAATTTAATTGTATTTTTAGCCAACTTAGCATAACTATTCTTAGTGAATTCCTCTAATTCTCCATAATAACCAACACTTTTTATCGAGCTTACATCTAATTTATAATCATTGACAACAGCTGATATAAAACGATTTTCTCGATTCCCTATTAATGTCATCAAATCAAAAAAAACATATCCTGATTCTATCTCATTGTTTATTTTATTAAATTTATTTACCACAGTGAAAAAATCCTTATGAAATGGGTGTGGCGCTATAAAGTAATTATTTACGCCACTATCTTTTTTTACTGTTTCTATAGTAAACCCCTTCATAACGTCACCTCCTTTTCTAAATTATAACATATTAAGAGAAAACTATTAATTTAAATACTTCATCAATGCGTGCATGCGCTTCGGCTAAGTCTGGAATAAGGAGTGTATCTTCAAACCCTTCTACTAAAATGTCTCCAAAATGAGAAACAGGATGTCTTTTCGAATAGACTAAATTATAAACATTTTCAATAGTTCCTGACAAATGATGAGACTTAAGAATCCGGTTTGATAATACTTTCGTCCCATCACCATTTGGGTTGTTATTAAACTGACCTCCCATATTAGATCTATTAACAGCAAATCCTGCTTCGTTACACAGATACTTTAAATGACCTTCTAATGCTCTATAAGCGGGACTTGTATAGTGAGAATAATCATATTCGTCTCTATTTAAATTTCTCATTAAAAAACTTTGTTGCAATAGCGTAATAGCTGCTTTCGGATAATTAGACGGCAAATTAAGTGAAGTTATAAATTCATTCACTTCTTTAGCTTTTATACTTACCTTATATGCATCACTATATGCTTTCACCATTTCAAACATAGAAATATTTTCAGTGTAATAAGAAAGAAATTCTGAAAAGAGGCTGTTAACTTTCCCTTGTAACCAAATAGCTTCTTTTCTATCAAAAAAAGTGACGGTTAACTTCTCTTTATTTTTTAAAAACTGGTACTTATGTCCTCCCGGAACGGCAGATTCATCAAATTTAATATCTTTTTTCTCTTTAAAAGTTTCGATTATTTCCATAACTGACTTTTTTGAAACACCAGTTCCATAAAAAGAGTTTGGCCCATATTTTCCGACCGGTTTACGATTCTTCACTGCATCGGCAGCTAAACGATCTGCCTTTTCATTATACTTATTTCCTGAATGTCCTCGAACCCAAACAAAATCGACATCCAACAATGTTTTGTATTTCTCATTTAATTCACGTAAAAATAATATACCAATTTCACTTTTTGCCTTATATGATCCATCTGCCCATTGACCTATTAATTGCAAATCATGAAAAATCGTAATTTTTTTGTACTCATTCGAAGCAGCCCATTGCAACGCATTTAGGACCGCAAAAATTTCAGGACCGATATTATTGGTCGATTGAAATTTTTCAGTATAAACTTTATCCGATATTTCAATTGGGTCATATTCATTTGTCAATATATAGATTCCATACCCAGCCTCTTCTGTCTTACCACTGTAGGAGCCATCCGTAAACGCTACTACACTTCCGTTCTCTAAGCATTTAGACACAAGCAAATCATAATCTAAAGGTTCGGTAGACTCACCATCAATATTAGCAAAGGAATTAACGTAACCTTGTGCTTCCTCTTCAGATTCAAAAACTCTGAACTTAGATCCCTTATACTTATTAGTCATCTCTTGACATTCATGCCATGTTTCAAAAACCCCTGTTTCTCTACCAACCCCAACTGCGTAATACTTTTTTGCCATAGCAGTGCCCCCTTTTTGTTATAATATGATAATACTATAACAAAATAAAAAGCCACTTTCAATAATGATAAGCTCCCCTTAAAGTAGACACCCGAAATAAATAAAATCGGGCACTACAAAAAAGGAGGAGCTTTTTCTATGGGGAGAAAGAATAAATATCCAGCCGAAATAAAAGAACAAGCAATTAATGAATATTTGAATGGCATAAAAGGTGCACCAGAAATAGCTGAAGAATTATCTATTGATTCTAGTACATTACGTAGTTGGGTGAAAAAGTATCAAACTTATGGTATTGAAGTTTTTTCAGATAAAGATCGAAACAAAAGTTATTCGAAAGAGCTCAAGGAATCCGCAATTAGGGATTATCTTGAAGGCGCAGGTTCTCTTAAAGATATTAGTATTAAATATGGTATAAGTTCCCATGAGGTTTTGCGCGGATGGATAAAAAAGTATAATAGACTTGAAACTATAAAGGATTACGATCCTAAAGGAGAAGTCTATATGACAAAAGGTAGAAAAACAACAATTGAGGAGCGTCAGGAAATTGTCGCATATTGTATTGAACATGACTACGATTATAAGGGGACTGCTGAGCGCTATGAACTTTCTTATGCTCAGGTTTATCAGTGGGTGAAAAAGTATAACGAATTGGGAGATGATGGTCTTCTTGATAAACGTGGCAAGCGAAAACAAGAAGATCAACTTAGTAATGAAGAACGTTTAGAACGTAAAGTAAAACTACTTGAAAGACAACTCGAACTGAAAGAACGCGAGAACATTCTATTAAAAAAAGTGAAGGAAATCGAAAGGGGGCGATATTCTCCAAAGCAAAACAAGAAGTAAAGTATCTCGCAGTGCAGGAACTACATCATAAACATGGCTGGAGTATTCAGTGGATGTGTAAGGTACTTAAAATCGCAAGAAGTAGTTATTATAAATGGACGCATCGTGTTGAAACAAGCAATGAAATTGAAAATCATGAGCTTTGCAATCTCATTCTTGATTATGATGAACTATTTGGACATATCTTAGGCTATCGACGCATGACGGATTGGATCAATGAGTTGAATAGCGTTCAATATAACTCGAAGAGGATTCATAGACTCATGAAGATGCTAGGGGTGAAATCAGTGATTCGTCAAAAGTCTAAAAAATATTCACGAAGCACTCCTGAAATCACAGCTGAAAATATTTTAAATCGAAATTTCTTTGCCGCAAAACCGAATGAAAAATGGCTGACAGACGTCACAGAATTTAAGATTAAAGGTTCAAGTAAGAAACTATATCTCAGTGCGATTATTGATCTTTATGATTTAAGTGTTGTGGCGTATCAAATAAGTGATCGGAACAATAATCAACTTGTGTTTGATACTTATCATAAAGCTATCGCGAGATATCCAGAGGCAAAACCTTTATTTCACAGTGACCGCGGATTCCAATACACAAGTAGGGCATTTAGGAAACAGCTAGAAGATCAAGGAGTGATGCAAAGTATGTCTAGAGTGGGACATTGTATTGATAATGGTCCTATGGAAGGATTTTGGGGAACAATCAAATCAGAAATGTACTACCCTAATGAATTCAGTACAAGAAGCGAATTGAAGAAAGCAATTGAAGTGTATATTGATTTTTATAACAACAAGAGACTTCAGAAACGCTTCAAAAACAAAACACCAATGATGGTTCGAACTGAAGCGCTAGGAACAGAGACACCTGTAGTCTACGCGATTCCAACTAACAAGAAGATTGAAGCTTACTGGTCAAACATTAGAGAAAAACAAATGCAGTCACTTGTAGCATAAAAAAGATGATTCATCATAAAGTGATAAATCATCTTGGATATTTTATTTATTTCACCTGTCTACTTGACAGGGAGCAGTTCATAAAGAGAGTGGCTTGAATTTATTCTAATACTAATTTCATAATAGCACCTACAATAGCCCCTACAAACGCCAATACTAACCAACGTTGATTATCTTCGAGCTTAGTCAAACGTCTTTCATTGTCTTTAAAACGTCCATTTACAGAGTCGTCTATTTTACTTTCTAGATTAACTACACGCTTGTCAACTTTATGGATAGCATCTAAGAGTTCAAGTTCTTTATCATCCATATGCTATCTTTCGAATCCAATTCCTGATTGCCACTTAATTCCTACAATTTGCGGATCAGCATAAGGAATGTTGACGATGTAATGACCATCCGCGATTTGACGTAAGATTTTGAACTCACGATTACGAGGACTTAATCCATCAGGATATTGATACGTAAAGTCTTCGTTATAAAGCGGTACGTATCCTGCGTAGTCATGAATGACAAGGGTTTGCCCTGTGTAATCTGTGACTTTGCTTGATTTCTTTCCATAGATACGCCCAACAGGTTTATCCGTAACCGTTGCACGTGTTGAATCCACAAAGATTTGTTGTTTTCCAAAATCACGTGTTTCGATACATGCTACCTGTGGATTTATCCAGTCTACAATCTCATAAGAAATCCCTGTATTCGGTTCAAGTTCCATCACCTCAATGTAGTGGCTGATATTTTGTGCAATTGGCACCACACCCATGTCATAGGTTCCATATCGTGGATAATCTTTGAGCGGTAATAGGTTAATATATTTTCCTTTAGTGTTCTTGCTTGGGACCGGCGCTTCATAAGATGTTGCAGGTTTAAGCGGTGCAAGATAACGAATGACTTTCATACCCCATTGATGCTCTACATCCTGGATACTACGTCCATATTTGAATAGGAATCCATTGGTTCGTTCACTGTAAGCGGACTCCGATAAGTATGCACGTCCATTTTCTATTTTTTCGATAAAAGCGACATGGCCATAGTCGTCAGGATCACCGGATACACCAAAGACAACAATACCTCCTACTTCAGGCTTATCACTTGAGACAGCACCGTCCCCGTCACCCCATCGCTTTGCATCCCATCGACACCATGGATAATCTGGCCGAATTGTAAAAACTTCAAGCATACGTCCAAAAGCATACCAGGTACAATTTCCAAGCGCATATTCGTTCTTTAAACCACTCATGGTCCCTTGGACACTTAACGGTGCAAATTCGTCATGGTAAGGGTTCATGGTGCCATTTGCGTATGAATTGTATTCGGGAAGACGATGTAAATCACTCCCTGTGGTTCGTATTTTAAATGATATCATGATGACCTCCTTCATTAATTTGCAAGGCGTCTTTATGATTTAAACCTCCCACAAAGGCTTCAATCCACATCGTCAGTTCCTCATCGGTAATATCAATACCGACTTGATTGAGGTTCACTTTTGCACGATGTTTCGACATGCTTAATTTATCAACCGACAACACATGTTCTCCCGCAACTTGCTCCACAAACATGACCGCGGCTTTCACAATATTCGTAATTTGTTTTTGTTGTTCTAAAGATATCTTAACATTGTAGTATTTTTTCATTTTCATCCCTAAAAAACTTAAAATAATTGTTCCAGCTGTGATTAAAGTTGGACGCAATAGATTTAATAATTCATTTAATAATTCACTCATGTGGTTTCACTCCTTTATCTTCTGTAAGTTGTTCAAGATACGCTTTAATCGAATCAAGACGTTTAATTTCTTCAGTAATGCGATCATAAGGTGCTTTCTTTTCAAGCATTTTGTTTAAAGCTTGTTGGTGTTCGCGTTCTTTGCGCTCCACAATAATTTCATCTTGTGAATAATCATACTGACTGCGTTCTACTTCAAGCGCTTTTATTTTTTGATTAATTAGGTTTAACATAATAACTCCCTCCTATTTCCAACGGCCAATTACGTGGTAATGGGCCCAAATCCAATTGGTTGTCACACGATATGTATATAACGTCATAAAAGATGTGCTATTCGCTTCAAAAGAAATATGATATTGACCATTTGGTGCTGTTGTGTTTGCTGCAGTTACAACGGTATAGTTGGTATCTTTAAACGAAACCGGAAAATTAACTACAGCAGAAGCGCGATTATTAGCCTTGATGTCAATTCGAATGCGGCCCCACACTTCCAAGCGTCCACTTTGATGTTTAATATACCCGTTGTCAGTATTTATTTTTTCTTCATCAACTGATAATACCGTGCGCCACTTTCCGTAGTTCCAAACACCATTACCATCCGTCATCATATAGCGTTGGTACTCTATGGCATTTAGATCGAGATAGGTTTGCATCACATACATCCATGGGCCATTTTTACTGGGATATTGCCCTGCTCTTAATGTGCGAACTTTAAGGATTCCTGCATACGGACACGGTGCGTTGTATGACTTGGATGCAGTGGCATTCGAACTGATGAGATAGTCTCCATCGTTGAAGTAGTCGTTAAAATTTATCACCCCAACACCGATTGGATAACGTCTTCGACCTGTTTCCGTATCGAGAACCTGTACCGACTCACGTTGATAAATATTCCCTTTAACACGCAACAAGTCTTTATCGGATTCGTTCACGACCATTCCAATCCCAACACTTGTTTCATTCCAACTCATCGTGACATTTGAGGTTGGAATAAACAGTGGATACGTTACTGTTTTTAAACCGTCAAAAAGTTCAACGGTTAAGGGATACTGCTCATGCACTAAAAAACCACTCAACAACCGGTCAAGTGATCCATTTTGGGTATAAGTGTTTTCAGCTTGTGAAATACTGTTTTTAAGTATACGGACACGAAGTTTATTGTAACCAAGTTGAGTAAACTTCAATACGCCTTGAATATGAATGTAGGTTCCCAATGTCGCCGGGTTTCCAACCGAATCGGTACGGGTTTTCGTTAAATTTTGGATACTTGGATACGCATAAGGGTGTACGTCATACAGATACTCAAAGGTTGCCTTACGGTTTCGTTTGGTTTCAACCGTTATGATTGCTTTTTGCTTTAATCCTGATTTCAAAAGGACACTCGTTACACCACTTGCATTCGTATAGTTTTTTCCTTCAATTTGAATTGCAGTCGATTTAATACTTGTTCCTATCGGTGCATTGGGTGTATACGTATAACGAAGTTGCGAATTGTGTTGCAGAAACCCATTTTTCACTAAGGTGTTGGCTTCGCTGAGTTGAAATCCTGATACCGTAATTTTATTATCCGCTTCTTTAATATTGACGGTAATCGTATAGATGTTATAGCCAATACGATTACCACTTGCATTAAGGGTTGTAAGCCACAGATACATCTTGCGACTTGAGGTTGTAGGCATTCGATTAAGCAAGCTATTCTTTTGTGTTTCTGTAACATTAAATGTCAACAGTCCGGACCCGATGTTTTTTTGCTGTAACCAATAATCGTTACTGCTATCACTATTTTCGTACATCAAATAAACATTATGTCTAAACGAACTGTGTTTTGCTTCAATACGTAGCGATAGCACGTCCCCAATAGAATAGACACTTGGATAGGATGATAAGTGCGATTTGCGTGGGATTGTTTTTAAAACAACACTTCCTTGAACCCTCACCGATCCGCTGCCCAATGGATTAACTAATGAGACCGAAATATCGTAGTAAACTGTTTTTGTTCCATTGTCATTATGGCCAACATTACGCCAACTCCAGGAATCTAATACGATGTAATCGGTACTTCTAAAATCATAGGTAAAGGAGCTTGAATACGACTCCCCGTAAATCGTTTGGTTGATACTTGAGTTTGCATCCGCATTCCATCGCGAACCGGTTGAACGTAAGCCAATTTCCCAACGCATCGCTGTGTGATTTGACTCAATACTTTGACTTCCCACTTCATACCAAACCTCAAGATAAATACCATTAGAATGCGGTATTTCGCGATTTTCTTTTCTTACCCAAGCCATTACTGCATCTCTCCTTCTACCGGTTTAATAATCGTAATGGTTTTTGATTGAGGGTATTTCATAATAATATGATTACCAACAATAATATCCATTAAAGCAATAACACTGGTAATCCGTAATTTTTGATTATCCATAACCGCAACTGCTACACCATTTTCAATAAACTCAATGACATTATGGCCAATGTGCACGGAAACAGGGTTGCCACTTTTTCCGATGATGGCGCCATTTTCATCGATACGAAACCATGATTTCATTTCCTCGATACCATTAATGAGTTTTACAATTTCAAAATTGTATTGATCTTGAAGTTGTTGGTATATTGTACGTGTTTCTTGACGTATCTGTTCCTGAAATTGGTCTCGTTTATTCAGTGCTTCATCGACTACTTCTTGAAGTTCAGACTGTGATTGTGTAATGAGTGTTATCGCTTCATTTGAAAATAGGTCTAACGATGAACCTATGTCACTTTGAAGCATGTTGGCTGTGATTGAGTTCGCGCCAATAAAACTAGAGTTAAAACGGCCATCTTGAGTCAATGCATATTCGAACGGACCCTCATAACCATTTTTTGAAAAACCTAGTCCCCCGAGCCCAAAGCGCCAAACATTTTTAGCCTTTTCTTTCGGTAATGCGTCGAGTACTAAGATTTCATGGTCATCAATATAAATTTTACCGGTTTTATTAAGTTGGTTGATTGTTTTCGTTTGTTCTTGAGTTAATTTTTCAAGTTCAGATGTTTTCGTATATGTTTGCTTTATTTGATCCTGAATCGCTTCAAACCGTTGTTTTACATCCCGTGTATAGTTACCAAAAACAAGTGACTTTACCCGTTTCAAAGCTACATCATATACGTACTCTTGCACCTCTGTATTAAGAAATACAAGTGGATGCTTTACCACAACTAAATCACCAATGTCTAATTCTTGGTTTACATCACTTTTAACAGTGTAACTTACCATTGGAACTGCATGTTGTGTAAGATGTCTCATGGCTTGATTCCGTAATTCCTCAATCAGTGCTTCTTCTTTAGGATTCTCTTCTTCAAGTTTCGATTCAAACTGTATCGTTTTAACATACGGTGTTGAATACTGTTTCTTAGACTTCAAAAAACGTTCCGGTAACATAAGTCCGTTTGGACCTGTTGGGTATAAGGTTGTAACAACTTGACTCCAATCCTCGTAAACTTCCACATTTTGTAAATCACTTCCGTAAGTAAGTGTTGCTCCTTTATCTACCGGTTGATTTCGATTAAAAGTTACTGTGAAGTTATCAGCATCAAATACCCCATTCCATCGTTCTTCCATAACTTGCCATGCTTCAAAAAGCGTTTTT
This sequence comes from Erysipelothrix amsterdamensis, assembly GCF_940143175.1. Lineage (NCBI taxonomy): Bacteria > Bacillati > Bacillota > Erysipelotrichia > Erysipelotrichales > Erysipelotrichaceae > Erysipelothrix > Erysipelothrix amsterdamensis. Next base: position 732,785 of record NZ_OW659496.1, on the reverse strand, counting down.
CGAATAAAGTATGCAGTTTGTACATCATTAACGTTCGAAAGCAGTTTAAACGGTGATTTTACGTGGGTATTTTGATTTAAATAGTTTAATGCTGCAATTGCACTTAACTTTGTTGGACGAACATCCAATAAAAAGTATTTATGTGCATCAAACATGACATGATGTGCTTGAAAAAGAATACGTCGTGATGTGAATTTTATATTCGAAATACGAAAAGCTTGCGGATTAAGTTTTGACTTTGTTTTAATAACACAAAGATGATCTTGTAGAATATGCCGTTTATAGCGAGAAGCACATTCTACTTCGATATACCAACCACTCAGTGACCGTTTTTTTGTTTCAACACACTTGTAAGCATCAATACAAATATTCCCATTTGAATCAAAATTATCGTCGTTAGGGTTAAAGATTTTAATCATAGCCAACGATCCTTTCGTTTAAACTCAACAATGCACATCCCTTTATGAAAACGCACTTCATTGTTTCCAGACTTAAGTATGGGGAAATCCCATCCAATTTTAAGATTCCGATTACGATTCAAGCCTTTATACGTGCATATTTTACGATTACAATCAATGATTACTTCATGTTCTTGATCACCAAATCGATAACCGAGCCGAATTCCATTAATACTGATTTCGACATCACTGCTTTGTACCTTTGTTAATCGAATTAGCGGTCTTGAAAAAACTGTTCCGAGATTTGTACTATTTGTTGTGTAACGATCATCCACATACCAAAATGGCTCACGTTCAAGTGACAACGTAAATCGCTGCATCGTCACAAACCGCTCAATGTTCAACGCGTCATAAATATCTGCAAAGGTATAACGTCCTTGATACTCCACTTTAATCTTTTCTACTAAGGTAGCAAGGAGGCGATCTGTTTTGCTTGGATCGATAATTTGAACCTCTAAAGAAATTGGTAACGAACTGTAACCAAGTGGTATACGCTCACTACCATCCTTTCCTTCAATATCGATTTGTTCAAAGCGTAAGGGAGAACGACCCAATATTTTAGTAGGTTCTTCAATTAAGATACCGAGTTCTTTTTCTGTTAAATTATTAAATTTCATCATGACATCACCTCTAATAAACGACGGTCGATGAGACGCACAAACCCTTCATCATCAACCTCTAATTTAAGTTCTGAAAGTACACGTTTTAAGACTCGGGCCAATTTATCATAATCAATCAATGGCGTTTGATTGGATCCACCGCTTCGTGTTAATGGAACAACGGATGTACGCCCATTTTCATGTCTCAATAACTCCGGACCCGCTTCACCAACAATAGCCGACCCTGTAAGCAAATCACCACCAGTGGCAAGGTACGTCATTTTTCCAATATATCCGATATCAAATCCCATTCCGCCAACACCTGGAACCCAACTAGGAATTTTAATTTGATTGATGCCTGAGATAAAAACATTGAGCCCTTCGATGAGTGTATTAATACCTGCAATAATCAAGTTAATCGGTGCTTTTACAATGCCATAAAGAATATTGGCGACACCATCAACAATCAGTTTGATACCATTCCAAGCACGCGACCAATCTTGTGTAAAGACGCCTGCTACAAAATCAACAATACCTTTAAATACACGAATTACCCCTTTGGCAATACTTTCAAAACTACTTAGCATGATTTTAATAATATCGATGATGATTGAGACACCACCCTTAATTGCATTCACAAATATTGTTACATTTGCCACTAATAGTGATCCAAAACTTTCAACAAACCACGCTACAAAAGGTTGCATTGATGTCCATAAATTTAACAATTCAGTAGAAATCACACCAATAAATTCAACCCAATGATCCCATAAGGGTTTAATCGCTTCATCCCATAATGTATTGAGTGCATCTTTAAACACGTCAAAGATTGGCTCAATGATTTGTTTATAAACCTGATCTAATAACTCACTGATTCCTTGCCACGCCTCACTCACATTGCTCCTAAAGGTATCATTGGTGTTCCATAATTCCAAAATCGCGGCAGTAAATGCCGCAGTGACGGCTATGATGGCTGTTATCGGAAGGATTAAACCACTAACTGCAGCACCTACTGTTCCAAACATCGGCACAAGTGTTGTTGTAAATAGAGTAATGAGATTGGAAGCGGCTCCTGCAAGGGTGCCAAAGATAAGCAATAGCGGTCCTATGGCCGCTACAAGCCCACCACTTATTAAAATAGTGGTTTTAACAGGTTCTGATAAACCATTTAGCCATTCAACGGTATTTTTAAGCCCACCCACGATTCCTTGAACCGACGGGAGGAGTAAATCACCAAAACTGATGGCTAAATCGTTGGTAACATTTTTGAGTATTTTCATTTGCGATTCGGTCGTTTCATATCGCGTGGATGCTTCGTGTGTTAATGCCGTATTTTCTTCCCACGCGACACTTCCTAATTCAATTGCATCACTGAAAATCTCACTGGCATTTGCTGAACGCAAAAGTGCATCACGAAGTCTTGTTTCTTTAATTCCCATATCATCAAGAATTTTAATCGCGGAATCCCCCTGTTCGGTTGCATTGGATAATCCTTTGATAAAACTCAATAAGGCTTGTGAAGCATCTTCTTTAAAAGCTTTTGAAAATTCATCCGAAGTCATACCTGCAATGTGAGCAAACTGACTTAATTCTTGACCGCCTTCTTCAACCGCCAATTGCATTTGAACCATAACCTTACTGAATGCGGTCCCACCTGCTTGCGCTTCAAGACCAACACTCGATAACGCTGTTGAAAGCGCTAGAATATCACTTTGGCTCATTCCTACTTGTGCACCTGCTGCACCTAAATTCATGGCCATATTAGCAATATCAGCTTCGGTTGTCGCAAAATTATTTCCCAAAGCAACAATAACCGACCCCAGACGAGTAAAATCTTCGCCACTCATCTTTGTGATGTTTGCGAATTTCGCAAGCGTTGTAGCGCCCTCTTCTGCACTGAGATTGGTCGCCTCACCAAGATCAATCATCGTCCGTGTAAATTGAATAATATGCTCTGACTCAATGCCAAGTTGCCCCGCAGCCTCTGCAACGGCACTAATTTCTTGTGTAGAAGCCGGTATTTCTTTGGCCATCTTTCGAATTTCATTCGTAGTTTTATGTAATTGTTCTTGAGTTCCTGGAAAAGTTTTAGCAACCCCTGCAATGGAACTTTCAAAATCTACTGAACTTTTAATCGCAAGGCCAGTTGCGGCTGTGTATGCACCAGTGAACACGGACATTTTTTTCCCTGCACTCTTAAGATCATCTGATGTTTGGTCGAGTTTTTTTGAAAAGTCTTCCAAATCAGCCGTTCCCGAATTGATTTTCGAAGCTGTTTTTTCAACTTGACTTCCATAGCGTGATAGTTCCGCTTCCGCCTGTTTTAAAGATGCTTTCTTTTTATCAATTTCTGCAGTGGATGCAGATTCATCTTTTTGAAGTTCATTTAATTCGGTCTTGAGTAAACGAACCTTATCTGCTTGGATATCATAGGCATTTCTTAAATAATTAAGTTTATCCGCAAGCTTTTCACTTGTCTTAGTAGACTCCGTCCACTGAGTTTGAACCAACTTAAATTGTTGGTAATTTTCACGTAAAACCGCATTTACAGATTGGTTTGTTTTAATGAAATCAACGGCACCGTCTGCTTTAAAGACTAAACCTACCCGTTTTAAATCATTTGCCATATTATTGTTGCTCCAATTCTAGGTACAATCGAACAATTTCATTAAACTCAATTGGATTCATGTTCATCAACTCTTTTTCGCTTAAACCGACTTTGAGCGCAGTAAACTTGAGTTGCGCCCAATCTATCGTCGCTTCCTTTTCTGACTGTGGTTTCCAGATTTCTTGGATGTTTCTTTTTTTTTATATGCTTTTTGAATTTCTAGCTGCTTTTTAATAAAATTAAATACTTTTGCATAATCATTGGGATTCACAAGACGAATGGCTTGTTTATAGGTTAATACATCATCATGATTTGCTTGAATCACAGCATAAACAAATGAATTAGACAACCGAACTTGACCTCGTGTATTTAATTCATTAATACGATCTTGTAATAACTCAATCGACCCTTCACGCTCTTCCAAATATTCAAGAACAAGATAATTCCACTCGAGCTTAATATTGGTTCCATTTTTCAATGTTAAAATCATGGTCTACTCCTTTCCATAAAAAAGGGGGCTTATCCCCCTACACTTACTTGTTTTAATTGCTCTTTTGTTAAAATTGGTTTTTCAAAAAACTTATCTTCTGTGATCCCCTTTGGAAACGATGAAATCTCACTATCAATATAGTTTTTAACATCATGCATTTCGTTGAAGCTGTATGCCCGAATTTTAATGGATGAATTTTGTTCGCTAAATTTTTCTTCACTTGTTTTAATATCATCACTGTTCTCAACAAGTTGACATTTCGGATACCAGACATAACGAACACCACCCAACTTACGTTCTACATAACCAAAGGCAAAATAAGGACGTTTTGAAGCACGTCCACTTGAAATCAGCCCACTTTCATCAATAACATCACCACGTAGCTTTGCGAGCGTTTCAACATCAAATGCAACGACATCAAGAGCGAGTTCAACTGACGAAGTTTGAGATATTGTTTCATATAAAATACCTGAAGAACGTACGTTACTACTCTCTGAATTCTCTGTAGTACCCAGGGTTTTAACGGTTTCTTGCTTAATTGTTGGCGAAAACTTTGAGGGATCATACTCACCTTGTGCATTAGGTGTATTAATTGCAATATATTGTGCACCGACTGTTAGTTTTAAAAACGGTTTTTTTGTTTCCATAACTTTCCTTTCTATAACTCTAGTTTGAGTTTTTCTATCATAATTTTTGTATACTTACTCTGATTTAATGCGTAGGTTGGACCTAAAAATGGTTGGCGTGGCGTGCCCCATCGACGTTTTGATGAAGCACGTGTTCCAAATTCAACAAATCGTAACCAATAGACTCCTGATCCAACTTCAACCTCTTCATGCTTTGCACGACGATACCCCATTTCATCTAACATGTGTTTGTGTTGTGTTGATCGAATGTTTGAATAAGGTTTTGGAAGTCTTCGTAAATCGTTGACATATGCTTCTGCCGCATCAACTAAAACATCTTGAATATGTTCTACATTATGTATTAATAATTCGAGTTCTCTTTGAAGTGCATCAAATCCGATTCTTAAATTTTCAGGTTCATCAATAAGATGCATTATAAATCCTCAAGCACAGTGATAACAAAAGTCGAGTGAATCATTTGTTCTGACTCAACATATTCATGAAATATTGGAACGATAAGTCCTTCATCAGCCAATTTGTTTTTCAATTCGAGCAATTTAGTGTGGCGTGGTGTTTTTGAAAAAAAAGATACCTGATACGTTACAGTGCTTTGATATTCATCACCACTTGATAAAACAGAACTCCATTCATTTTCAAAATAAACAAGGCGCGGAAATAGCTTAGTATTACAATCATTTTGAATTCCCTCATTGACACAAATCTTCAATGAATCTAAAAGCGCCTTAAGTTTTTCTTTAGTTAGCACGGTCTCAAACCTCCCTAATTTTAGGATTGTCGTAGTGAATGAGCGTCAAATCCGTTTGTGGAAATCCATAACGGTCTGTGTAGTGATAGGCATTGTAAATTTTATGATATGACTCGTTTATTTTTAATACATGCAAACTTGTTAGTTCTAGAATCTGCGGAATATTAATTTTTAAACTGATATTAAGCTGCCGTGCTTCAAATTCATATCTTAGTCTGTCAGTCACCGATAAAAGACGAAAAGCTATTTTCTTATGACAGTCTTTTAAATATTCTTCCGGAAAGTGACCTTCTGTTTGATGAATTTTAAAAAGATGTGCACCACCACTGTTATAAGTTGGAATTGAAGTAGCGAATTTGGATATTGGTGTAATCACCCGCATACACCTCCTTAAATTCCGCAAGTCTTGAAAATCTACGATAAAGCACATAATTTTTAAGGAGTACACGCGCCTTTAAATCACGATCGTAATCAATGTTGCATCCCGCAATCGCGTTTATATCTGCTTTACCTTCTTTAATATATGTTTCGAGCAATTCATCAGAGTAAAACGGAGAAATTCCTTGTTCAAAGCGAATTTCTGATACTAAATTCATGTGTTAGTTACCTTCTTTTTAGTCTTACGACCATTTTTTTGAATCGAACTGGAATCATCAATGTGGGTGTTATTTCCATCAGTTTCTTCATCGAGCACCTTCTCTAAATTGTCATTTTCAAGTTCTGCAATAGATTCGTTCTTTAAACCACTGTCCTCGGAATCAGGAATATTCATCGGTTTTATTAATGGAATACCAGGAATATTATTTGAAGAACTCAATTCTAAGATGCGGTTTTCGGATGGCTCCAACCCTTCGCGTGGATAAGAATCACCAACTTCATATTGGAAATTATTATCTTGGAGATCATGCCATCGTTTAATTACTATATATTTCATGATTGTTCCTTTCTAGAAAGACTTAGGCCCCCACACCTAAGTCTTTCACATTAAACGCAAGAGGCGCTAATTTCGTAATGTTCAATAAAACGGTCATGTTTTGTTTTTTAAGACGACCATTACCATAGGTAACGACTTTAAAAGCACGAACATGATCTAAGAATTTAAATTCATCTGATTCATACAGACCCATGCGGCTAATACCGGCACTGTATCCCATTGGTACATATAGAATTGCTTTGTTTTGTGGCACTGAAGTTGCTTGTACAATTTCAATATTAAACGGAAGCACTTGTCGATATTCTCCTATTGCTGATAAATAAGTTGTCGCTGGGAGTACTTTTGTAAAATAATCACTTGGATTTACAATTAAAACTAATTTAGATAGGGTACGTTTACCTCCATCACTTAACGTTGCAAGGTGAGGTGCAAGAGCCTCGGCTGTAAATGATTTGATTTCCACAGCATCAGCATCAGGATATACGCCGCTTTGCACATTCCCTTTTAAATTTTTAATCATTCCTACCGGTGCATTCTTACCGTTTCCGGCAATAATTCCTTCCTCAAGTCCCTCTTCATTGACCTCTAACAAGACTTCACGAACATACTTATCAACCCATTCATGACCAAGTTCAATAATTCCTAAAGGAATGAGCGCAAATGCAGCTAATTTATGGATTTCAAAATCAATGATTTCAAGTTGAGCAGTAATTTCTTTAGTGATTGTTTCATCCAGGGCACCCCAAGCAGCTTTACCGACTTTCTCTGCTAAAATCCACTTTTTAACGCCTGCTGGTGACCAATCAATATACTGGAATAAAGGACGTGATTGTTTTAAATCTTCAAAAACATAATTTGTAATTGAGGTTGGAATTAAATCTTCTTGTTTCCCTTTTGTAAATCCATGACTTGCTTGCATTGGATCTGTAATTAATTCATAAAATCCATGTTCTTCTGTTGATAGATTACGCAAGCCATATTTGTCAAAGAGTTGATTATTCGCGGATACTTCCTTAGCCATGCTTTGATATTCATTAACAATTGATTCAAGTTTGTCATCCAAAAGTTTTTGAACTGACTCGATAATAACTTGACCCTTCGCTTCTTTAGGGGCATTTTGGATTAATTGTACAAGTTCATTTGTTTCTAATTTTGATAGTTTCATAGGTTCTCCTTTTCCTTTCTAAAAGAAATCATCATCTTGCTTATTAGTGCTCAAAATTTTAGTTTTAAGTGCTTTGTTTTCTTTAATGAGGTGAGCAAGATAACGGTCATTTAAACACTGATTTGCTTCTGCCTTTTCAAGCACGGTCGCAAATCCAAATTCATAAGCTTCTTTTGCTTCAAGCCAAGTTTCTTTATCCATCATATTGCGAATTTCAATTTCATTTAAGATTGTTTTTGATGTGTAAATATTGATACTTGGCTGAGTAATTTTTTCTAAATCATCTGCTGCTTTACGCATCGCATGGGCATCACCTTCTGCTTTACTCCATGCATTATGAATCATTAATAGGGCACTTTCGGGAACAATGCGTTTCGATCCTGCCATAAATATCACGGATGCAATACTGCAAGCAAATCCATCAACAATAGTTGTGACGTTACCACTAAATGAATTCAATAGATTATAAATAGTGAGTCCTTCACTGACACTTCCACCCATTGAATTAATGCGAACACATAGATTTGGTGTTTCTACCTGATCCAATGCATCTTTAAAGCTGAGTGCAGATACATGTTCTGATTCAACATCAAACAATACTTCCCACACTTCTTGCTTTCGTATTTCGCCATAGATATAAAGTTCTGTCGTGGTATCGTTTTTCTTAACAAACTGCATTACTTCATTCATTTTTGTCTCCTTTCTCCTCATGCTCTACATTCATATAGTTTTTTGTGACGTACCGTCGATTAGCCCACGGCTCATCAATTTGAGGCTCTCCCATGTTGTGTTGTATATCATTGAATGAATACCCCACACTTCGCAACTTATCAATACTAGAGGCAACATCCATAATGTTGAAGTATTGTAATGCGAATTTATTGGCAACAATTTTTTGGCCACTCAAATACTCCTCCTCTGAAATTAAATGCGCATTCAGCCCATCTTCGATTATTTTTAAAATCGGCAACACTGCAAAAGTGATGAAATCATTTGTTCCGGTTGACTTATCGGTCTTACTTCCGTAGAAGACATCAAGTGGAATTCCAAATGCCATCGCAACCATATCGCCATATTTTCGAATAAGCTTCAAGTAATCATCCGAATTAGACTTTGACTTACTTGTAATTTCTTCAAGTTTCATGCTCGATGGTAGGGGTACGACGACTGAATCATCAGACTCTAAGTAACCTAAGACATTCTTTACATAATCCTTCATGTTAACCGGATTTCCATCTTGATCGCATAACTCGATATTTGACTGTGGCATTGTAAATACATACTTAATTCGATTTGATATCTTAAACGCATTGGATGCAAGTCTTAGCATCTCCGCATACGACTGATAAAATGTTTTCATGAGTGCATGTACTTTACAGCTACCTAGAGTTAAAAAAATTACATCATGCGATGTAATCGTTTTATTTAAGAGTACTTCGTTACCATTAAAATCTTCAAGAATAACAGAAGAGTATGTTTTATCCAAAATAACTTCTTCTCCTGCTTTGAATGATTTGGCAAGGTATAGTTTTTTTCCTAGGATGACAATGAGACATTCATTCTCTCGAAATAGTTTGCGTACCACCCGCATCCAAAATGTAGTCCCAGTGTCATTACAGTTTGGAACAACATTAAGAGTATAGTAAACCTCATTAATCACTTTTTGATTACCATCGTAATATTGAAAATCTACCTTGGCGATTGTCTTTGCAATCATTTCAATTGCACTCTCAATCATCAATTCTTGAAGTTCAAGATGTTTTGCCTTTTTTTCAACAATGTCATCTAAAAAATCGACGCGATATCCATTTTTCTTAAAGACATTAAAAAAATTCAATGATTTATCCTCCTCTCTACATCCAAATTTGGATGACTTTCTTTTCCAAAAGTTCTCGTGCTTGACACGCATGAACTAATGCCATAAATGGATCATTCTTACGTAATTTGGGCTCTATTTTTTCAAAGGTAAGCAGTCCATCTTTTTTAATTTGCAATGCCGTATTATTTATAGCCCAACGCATTATGGCACTATCACCAATATTAATTGTGCCATCCACAAATAACTTTTCGATAAAGGGAGCCACGATGTTATAAACCGATTGATTAATACGTATCATGCGTATCATTCCAGATGGGTTTTCACGTGACTCCACAGAAATTCCATAGGATTCAAAAGAGCGCTTCATTAATTGATAGCGATGGCTATCCAATACAATCTTCTGAATTCGATACATACGCATCGCATCAACAACCCATCTCACCAAATAATCTTCGTGGATATAGTCTTCGTCAATCACCTCAAAGTCCATAAAGCCAGTGGACCCATACTTATCGAATGGAAATTTAATTTCGCAAAAATGCTTGCTTCTTCCACAAATCCACGTTTTACTTTGCCAAATATATTCTCTATCTTTCAAAAACAGAAGACCAACGGAAGCAAAATCATTAAATTGAGCAAAATCAATACCCACAACGGCACTGCTTCCCGGTTCAACGTAAGTATCGCGCGGAATTTTCTGTTCAACATCACTGTAAGATGCTTTGAGAATGTTGTTCCATGATGTTAATGCTTGTTCATGATCTTGCATGGGTATATTCATCCGTTTTGAATAGAATTCTGTTTTATAGGATGGTTTTGTTAGAAAATTGTAATAGTCAAAGATTAAAGCAGATCTAAGAATCGGAAGATAGCGCAGGCTTGGATTCGCTTGCTCCCAAAGTGTTGTATCAATATCATTGGGGTCATTGGTTTCCAAGTTTTTTTTCATGGGTTTATGAACATCTTCACGTTTCATCCGACAAATAAATGGGAACATTCTTAAATAGTTTGCTTCTCCATGAAGTACGGACATTGAAAGTTCAATTTTTTCATCAAGAGGACCATCTCGGACAATCCCATTCGTGGAAATTGTCCATGTTCGTGCATGTTTAACCTTCCCAAATCCTGATGTGAACACATTGAGTTGTTTGTAGTCCTCATACCCATGCAATTCATTAAAAATAAGCATTCCACTTTTCTTTCCATCTTTTGTTTTCGCATTAGATGTATTGTACTTGAGCCGTGAGCGTGTTTTACGTCCGATGATGACCGTTTTATTCCAATAGAACATCTTTCGCATTATTTTCTTGTTTGCTTCCAACATATCGTAAAGAATCTCAAATGAGTCCTTGGCCTGATCTTCACCATTAGCGATAATATCGATGTTGTAATTAAATACACCGTACATTGGCGACAGTAGAAAAAGGGCAAGCGGCATAAGATATCCGTCTTTTCCGTTTCCACGCCCCATCAAGTCAAAAATATCTCTAAAAATGACATTTTCTGGATTCTCTTTTTCGTACATAAATACAAAAGCGTAATGAAATTTTTGAAATGGAAATAAGGGATAAAACCATCGCTCACAAAACGCGATACACTTATCCAACGTTTCAGAGTCAAAGAAAATATCATCACGTCTTAATGTAGGCGTAACGATATTCTTAATAAGTAATTTAACTTCTTCACTAATAGCATCTGGATTCTCATCAACAAATTTTAGATAATCATCAATTGCATCATGTGTAATCATCTTCTTCATAATCATCGAAATCATCCGGAAGTGATACATTTAACTCTTTAAGAACACGAAGGATTTGTGAGCTTACCGTAATTAAACTTTTTACGGACTCATTAGAAGTGTCTTTTTTAAATCCATTTCCCGTTGTAACTTGAATACGTAATCCATTTTTGATAATGTCATCCTCTAATGTATCTTTTAATTTAAATAAAAATACTGTATGATCAACCAAATCATCGTAAAATTGTCCGTATTTATTCAATTTTGCGAGTTGATCTTTTAAATCTTTTTCAATTAAATCATACTTTTCAAGACGGGCTTTTTTGGTTCTTTTCGACTTTGACATGGCCATACCCCCTTTCGCGCGCGTAAATCAAAAAAATCTGGACAGTCACCACTCCACACCCGCTCCTCTTAAGCGTTATATTACGCTAGGATTTAAGGGGGGGGTATTACACTTCCGCAATGGTAACAATAAAAAGTCCATTCACTACTTCAGCCTTCAACAAATAGTCATAGAGACTCATCTCTTTACCAAATTTAAAGGAAAGGTCAAAAAATCCTAAGCGATTCATGACTAATCTAATATCGTCATCATCATACTCGCACAATAGTGAAAGAACTGATTTGAATACTTTGAGGATGCTTTCAGTGTGTTTAATTTGTTTGATTGAATCTTTTGATACACAAACTGTTGCAAACAATTGAACCGCAGTCACATCATCATCTTGACAATAACAAGTCTGAAAAAGGTTCTCGGAATGTTTTAATACGAAACTACTTTTATCTTGATGAATTTCTTTCGCGTTCATGTTTTTAATAAAATCAATTCGCTTCATACTACCACCTTTCTTGCGTTATCTTTTTCTTAGGTTTAAAACGATGTTGTTTACGCTCTTCAATAATTTCATGAGCTTCAAATGAGAGACTGATAAGGTTATCTAAATCCAAACATAGTTCTGGACATTTTCGAATCGGAATAATGTGATGAACTGTATTCGCCCTACGAACTTCTAATTGCTTTGGTCTATGTTTGTCATCATGCCATTTTCCTATAAAAAATTGACACACATGTTTATCTCGCATTAAAGCTTTTTCACGAACAATATCCCAGTCTGTAGATTTATAGAACGCATTAACATTTCCTTTTGAAATTACTTTAACCCAGTCTTTAGGTTCACTTCGACGTGCTCTTCGTTTCTTCATTTCACTTCACCTTAATTTCTATAAAATTATTTCGACACTGTTCCACAGAAACAATTAAGGTTTCCCCTTTTCGATAACACAAAAGATGATTTCGTGTCACTTTAAAAGGTTTAACTACATCACCTAAATTCAGTTGAACTTTGTACGCAGACTTCGTACACATTACAATCGTAGGTCTTATGCATTTTAGAATCATGCTTTCTCCTTTCAACAAAAAAAGACACCGTTTCAAGTGTCTTTCAAAAGAAGGATAACAGCGCACATATGTGAGATATCAAGATTCACATTACCATAATAGCATGTAAAATGTACTGACAGTGTCGGAGTTAGATGTCATACTCTTTTAGGACTTCTGATAACTCTTTGTCGATTAAATAAATCATTCCTGTTCTCGAATAATTATAACTTTCGGAAACTTTCGACTGAGATTCTTTAAGTACATAGATGCGAATCAACATATCTTTCACATTAGGAGAACATTTATTTAGGACTTCTTCAACGTCTAGAATACGCATTCTCCATTTTTTAATTTCGCGATTCAATAATTCCTCTTTTTGCATGAGATCTAATTTTGGGATCAAAGACCATTTAACCTTTACATCTCCTGACTTAGAATAATCTATACCACTTATTTCATAGAGCTTCGTGCAGACTTGTTCTAGTTTTAAATTAAGATTTATTATTTTTAAACAATAGTAATTTGTGGATTGCAATTCATTTTTTATGAAAACTAAAGCGTTACTTTTTTTTACTTGTTTCATAATTTAAATAGACCTCCTTTTAGTTTAGTTACTCATGTTATATATTAAATCGGTTATTAAACGTTTACGTTTTGATCGAGAATATAAATCTAGTTATCATTTGCATTATCAATTGTATTTTGATTTGTATACCTCATAATGTTAATCTTTAATATGGAGGCGTTAATAATATGAATAAATTAGTTACAGCACACGGTTATTCGAAAGTTGTAGAATCTTTGGTTCAAATCAAGGAAGGGGCAATAATAAGTGTTAATGATAGAAATGAAATTTTTATTACATATGCAAATAATTTTGAACAATTTTACTCAATTAACAATACTTTAAGATGTACAAATTTTTTAACGAATTATATTTTATTCGATTTAGCTTCAAGTAAAAGAGTTATTAACCAAAATTTCGTGCAACGAGCAATGTTTATGATGGAGTTAAAATGTTCTTATTTACCACCGTATTCACATCATGGTTCTAAAAATTATGATGTGGAATACCAAGATTATTTAGAATTTGATGATCCATATGCTTATCTTCTTGAATCTAGAAATTTTTCTTTTACAGTCGATTTATCTGCAAACAATTTTATGAACTTGTTTGAAACTGATTCTTTCAATATAACGACATCAGTAGAAGATAGTTTAGTAGTGAACATGGAATTAATGAACGGGGTTAACACAGTGAATATTAAATCTGAAAAAAAACTAAGTCACTCTCATATATTCATGATTACAAAATCTATCTCCTATTTTTTTAAATTTATACGTGGAATAAGTAACCAAATTTCATATATCACTATTAGTGACCTTAGACTTCCATTTAATGAAGAGGAAACCGAAGGAAAACTATACTGTGATTTTAATTTTGAAAACCATAATGGAATTCATGAATATTTGTACTCATCACCATTCAAATGTATTTCCACAAGCCAACTTATCAATGCTCTTAAATTATGGCATGATATCTACTTTTCTAATATTGAATTCTTCGAAAGTTACTTTTCAAGTTATCAAAGCGAATACGCTATTGATCAATTTCTAAACTCATGTAAACGGATAGAATATCTTTACCATGTTTTCTTGAAACAAACCGACACGGAAAGAGTACACAACCTTGAGAAGGAACTTAAAACTTTTTATAAAAAAGCATCATTTTCATCTTATATAACTGACGCTGGCTATCGAAAAGAATACTCCCGGAATGCTCCCAAAATTCATCAAAAAGTAATTGACAATATTATTCACCATGCAACTTATGATAGAGTATCATTTAAAACAAAACTGAAAAAATTAAGAATAACTAATCATTACAAAATTTTGGAGGAAAATGAATTGGTTAAAAGTATAATTACTTCAACACAATGTAAGGATATCGAATCATTAATTAGTCATACACGAAATAAATTTACACATTTTATATTCAACGATTCAAAAACAATTCCTGAAGCCGATTTATATATATTTAAAAAGTATCTGGATGATATATTCGTGCATAAAATAGCCGAACTTCTATGCCTTGATTCATATAAAACCGACTAAATACTTAACTAGTTATATCAATCTAAAATTTACTAAGAAATCTAATAAAAAATATTAAGGGAGCCAATTTAATGCATACAATAATTATTTTATCAAAGTATTTTGAGCAAATGTCGACCTCTGATTTAGTTTCTGGTGTCCTAGTGCCCGTTATTCTTTCAGTTTTAACTACATTAATTACGTTATATATTTCATATAGGTCACGTAGAAGATTAACTATGACATCTACCTTAAGAGATGAAAATATCTATCATAGTTTTTACGCAAGTGAATTCGATTATCAAAACTTATTTTCGGGAAATGATACTAAACTAAAAACAAGCACCCACTGGCCAAAGAATTTTAGAATATTAGAGCTAATAGTATCTAATGAGTCATCAAAACCGATATACATACAAAGCTTAAGAATTTATGATAAAGAGAAAGAAATTAAGTTAGCAAACAAGTTTGATCTTGAAAGTATTAATAAAAAAGTATTTAATAATGATGAAGTAGTAATCATTTCTTCAAAAATTTTGGGTGGTAATAATACTATTTATCTACAAAAAATAAATTTATTTCAGCCAGATACTATCGTTTTAAAGCCATATGAATCATTAATTCTTGTTTATGCTCTAGATTCTGAAATTTGTCAAGTTCGTATCAAAGCTTATACTACAATAGCGAGAAATAGATTAATGATTTTATTTGGAGTAGTATTCAATAAGGTTAGAAATTTTTTACAAATTGAAACCAAAGAATATACCTATAAAACCTTTTATACTAAAGCGAGAGGAAAAGAGCTATCAATTTAACTAGTTTATAAACTTTTCCACTCAGATAACCTGTATGTTATTTTAATTTTTTAAACACTTAAAATACGTTGTTTTAAAGGCGTATAATGAGTGTTTTTTATTTTGATACTTTTTGTGATTTTACACTCTCACTTTTATGCATTTTCCAGCATCATATTTTCTCTATACTCAATTTTATGTCGAGCATGGTTTGACCATTTTTAAACCGTGGTCATTATTTCATCTGGTGAAGTTTTGTTATCTTTATGTCTGCTCTGAATCACTAAATCGCTTTTATGCTGAAGTATTAAAGTATCCCGGTGAATATTTCAATATCGTTTTAATCTGAAATTTAATTATGAATTTTTTCAACTGTTTCGTTATTCGATTTACCCACTTCCTTAATAAGTTTTTGGTGTGCATGCTCTTAGATTTTAATCATGACTTTTCCTCCTCAAATTTTTTTTAAAAATCACAGATTCCCATATGCGCGGAATAAGTTTTGCTAATTTCATAATTGATAATAATCGCCTTCTTTACCATCAAGCCGACAACTCGAATCTAATTTCCCCGAATTCGCCACTTTCCGTTGAGATATTGACTCTTTTTTAATCTCCAAGCAGTATTTACCCTTGGAACACAAATCACGCCTCTATAGCGATTTATGAGCGTCTGAATTTCTTTCAAGTATATGTTCTTGTTTTTAAAATTTATATGATGTCACACTCATTCTCCTTCTCTTTTTGACTATTTACATTTCTCCGATGAATCAAGTCCATAATGTTACGTTTTACCTGATCTACATTTTTTTCGATTTTGCAATCGTTTGAATAAGTTGGCTGCTTAATTTCAAAAGCATGGTATCTTTTGGACGACATCGATTTATCATAATTTTTGAAATCTTTAATTTCATCCTCCCACCGCTCACCATTTAAATATGTTGTTGGTAACGGAATGTATTTTCCATCAGCTTTCTTCCAATCTTGACAGTTTACTCTTCTCTCCAAATCCGAAATAATCGTTTGCGCAAGTTCTGGCTTTTTTTGAATAATCTGAATTAATTTTGTTTTAGCCTTTTTCTTGTCTTGCCGTTTTGGATAAAGTTTCCAAAACATTTCAAAAACTTCATGGGGACTATAGGGGTTATTATTAATCTTGTAATATTCATTACTTGTATTATTATCTACGACAATTTTGCGGATAGGGGTATCTTCAGATTTACGGGTACCCTCCCCGCATTTTTGCGGATAGGTATCTGCAATTTTGCCTATAGGGTCGTGTGTCATTATTTCAACTTGTATGACACGTTTATCGATTTCTTTTGAGTTCTCTTTATACACAATTTGTACGGTTATATAACCTAATTTAGCAAGTTTATTGATACGTCTCGATATCGTATCTTTTGAGACATTATAAAGACTTGCGAAATATTGGTTTGATGCCCAACATTGACCATTTTTTTGAGTGAGTGCTGTAATTTCAGAGTATAAAATTTTGTCACTATCGTTAAGTCTTGAATCATAACGCACATGCGCTGGAATAATTGAGTAAAAGTTTGGGTGTTCGATATTCATGATGATGTCTCCTTCTTAATTTTTATTACTTTAAATCTGCCATTCACGATTTTTACATTTTGATGTGCGCTCCAAATCAAACGGTTTATTTCAATTCCCGTTTTTTCAGAAATCTCGTATAACGTTCCTTTACAGATAATTTTTTGATCAATTATGTCATAGATTAGGTACAAACTTATCGCTCCTTCCTTAAGTTTTTATAGTGAATAATTAGCCAGAATACCATCTCAAATTCGCCAGATAACCTGTATATTATTTTATTTTTCAAAAAATGCTTTATACGCAGTTTTAAAGGTGTTTAAGACACTTTTTTAAAATGTATACTTTTTGATATTTTAGGTGTATATATTGACATGATATCTACGTTAATGTAGTATATTAGTACAGGTGGAAACCACACTGTCTACTCATGAGTCCGAATACCCGTTTAAGTGTCGTATTCCGGCACCGGCCATGAGGAAAACCGCCAAGTGCGGTTTTTTTTTGGAGGAAAATCAATGCAAAATGTATTTTTTTACATCGACGACTCAGGTGTTTTCGGCGATAATAAAACACAATATTTTATTTATGCTGGATATGTTTTTTTCTCTACCGAAGAAAGAAAGCATGCATCGAGAAAATACTCAGCAGTTGAAAAATCAATCAAAAACCGTATAAAAACACCAAAAACAAAAGAACTGAAATCCTATGGATTGAACCCTAAAATAAAAAGTGAACTCTATCGAAGCTTAAATGAATTTAGACGTTTTTCATGCATCATCGACAGTGTAAAAGTTAGAAAAGAAATATTTGAACATAAGAAACATAAGCAAAGATTTTTAGACTATTCTATTAAACGAACGGTAAAGTCCACGTTACTAAGTGCTCAAAAAGATAACTTGATTGATCTCTCAAAACCTGTTGCGGTTCATATATATTTTGATGAGCATACAACCGCCACAAGCGGAAAGTATGAATTAAAGGAAGCAATTTATGCGGAACTTCTCGATGGTTCATTTAATTATAGTTATGAAAGATTTTTTAAACCTATTCTTGTCAAAGGCTCCACTGTTAATCTGACTCTTTGTAACTCCGCAACCACATTATTGGTAAGAGCAAGCGATATCGTTGCGAACAAAACTTTTTACGAAGTAAATTTTTCTGGAAAAGACATATCTTTGGTGGAAAGTGAGTTACACCATTTTTCTTGTTCAAAATTTCCATAGAAGTTATCTGTACTAAGAATAGTCGTATTACACCAGTTGCACTTCATCAAGTGGGCAGAGTCTTTATTGACATCGTCCACTTTTATAGTTTTATCAATCATTTTTTATCTTCCTTTCTCTTATGATAATGTTCTATTATCTTGTTTGTGATTACTGTTCTTAACTCCACTAAATAGTCATTATTTGCTAACTTCTTATTATCTATACTTTTTATTATTTTATTGTTATGATTTGAATATAGAAAAGAGGTTGATTTATGTTTTTACTTCTATCAAATTCCAGCGAAGTATCGTTCAATCCTACGATTACAATTTCAGTTATTCTTGCGGTAGTGGCACTAATTGCGCCATCAATCACTGCATTTATAAACAATAAACATATTGAAAAAATGAAAAAAATGGAAAACAATCACGAAATTCATAAAAATTTAGTAGATCGTAAGATTTCAATGCTAGAAAAATACATAGCATCAGTAGGAGAGGTTTATATAGCAAGCAAATCTACCAGTGGAAACCTTCCTGAAGTAATTAATTACACTAAGATTTATTCTCAGACTCTCATTTATGTTTCAGAAGAGAGTACTAAACTGATGAGAGACATTAATTCTATTATTGTTCAAAAGCGATTCGATGATTTAGTCGATAAACTACCAGAATTGTCATTAGTACTAAAAGATGAAATGAGAAAACTCAATTAGAATTACGATGAAAGTTATTGTTAATGTACATATTTTGTACCACTCATTTTCATTATCGATTTTGCCATATTAATTGTCATAATTTGACTCAATACAGATACTATCAAAGACCCAATCATCACGTTTTCTCCGTGGACCATCTAATCAACTATGACCCAGTCATCAGCAGTTAGATCATCTAAATCAGGATTCCACCGAATACAACTGCGGTTTTCTATTGTATCAATTACAATGCAACAAGCGGGAGTGTTTGTCGGTTTAATTTTTAATAATACTCTTCCATCTTTTAACGGTCTGGCTATAAAGCGGTTCTCTTCAACCGCTTTTTTTGAAGCTTCTACAATATTCATCTAATTTCCTCCATCGATTTTAAATAGTCCTCTAATGTACCTCTTGTATATACTCGTGTCGTTTCTACACTAGAGTGTCCTAAGATATCACTTAATTGAGCGAGTTTAAGCTCGCCTTTTTTATTCACAAAGTTGAATCCGAAATAATGTCTGAAGGCATGAGGATTTACTTTTTTCTTATTGATTTTGCATAACCCTGCAATCATTTTTAAACCATCATAAATTTGCCTGTAATCGAGATTAACAACCTCTTTGACATCTTTATCAAGTGTCTTAACAAACGCTCTTATTTCACGTCCTAACGGCCCTGGTAATGGAACTTTTCGGATTTTACCCTTGTTATCAACCGATACATATTTGTTTTGAACTGCAGCAATCGTAAAGCTCGATAGTTCATTAACTCGAACTCCGGTTTCTCCCATAATTCGAATAGCAAAATATAAGTTCATATCTCCTAATGATTTTGCCTTCATCCACATTCTTTTGAACTCATGATCGTAGATACGATGCGCCAATGTATTATCACCTTGACCTATCACTTTGGTAATTTTCAAGATACCTAAATCGCAATAAAATAAGAAACGATTAACGGATGTTATGTAGGAATTTATTGTTGACACTTTCTCATATTCATCCAACAAATCTTGCTTAAAACAGATGAGATCATCTTTCGTTAAATATGAATCATCTGAAGTATATCGATTAATGAGTCGCCTTGCTCCCCTTAAATAAACTTTCTTTGTGCTTTCCGAAAACTCATGTTCATGCAAGCTCTTGGGATATTCCAAGTAGTATTCTTCAAGGTCTGATCGATACAATGTAGGTATCTCTTCAAGTTCTTTTTGAATCGCTTCAAGTTGAGTTTGTAAAAAGGCTCTTTTTGAATTCTGATTTAAGTTTTTTGCCTTTTTGGGCATTTTACCTCCCCCTTTCAATTATTGTGAAATTAAGTTCTCTCTATTTCATAAACTTTTGACACATCATTTCGTTAGACTGCTACGGTATAGTAGGAAAGGAGGGATTAAGTGGGATTTTATCTATACAACAAAAATAAAACGGACGGTGTTTACCATGAAGTCCATGTTATCACCTGCAATCATTTGCCTGACAAGATAAATCAGGTTTCACTGGGCGTATTTAGTAATTGTCATGATGCGATTAGAAAAGCACAAAGAATGACCGGTAATCGTGATTTTGATGGATGCAAGTACTGCTGCGGAAATTGTCACAACGGATAAATTATTAAGAACAGCGTCTTTTAGTCTAGCGTTGTTCTTTTTTTAGTTCTTCGTTGTAAATCTCCATGAATTGTTGAAAGTCATCATCACCACATTGACAGTAACGTTGCCTTATTGCCTTTATATCCATGCCGTATACTTCCCAATATTCGATTAGTAGTGAATTTAAGGCTTCCAAGCCTGACTTTTGCGAATCATAAAAGCAATACTCTGATCCACACTTAATCCCTCCTGGATTGTTATATTCGAGCCATAATTGGCTTGTACCATTTCCTGTTTCAATTCGCCATGTTGCATTTACGAACGCAACAAATTTAGGATCTCTTCATTTAGGTTCACTCGTAGTCGAACGCTCTAATAATAAACTTTGATTGTTCTTAATTATTTCGATTTCTTTAACCAAGTTTGTTTGCTCTTCCAATAAATTATTGGTTCTAATTTTAATGTCATTAATCAAGCTACGATTCTCTGATACTAAGATGAGCGTAAAAATTGAAAGCATTAATAGAACTATGGTGACAAGCATTGCTATGCCACAAAGAATTCGTTTTAATCTATACATTTGCACTTACGATGACCTCCTTAATCATTGCTTAATTTCTCTCAATAACGGGTAAAATATCTTTTTCTTTTAACAACTCATACAAGAAAAGTCGACCCTTTTGCGTCCATTTTGTATTCATCACTGTCTTTTCTAAATTAAAAGCATCTTCAATAATAATTGTTTCCGAATGGGTGTATCCCTTACCTTGATGCTGCTTATACAATAGCCATTGATCCGATTGTTTGTATTGAACTCCATATTCATGGAGTAATTTATTCATTGCCTGACCACTCATGCCATAATCTTTAGCAATCTGGGTAATTGTTACCAAGGATTTAGATTTCAAGATTTTATCTGTATAATCGGCCTTGGGCTTCAATTCACCGATTAGTTGATTTTTAATCTCCAGTTCTTTTTGTTGTTGAGTGGCTAGCGCTAATGCATCAGAAAATGATTTAGGTATCTCATATTTTCCGTATAGACGAATTTCTTTAAGGATTCTCTTTACCTGTTTTTTAAATTCTTTAGCAACAGGCTTTCGAGATTGCATCAATACTTCATACAGACCATCTTCTGTTAAAAACCACATTTCTCTTCTTTGACCTGAGTGCGATATTGTCGCTCTTAGCTTCTCGTCATTAGATACTAAAGAGACTAATTCAGAAGGCTTATTGTGACTCAGCCACGTAGCTATATCTTTGGCCAAAAATAACGGACTATTAAAATTGCCATAAATCTTAAATGAATTATTTAAAATTTGAGTTTCTTTAATTATTTGAAGTTCATTCATTGAGTTGCTCCTTCACTTAGAATTTTTTTCAAGAGATTCTAATCTCATATTTATTTGTTCAATTTCATTCTCTGAAAAATTAAAATCATTCTTTAATTGCTCAAGTACCCAGTCTTTGGGTAATGTTCGTGAATCAATAGATTTGAATCCCTCTGATTTTAATCGATTTCTATATTCTTTCATTAATCGGTAAGTGCTATTCATTGTCGAATGATCTGAATATATTACTTTTTTCAAATCCAAAGCACAAATTGAAATTTTCATCATCCCTCCAATATCGGTTATTAACCGACAATGTATTTAAAAAAATTTTAGAAAAGTATCTTTTTACTAGAAATTTCTATTCCTAACTCTGATTCTACCTGATCTAGAATGAATTGTACCTCGAGAGACTTCCAATCAACTTTCTTTGACAGTCTTTGGTCAATTGCTGATTTCGATAGATTTAGACGGTGAGCAGTTTCTTTACGGGTCCATCCTAGTAAACCGAGTATTCTACTCATTTCTATTTTCTTCGAATTCACTCATCATCCCCTCCTGTTCCGTTTATAACCGAATATTACCACCATTTAAGTCGGTTGTCAACGTACTATTTGAGTGTATATTGCGCGAAAGGTATACTTTTCTTTTGCAATTGTACGTTAATAACGTATAATTGAATTATTAAGGAGGTGCATTATGAGAGTATTGACAAAAGAATTTGAGCATAAATACAATGCTAATCTTGGAAACCTTCTGAGGGAAGCAAGGAAAGCAAAAGGTCTAACACTTGAACAAGTTGCTGAAATAACAGATAGAAAAAAATCATCAATATCTGATAACGAACGTGGAAAGAATTCAACGCCTATATTAGTACTTTTTGCTTACTGTGACATCTATGGAATAGATGCCGATGAAGTAATGAAAAAGGCATTTGATTTAACAAAATAATTATTCTTATAAAATCGGAGGGGTAATAATGGGAGTTTATAAGAACAATATTACAAAAAAATGGGAATGGGTTTATCGAGATAAAAATGGTAGACAAATTAGACGAAAAAGTATACATTGGACAACAAAAGCTAAAGCTCGTGAACACTTTGAATCATTTCTTCAAGAAATTAAAAAAAATGATGATAATTATGTTGAAACGATAACATTAAATCATGTAGTAGAAGAGTATCTAAACAATATTTCTTTGTCGAAAAAGAAATCAACAATCTTAAGATCACAACAAACCATCAGTAAACACATATTGCCTTACTTTGGCAACATAAACATTGAACATATTACAGTTCGTGACATCCAACGGTGGCAAAATAATCTGCTAAAAAAGAGAGTTCGTGGTAAAAAAGATGGTCCTTTTTTCAGAAATAAGTACCTTGAAAACATTCAAACACAATTTAAATCTGTATTAAATTTCGCACGAATATACGGATACATTGAAACCAATCCGTTTGAAAAAATACCGATAGCGTTACGAAGAGAGTATGAAGAAAAGAAAAAAATGACAATTCTAACTAAATCTCAATTTGATACATTCATGAGAGTTGTTGACAATCCAATCGATTATGGAATATATAGTGTTTTATATTGGTGTGGACTTCGTTCAGGAGAATTACTAGCTTTAAAAATCAAAGACTATGACAAAATAAAAAAAACACTACATATTCGGACTAATTATGATACCAAGAATAGAATTATTACACATACAAAAAATGATCATGAAAGGATTATTAAAATACCAGATGTATGTGTAGCAGCACTTAATAGAGTACTGAAAGAATATCCTAATACTAGTGAAGAATATTTCTTATTTGGTTATCATCATGTAATACCAAAATCTACACTAGATAACCGCAAGATAGCGTATTGGAATAAAGTTAATCCTGAAGCCGCTCAGGAAATTGAAGCATTAGGTATTTCAAGAAATAGTTATGAAGGTCATTTAAATGTCCCATGGTTCACATTTCACGAATTAAGACATACTCACGTTTCAACACTTATTGACATTGGGTGGGAAGCCAAGGATATTGCTGATCGACTTGGCCATAGCGTGCATGAGGTAAACGAAACATATGGGCATTTATTCCCTCAAAGGAAAGACGAAATGTTTCAAAAATTAAACGACCTATAATTTTTGGTAACTTTTTGGTAACTTTTTGGTAACCTTTAACAGCCAAACACAAAAAAACCCACTAAATAGTGGGTTTAAATTTTAAATGGTGCCCGAGGACGGACTCGAACCGTCATGAGTTTTACCTCGCTGGATTTTGAGTCCAGTGCGTCTACCGATTTCACCACTCGGGCATGTTGTTTGCTTAATAATAATATCTTAAAAGGGGCTTAAATGCAACCTAAAACTTAAAGTATTTCACATAAATAACGAATTTATTTATTTCCAATGAAAATAAAAGAGTTCACGCATGTGAACCCTTCTATTTCTTTAAAATTTGATCTTTTAATACTTGGTATTGTTCTTTATTAATCTCGAGGGGTTCATGGCGCATAGCACGTTCAATTTCAGTAAGTGCGCGTTGGTCATGACCATTTTCTTCCAAGATCATCGCTTTACGGAAATACCAAACACCTTTAAGTTCCTCAGGGGATTGTTCGATCAAGGTATCAATGGCTGCGAGTGAGTCCATATCGTGATTAATAAAAATTGATTCATCCAAATCCAGTTTCTCAAGAAGTTGGGTGCGATTATCCATATCCGATTCACGAATAAAGGTACGCAGTGCTTCAAGTGCTTGTTTGGTGGATTCAACTTCATCACGCATCAATGCATATTCATAAAGCTTCATTAAGTACTCTAATTTTTGATTGCGGTTCATATGAAGTTTCTCCATACTCTGCGCAATACTTTGAACCTGCTCACTGTCATTGACACTCATAAAATAATTAAGTTTAAAGAAGTTACGGTTAAATGTGGGGATGGTCAGTTTCGCAAGCCAACTATCAATGTTTTTCGTGAATGTTGGGGTGTCACTTTCCATAAATGCTTTCATTGCCTTATCACTCGCTCTTTTACCCAGTAATCGGATTAAAAGTTGGATCGCGATAAACGCAACGACAAAGATCATAAACAATTTTAAGTAATCCATGGCTTCCTCCTATTTGGAATATCTAGTACTATAATAGACTATTTCACGTAATAATGAAATCCCTATCACCATTATTCGAAGTTTTCAAATTCGATAATCCCACATGCAACCCCAAGCATTTCCGGATGTTTGTATGCATCACGTTGTAATTGGGTTGTTTTGTCCATGCGACTGATTTCATACATATCGGTTGTCCCATAGATGCGTTCCAGTGCTTGATATCGGTTATGTGAAGAAGCAATGACTTCGAAGCGATTTCCAAACTGAACGATATGGCTGTTTGGATCACCAATTAAAGCCATAATCCCGCGATGAATTAACCATGTTCGGGTAATAAACGCTTTAAAATGATGTTCAGGGAAGGTCTTTGTAAAGAAGTCATGCGCTTGTTTGAGGGATGCATCGATGGCTTGTGGTGATAAATCGGCATCACGTTTGATATGAATGTTAAGCATCATGGTGTTTTCAGGAAAACGGTGTTTTTGTTGTTGGGGTAAGTGCATGGTGTCATGACCACTCCGTTCAATCTCCGCATAACTGAATGGAAAAATTTGATAACGCAAACTTCCAAGTTCAAACATTTCAAAACGGAACATAAAGCGTAACCAGATGACATCACTATCGCTGAGTCCATAATGATCATTGGATTTATGATAACGTTCAATACGATAGTTTAGGTCTTGAATGCTGGCGTTAAAGATTGCATCGTCAATACCACGCTGAATATATTGTTCTTTGAGCTCAGGAAGCATATAAAGCGTTCGCATGAGGCGTTCTTGGGGATTGAGCTTCAATATAGGGAGTGCGTTCTTTTCACCCGTATACGGCTTCGCACACGTTTCCAAGACATATTGATAGTTATCGTATTGTGAGATTAGGATTGAAATTGCATCGTCATTAAACTGTGCTGTTTTTAATAGTTTCTTAAGCATTAGGGCACCTCTTTCATAAATTGGAAAAAAAGACATCATGAAGATGTCTTTTAAGCATTAATTGAGAAAATGTCTTCAGACTCGGGTGTTACCGATTCCCCTTCTTTAAGAAGCGTAATGGATTGACCTGAAGTTAGAATAAAAGGACTTACTAAAGATTTTCCGTTTTCACGAATATAATCAAGATCCACAGTGGTTAACAGATCACCTTGGGTAACCTTATCCCCTTGCTTCACAACACCATTAAATCCTTTACCATTAAGTTCCACCGTATCAATTCCTAAATGAATTAACATCTCCACACCACTTGCATCCGTAATGCCAAAGGCATGACCTGTAGGAAAGACCAAAGTTACATCACCACTGATGGGTGCATAGACCTTACCATCAGTAAGTTCAAGGGCATAGCCATCCCCCATCATTTTGGTTGAGAACACTTGATCTGGAACATCCTTAAGCGCTAAGACGGTACCGGTACCAAATGAACGGTATGATTCTTTATTTTTTTTAAACAAACCAAACATAATATCGTCCTCCAATCAGTTACTCTAATTTTATCATATTATTTTAAAAATATAATTGTTAAGTGTTTGAAATTTACGCATAAATTTCGTAAACGATTTCGGATATGGCGACTAAGCCTTGAAATCGTGAAGTGATTCAAGTAATGCCACCAAGAATTCGTAGGTACGGTCAAATGACGCAATATCCAAACGTTCATCCGGTGTATGAATATCAAACATAATTGGACCAAAACTTACAATATCGATATGAGGCATTTTACCCTTCCAAATACCAAGTTCCATTCCACCATGTGTTGCTTCGGTTTCCATGTCTTGACCACGAAGTTCTTTATAAACACTCATTGTACGTTCGCGTAATTTTGACTTCGCATCATAGTTCCATCCAGGGTAACGTGACGTAAACTCGGTCTCAAGATCATTTTGTGCTGCAATCCACTCAACTTGACGCATTACCGTATCCAAGACAAACGCTTGCGTTGCACGAATTGACATGGTGATTTCAAGTTCGTTTTCGTCTAATCGTACTGTCCCAATATTTGAAGACGTGATGACCAAGCCTTCAATTGCTTTACTCATTTGAATTACACCGTAAGGAAGCATAAAGAGTGCATCCACAACACGACGTGTGTCTGCTTCACATAAAGCACGCGTTGTATGACCTTCTGTTAAGGTAAAGTTTAAACCCGCGTCACTGAATTCATATTGTTCTTTAAAGCCTGCTTCCATTTCTTTAAACCATGCTTTAAATCCTTCAATATCTTTCATGGCTAAGGTGAAATCATGTTCACGCGTAATCGCGTTCATTTTTAAACCACCCTCTGCAGCAACCACACGGAAATCAAACTGATCGAGTGCACGACGCATAATGATTCCTGCAATCTTGGAAGCATTCCCACGCTCTTGATCAATTTCACCACCTGAGTGACCACCTAAAAGACCACGAATTGATACGGTAATTGTATCCGAATCAATATCTTCAAATTGTACTGTCTTCGCAAGACGTGCACGCACACCCCCACATGAGGATACATACGTTTCAACTTCACCCGATCCATCCAAACCAATGCATAATTCTGACTTAAGCATTGATGTATCCAGTTCAGTCGCACCCGTTAAGCCCGTTTCTTCTTGGACCGTAAAAACACATTCAAGGGCAGGATGTCCCATTTCTGAGTCCGCTAAAATCGCCATCATATAAGCAACCCCAGCACCATCATCAGCACCCAGTGTTGTATTATTTGCATAAAGCATCCCATCTTTAATGATTAGTTCGATTGGATCCACATCGAAATCATGATTACTGTCTTTGTTTTTTTCCGCAACCATATCTGTATGGGATTGAAGCATTACAGTCGGTGCATTTTCATAACCTTGAGTTGCCGGCTTAAAAATAATCACATTCCATAATTCATCTTGGATGTAGTTTAAACCTAATCCTTTCGCAAAATCAACTAAGTGATTACTGATTGCTTCTTCATTAAACGAAGCACGAGGAATCGCACTGATTTCTCTAAAATATTTCATTACAACTGATTCACTCATAAAAGACCTTCTTTCTTGTTATTTGTCGTATAAATCATATCACATTCCTTTGAAATATCACATAAATCAATTATATTATTAATAAGGAGGAGCAGTATGAAAAAAATTATCACAGAATTCAAAGAATTCGCAATGCAAGGAAATGTGATTGACATGGCAGTTGGGGTTGTTATCGGGGGTGCGTTTGGGAAAATCGTAACGTCACTGGTAGCAGATATCTTTACACCACTCATTAGTTTATTAACCGGAGCCGCAAACTTTGAGGACTTGAAATGGGTTATTAAACCTGCAGTTGGTGAAACACCCGCCGTTGTCATGAGTTACGGAAACTTCCTACAAGCAACCATTGACTTTATTGTTATTGCTTTATGTATCTTCATGGTAATCCGCGCTATGAATAAATTTAAAAAAGCACCTGAAGTTGTGGAAGAAGCACCCGCACCAAAATCTGATGAAGTTGTCTTACTTGAAAACATCTTAGAAGAACTTAAGAAAAATAAATAATCGCTGAAAAAGCATAAAAAAATAACACCTATTATAAGCGGTGTTATTTTTCTTATAGTAGTATTATAGCTACCATAATAGATTTTGTCTCCCAAACTAAATCCACCATGTCTAAGATTCATCACGTCTCAGACAAATCTATTATATCAAATTTTTCTTACTTTTCAAATGCTTCTTGCAAACGTTCGGTTA
Organism: Erysipelothrix amsterdamensis; assembly: GCF_940143175.1. Classification (NCBI taxonomy): domain Bacteria; kingdom Bacillati; phylum Bacillota; class Erysipelotrichia; order Erysipelotrichales; family Erysipelotrichaceae; genus Erysipelothrix; species Erysipelothrix amsterdamensis. The sequence goes on along the minus strand of NZ_OW659496.1, from coordinate 704,132 downwards.
AGTATGTATTGCGTTTGGCTTCATGGTGATTTTCAACCGCAGTATTAAAGGCTTCCAATTCACCCACTAAGACTAGTGATTTTGAAGAGCGCGTTGCTCCGGTATAGTAAAGACGACGTGATAACATGCGGTAAAAATCCCGCACCGCTACAAGAATCACAATGGGATATTCCGATCCTTGTGCTTTATGAACACTCATCGCATAAGCATGCGTAATGTTTATATAGGAAGATGGCTCATACTCGACGAAGTTTCCGTCAAAATCAACGACCAAACGTTTGGCTTCAACTTCCACAAGCATCCCAATATCCCCATTAAATACAAAATCATCCGGTTGATTTTTAAGTTGAAGGATTTTATCCCCTTCCCTAAAAATACGCGTCCCATACATAATCTGCGCTTTTTGAGGACTCTCAGGATTACACATTTTTTGAAGGAAGTGATTTAAATTATCAATCCCAGCCGGTCCCGAGTACATGGGTGCTAAGACTTGAATATCGCTTAAATCATAACCACGTTGCATAGCTTCATCCACAACCTTTAAGACAATATCTTTGACACTGCCATAACGACTATCAAAGAAACGGACATCACGATGATAATTTGAAACATCCAGAAGACCTTGATTCATATTGACGGCTAAGTCGATAACTTCAGATCCAGCCTCTTGACGGTAGTTTCGTTCTAATGAAATTGTTTTAAATACCTTTGATGCAATTAAATCCCCCAATACAAAACCACTGCTCACTGATGGAAGCTGATCTTTATCACCCACAAACAGCAGTTTTTTTACCTTCTCCGATGCTTTTAAGATATGAGCAAGAAGCCATGTATCGACCATTGAAAACTCATCGATAATTAAAATATCGGTTTCTAATGGGTTTTCTTCATGCATACCAAACTTATTGGATTCCAAATCCCATTTAAGTACAGAGTGAATCGTAGCCGCTTGGACGTTGGTTAATTCTTCCAAGCGTTTTGCGGCACGTCCAGTCGGCGCACACAAGGTAATGTGTAGCCATGGACAATTTGCTTGGAGTAATGTGACCACACCTGAAAGCAAGGTGCTTTTCCCCGTTCCCGGCCCACCGGTTAAAATCATGACATCTTCACGTAAAAAGGACTCAATGGCTTCACGTTGGGTATCATCAAATTCAATGCGTAACTGTGATTCAATCGATGCAATTTTAGATTCCAAATCATCCAAATCAAAATCATAACCTGAGTATTTAAAATCCTTAAGGGTTTGGGTAACATAAACTTCACTATCATATTGTGTACGGTGGTAAAGACGGTCACCATCTTCAACCAATTCACCGCTTTGAACCAGAGCTTGATACGCCGATTCAACACGCTCTGCATCGCCCATTCGTACCCCATCAAACAATTTGTCTTTGGTTATAAAACTGTCGCCAGCCCCAAAACAAATTGTTTTATAACGGTCAAGAACCAGTGCCTCAACACGCAAAGGATCATCAAGTGCATAGCCAAGCGACATTGCGACTTTATCGGCCGTTTTAAATCCAATACCATCGACGTCATAAACAAGACGATAAGGATTTTCACGAATTACTGAAATCGCATTATCACCATATTCTTTGGTTATTTTAATAATTTGCTTATTCCCAAGTCCATGGGCAAGCAAAAACGATACCGCATCTTCTTGCGCATCTTGTTTTCGAATCACTGAAACAATCATTTCCGCTTTTGCTGCAGTGATTCCCTTAACTTCAAGTTTAAAGGACTCATCTTCACGAATTTGATCTAATACATCTTCGCCATAGGTATCCACAACTGCGGTTGCCGTTTTTTGGCCAATACCCGGAAAATTGGGTCCACTTAAAAAACGAATAATGAAATCACGGTGTTGGGGAAGCATTTGTTTAAAGGCAATGACATCAAACTGCATGCCATAACGTGGATCTTCAACGTAATCCCCTGTAAACTCATAAAACGAATCCAGCTCTAAAATCGCTAAAGGGCCCTTAATGGTCATCGGTTTTTGATTGCTATTGAAAAGAACAATCCGGAAAATACCATATCCAGATTGTTCATTTTTAAATATACATGTTTCGACAGATCCTTTAATCGTTTGTTCCATAATATTGACCTCAAATCTAACCTAAAAACATTGGTAGAATTACAGTTAATGTGGCGAAGGCATTGTTCAACATATGGACAAAAATTGCTCCCCAAATTGAACCGGTTACCTCAAATGCCATAATCATAAAAATTGCCATACCTGAATAAGGAATCAAGTAAATCAGTTGCGTTAAATCTCCCGTTGTCATCATGCTGGGTAAGATATGGATTAACCCAAAAAGCAGACAGGAAATCGCAATACTTGAATAATATGATTTTTCAGAACGTAGAGATTGGTATAACGCCCCACGAAAGACAACCTCTTCCACGATTGGCGCAAATACAATCGTCGCAAACATATTCAGAAACGGAAAATTACGTAAGCCTTCATTAACCGCATTTTGATTTGCACTGACTGTACCACTTCCTAAAATTAATTGAACCAACAAGCCTAATGCAATATTAAATAAAAGCAAAAGACCCGCAATCCTAAAAACAGGAATTATATTTGTACGTATGTTTCGTTTAAAGAAATAATAGCTTGCACGTAATTGTCGATGGACAATTGCAACCGTGGATATCAGCGTAAAAAGATAGATAAACATTGCGACACGAGGTGTCACGACAGTTTGGGAACCACTAACCCAAGCACCTAAACGTGGGTAAAGGTATTGATATCCATAAAAATAATTTACAATCACAAGAACTACTTGTAAGGGTGTAAACTCAAATCGCCCCTGATCAAGATCATAATTTCGAATCATAAGTGACTTCATTTCCATTTGTATCAAACACACGGTCAATACGACCACCACCAAGACATGCTTCACCAAGATAGAAGACCGCTTCTTGACCCAGTGTAACCGACTTCACGTCATCAATCATTTCAACACGGAGTCGCGTCTCATCGACCCAAGCTATACGCACTTTTATATCTTTTTGACGATATCTAAATTTTGCGGTACATTCAAGATCTACTTTTTCATCCGCAAACCAGTTCATTTCCGCAATCTCGGCAGCACCTGCAAAGAGCATTGGATGGTCTGCCCCTTTTCCAACATAAATACGGTTAGTTGATAGGTCTTTCCCCACCACGAACCATGGACCTACAGCGGTACTGATATCCAAACCATGACGTTGACCTATTGTATAGAACATAACGCCTTGATGTTTTCCGAGCACTTTTTGTGTATCCACATCAATAATATCCCCTTCCACATCCTTGAGATAGTTTTTGAGGAAATCACGATATTGACGCTCACCAATAAAACAAATACCCGTAGAATCTTTTTTGGTTGCTACTGGCAGATCTAATTCTAAGGCGATACGACGAACTTCATCTTTAGTCAGAGAACCTAATGGGAATAATACCCGTGGTAAGACTTCCGGACGTACACGACTTAAAAAATACGTTTGATCTTTATTTTGATCAACGGCACGATACATTTTCCCATCACGTGTAATGGCATAATGACCGGTCGCAAGTGCTTCAAAACCATTCGCATCCATAAAATCATAGAATGCATCAAACTTCACAAAACGATTGCATAGAATATCCGGATTCGGAGTATTCCCGCGTTCAGTTTCTGCTAAGAAAAACGAGAACACATGATCCCAATATTCTTTAACGTAATCCACGCGAAGTAATTCTAAACCTAAATGGTCAGCAACACGTTTCGCATCATCATAGTCCACTTCTTGTGAACACATATCATCTTTAATGGTTGGGTTTCCCAGAATATCATTATTCGCAAAAGAATCCCAGTTACGCATAAAAGCGCAAGTAACATCATGTCCTTGCGATTTTAATATATGAGCCGCGACTGCGCTATCGACGCCTCCAGATAAACCTACTAATACTTTCATTTTTCATCATCTTTCATTGCCATGCTGCATGACCCATACTTTGGACAGGTTGGATCACACGAATGTCTGTTTGCCGAACGTAATTCCGGCGGTAGAAATGCATCGATTTCTTCTTCATCATACCCCACTAAGAATGATTTATCATTCATAATGATTGGACGTTTTAAAACAGATGGATGTCGTTGAATAAATGTAATTAATTCACTCATCGATAATTCCTCTAAATCAAGTTGTGATTCTTGCATCACTTTCGAACGTTTAGAGATAATATCTTCCGTACCGTTTTCACTTCGCATAAGTAAATGTTTAATTTCTTTTTCGCTAAGAACCGATGTAAATATGTTTTTTTCAATAAATTTTAAATTCCGATCTTTAAGCCATTGTCGAACTTTTCGACACGACGCACAACCAGGAGATGAATAAAGAACAATCATGTGCAAACCTCCCTTTTAATCAATTATACATTTTATATGTATATTTTGAAAGACCTAGAAAATAATTCTAGGTCATAATTCATGAATCTTTTCAATAATTGTGTTAAGTAATGTTAATCGCGTTTCCAATCAAGTCCGAATTTCGATTGCACGTCATGCAGTGTCGCTTGGGCTTGAGGACGAACACGGGATGCACCTTCCGCTAAAACATCATTGAGTGTATTGGACTCAATACACTCGTGATAACGTGCTTGAATCGCCTCTAATTCAGCGCAAACAAGGTCTGCGACTGCCTTTTTAAAGCTACCATATTGTTGGCCTTCAAACTCTTTTACGGCATCATCAATACTGATTTCTTTGAGTGACGCGTAGATGGTCAACAGGTTCGCAACCCCTGGTTGGTGTTCTGGATCATATTGCACAACACCAATACTGTCGGTCACTGCAGCCATAATTTTCTTACGTGCTTTTTTAGTGTCTTCTTTTAAATAAATGACCCCTTTGTCCCCTTCGCGATCGGATTTACTCATTTTCTTGCTTGGATCTTGTAAGGACATAATGCGTTTTCCAACCTTCGCAATGACCGGTTCTGGAATTTTAAACGTTTCCCCAAATCGATTATTAAAGCGTTCGGCTGTATCACGTGCTAATTCAACGTGTTGTTTTTGATCTTCGCCGACAGGTACAAGCTCTGCACCGTGAATTAAAATATCAGCTGACATTAAGGTTGGATACGTATAAAATCCTGCACTTAAGGAAACACCACTGTCTTTTTTATCTTTATATTGGGTTTGACGGTTTAACTCACCCATTGGGGTAACACATGAGAGTAAAAAACCTAGCTGAGCAATCTCAGGAACATCACTTTGAAGAAAGATGTCTGTTTTTTGCGGATCAAGACCGCATGCAAGATAAAATGCCAGAGCATCCCTTAAATTTGTCTCCAGTTCTTCAGGATCAATAGGCATGGTAACACAGTGTAGGTTCGCTATAAACACACTTAAATCATATTCATCTTGGGAAGATACAAATGGCTTTAACGCGCCAATATAGTTTCCTAATGTTAATTGTCCTGTTGGTTTAATACCACTAATCATTCTCTTTTTCATTTCATTGTCCTCCATAAACATCCATTAAATAGATTTCTTCGGCACGTTCTGTTGTAATTTCTTGGGCATCGACCAGACGATTTAATACATGACGTTGCCGTGCTTTCGCCGCCTTAAAATTCGAACTTAAGGCGTAATACGACGGTGATTGTGGCAAGCCCATTAAAAGCGTCGCCTGACCTTCATTCAGTTCTGTAGGAAGGACCTCAAAATAACCCATGCTTGCATGGTAAATCCCGGTATAACCATCACCGTAATAGATTATATTAAGATACATCTCCAGGATTTCTTCTTTTGTATAAGTTAATAATAAATCACGTGTTACAAAATATTCTGATACTTTCCGCACAAAAGAGGCATCGTGATCAAAATATATGTTTTTGGAAACTTGTTGGGGAATGGTTGATCCCCCTTCCACAAGTTTACGACTTTGAATATTATGAACAATCGCACGTAAAACTGCACGCAAATCCATCACCGATTTCCGAGTAAACAAACGGGAATCTTCCGTGGCAACCATGGCCTTTAAAGCCAGGTCAGGAATTTCATCGATTGTAGTATAAGCTTCATCTTTTTTTAATTCGATTAAAACCGTATCAATTGGTTTTTTCTGAATAACTGATTGATACTCTTTGTATCCGAAAAATATGATGACCCCCGCAACCACCAAGGCAACGGTCACAATCATTAATACAAGCTTTCGTATCATTTTTCTCATATTCACACATCGTAATAAAAAACACAGTCGCCTGTGTTTTTTATTGTCCCATCGACTTCATGATTTGACGAATTTGTGCTTCGGACGGTTTACGTCCCATTTGCATGTACATCGCACGAATCATTTTTTCGTTAATTGGTGGGTTTTCTTTTAATTGTTTTTCAAAAATTTTCTTAGTAACAAAGAAAGCAATTAAAGCACCAACTGCTCCTCCTAAAAGAAAATAAACAATTGATAAACCTGTTGTACTTATTAGTGTTAACATACTCTCACCATCCTATATCTATCTATATTTTATAACGATTCCTTGATAAACACAAGGACCGATTTAATCATTCAAAATAAAAACCCAAAGGGTTGATATTATTCCCTGTGTTAACAGGTGGGTATCCTGTCATGTGTTTAGGATTCTAATAAATTAGCTTTCACACCACGCATAAACAACCAGATTCCCTTATATCAAAGTGTCGGAAATATATTTCCCTTTGGGCACCACTATTATAACACACAATTCATGGTTTCGTGATATACTATATGAGAAAATTACGAGGTGAATGTATGAAATTAAGTAAAAGTTTCTTTTATACCATTAGGGAAGATGTTCGTGATGAAGATTCTACCAGTGGTAACCTACTCGTTCGAGCTGGGTATATTAAAAAAAGTTCTTCCGGGGTATATATGTATATGCCACTCGGTTTAAAAGTTAAAAATAAAATCGAAAATATCATTCGTGAAGAGATGAATGCCATCGATGCACAGGAAATGACCATGCCTACCTTGATTCCTGAAGATGTTTATGTAGCCTCAGGACGTCGTGATATTATTGGTACCAGCATGTTCCAATTGGATGACCGTTTTAAAAAGCCTTTTGTTTTAGGTCCTACGCATGAAGAATTGTTTGCGCAAGCAGCACAAATGAAAATTCGTTCGTATAAAGATATGCCATTTAGCCTTTATCAATTTCAAACGAAATTTAGAGATGAAGCACGTCCTCGTTTTGGTTTAATTCGTGTTCGTGAGTTTGTGATGAAGGATTCTTATACCTTTGACGCTGATCTTGAATCCGCTGATAAATCCTATGATGCGATGTTTGAAGCATACAAACGCATCTTTGATCGCGTTGGATTGGATTATCGCATTGTTCGTGCAGATACAGGTATTATGGGTGGATTGCTCTCTGAAGAGTTCCAAGCTGTTACCGATATTGGTGAAGATATTTTAGTGCTTGGTGAAGATACTGGATATTCAAGTAACCTTGAAGTTGCGGAAAATGTAAACCGTATTCAATCTGATGAAGCATTCTTAAGTATGGAAAAAGTTTATACACCCAATGCACGTACGATTGAAGAGGTTGCTGCATTTTTAGAACAACCCGTTCAAAAATTTGTTAAAACATTAATCTATCGACTGGATGATCAATATGTTGCCGTTTGTGTTCTTGGAGACCGCGATGTAAATGAAACAAAACTTGCGAAATTATACAAAGCAACGGAAGTTGAACTTGCTGACTTTGAACACGTTCAAAAACATACGGGTGCTTCAGTTGGATTTGCAGGACCTGTAGGTCTTGAAATTGATGTAGTTGTAGATAAGATGATTGAAGGATTACGAAATTTCACCGTTGGTGCAAATGAAAATGACCATCACTTCATTAATGTTAATCATTCCGATTTTGAAGCAACACACATTATTGATGTATCAAATGTTAAAGAAGGCGATCCAAACCCAGATGGTAAGGGTGTACTTACATTCTCAAAAGGGATTGAAGTTGGAAACACCTTTAAACTCGGTACAAAATATTCAAAAGCTATGGGTCTTGAATACTTAGATCAAAACAATAAACTTCAAGATGTATATATGGGATCTTATGGAATTGGATTGGGTCGTACTCTAGCCGCTGTTGTTGAACAAAATAATGATGAAAATGGTATTGTCTGGCCAATGAATCTTGCGCCATTCCAAGTAGCGATTGTCGTCATCAACAATAAAAACGAAGAACACATGGCCTTCGCAGACGATTTATATCAAGAATTAAGCCAAGCTGGACTTGAAGTAATTCTCGATGATCGTAAACAACGTCCTGGTATCAAGTTTAACGATATGGATCTCATTGGTGTTCCATTACGAATTACGGTAGGTCGTGATGTGGAACATGGTGAAGTTGAACTTAAAGAACGCAAAACCGGTGCAGAACAAAAAATTAAACGTGAAGACATTCTAAATGTCCTTAAGTCTTATATGTAAAAAAACAAAAACTGGATAATTAGGTCCAGTTTTTTTTATGCCTTTATAAAAAAAAGAAGCCGAAGCTTCTATTCTTTTTCCTCACGTTGATGTTTCAATACAAACATTCCGATTCCTGAGATTAATAATAAACTACCATAAAGTAAGACATTGTTTGCACTTACGCCTGTTTGTGGTAGTTGTTCTTTACGAACACCTAATACTTCAGGTTTTATTGGTTCTACCGGTTTTGTAGGTTCTACGGGTTTTGTAGGTTTAGTTGGTTCTTTTGGTTCATGTGGATCTACAATAACAGGTTTGTCATAGTAGTTTGTAACGGTTAATCCGTCTTCACTATAAACCGCAACATAACCTTTAGGTACGTCCAATTCTTTAATGGTATAAACATAGTCTTTACCATTTGGATCTGTTTTAGGTAAGTCTTCAAACACTGCTATTTCTTCACCATTTACTAGATCTACCGTAATGCCCATTTCAATACCATCACGTACTAAACCAAATGTGATTGTAGGTTTAACACTTGGACCACCGTCCCAGATTTTATGTGCAGTAATATCAATTTTCTCAACGATAAAGTGATTTGTAATTGTGAGTGCATCAGTTTGTTCCATTTCATATCCTACAGGAACATTAACTTCTTTTGCAGAATAAACAATTTCTTTTCCTGCTTCATCAAGGATTGGTAAATTCTTAAATGTTACCACATCAGTACCTGATGTTAATATTTCAAGATGATTTTCAAGTGCATTATCATTTGCATACAGTTGAATTTGGATGGTTGGGTGAACCGCAGGTCCACCAACCCATACTTTGTTTACAGCTACATCACGTAGGTTATAGGTATTGGTTACTTCAAGTCCATTTTCAAGTTTGATATAGTTCTCTAAATCTGTTGTTTCCTTAACGGAATATGTATATTCATTGCCTTCTTTGTCGAATTTTAATTGTTTTCCAAAATCAGCGGTTGTTTGACCATCAACCAATTCAATGGATGCACCGTCAACACGTTCTGTAACACCCTTTGCGCTACGGTATAGATCAAAGGTTACTGTAGGACGTGGTGATGAACCACCCACCCATTTCTTTGTAGCTACAACATCAACACGTTGATAATCGTTGTAGATTGACTTCGATTGGGATTTTTCAGTCATTTCAATTTGATATTCTGTTGAATCTAACTCAAAACCATCACGAGTTTTGATTTCTTTTAAAGTATAACTACCGGGCTCAAGATTGAAATCAAAGATTCCATCTTCATTGGTGATTCCTTCAATTTTCTTTCCATCTTTATCTGTAATCTCAAAGGTAACGCCTTCAAGAACTTCATCTGTATCTTTAATAAATTTTTGCACTCGGAATACACCCTTATCCTTCATTTCACCACCGATTGTTGCATCATCAAACATATTCACAACCGATGTATCAGTATAATGCTTTGGTGTATCCGTTACAAGATTTCCCGATTCATCTTTATATTCAATTGTTGACGAGTTTTTATAATTTTCAAGTTTCTTATCAAAAGCACGCGTATCATAAGTAACTGTAAATGTTGTCTTTGCTGCTTTTTCTTTTGGAATCATGACTGTTAAGACTTGACCTTCTACAGTAATTGTTCCGTATTCCTTATTAAATGCTTCAGCACTAATATGTTTGAGTTCTCCATTCGCTTCAACATCAACCATAATCGACCCATCAACCAGTTTATGACCTTCACCAATTGTATCGATTACCTTAACATCAGATTGTACTGCTTCTTTAGGACTGTTGATGTTTAACCACCAGTTCATATCGCCATGAACTTCTGTTGAGAATGTTCCTGTTTTCCAGTAAAAGATTGGACTTGGTTCGACACCTGTAGGGGTTCCAGGTTGTGAGATTGTAATCATTTGCTTATCCAATGAACCCAATCCAAGATTGGTAGGAAGTTCCGCAATTTTATCATCTTCACCACGATATGCATTATCGTATACTGATTTTAGATTAATCGTACCTGTAACGTTTTCAAGTTGAAGTACGTCTTCCATAAATTCAAAATGGATGTGACTTCCATTAAAGGTTAACTCACCAAGAGTAATTTCTTTTCCGTTTTTATCCTTAGCAAGTACAGGCATTTTTGAACCCATAGCACGAAGGGAACGTAAGCTAACTTCATCATTACTTGGTAATGTTAAGTCAAAGAAGTCTCCAGGTTTAAATTTAACTTTTTGACCGTTGTTCATATCACTGAACGCCAAGTTAAATTCGATCGGTTGACTTGGATTGTTAATTAATCCCTTAGGATTAACGTCGAATTGGGTAAAGATCGCTTCGTTTGTATAATCTTTAGGACTGCTTGATGCATTCACATTTGTTGTAATACCCGAAACGATTAGAACTAAGGCTATTAGTGACCTTAGAATCAACTTTTGCTTCATGTTTTTCATATTCTCTCCTTTGCTTGTGAACTTTCATAACCCGCTCACAATCTCTTTGTATATGTAGTATATGCGGTTTGTCACAAAACTTACACATTTTTGCGCCTTTTTGTCACAAAGTTTTCACGATTCCTTACAAAATGTATCCAATGAACAAACTCAAGCATTTGTTCACTTATTTATGCAGTGAAACACACATCTTTTTGCACAATAAAAAAACCTACACGCATGTAGGTTTTGTTTCGCTATTTTCTTTTTTTACGTCTAAAGATTAACCCCAGCGCAATCAGACCCAGCGCAGCTGTATACTGCATCTGATGTCCACCTACCCCTGTATTTGGAAGAGCACTCAAGCGATCTTTACTCATTCCTAACACATTAACTCCATGAAGTGGTGGTACTGATGGTTTCGTTGGTCTGTTGTTTAGGGAACCAACTCCATTATCTATTTTCGTATAGGTATTAATTGCGGTTAAACCATCCGCACTGTATGTAATTTTATAACCAGGAACATCATGTTCCACAATATGGTACTTAATTCGTTTTCCAAAATCATCAAACACAGGCTGACGTCTAAAACTGATTGACTTAACACCCGACCCTAAGATTTTTTTCACACCAAGGGGTTTGTTGTTGGCATAAAGTTCAAAGACAACATCCGGTTTATCATCTGGTCCACCAACCCATACTTTATGGGCAGTGATGGTTTGAGAACCTGGATTGAAGGTATTCGTTACGGTTAATCCGTCCGCACTATAGCTTACGTCATACGCTTCATGTTTCGAACGTTCTTGAACCGTATAGTGAATGATTGATCCATCTTGATTACGAACTGGTAGTTTTGTAAAACGTGCTTGTGTCGTTCCGTCATGCAAGGTTGCCGTCTGATGCGTCTTAACGCCATCTGCATACAAATCAAAAATCACGGTTGGACGATTGCTTGATGCACCACCCACCCATTTCTTCGTTGCAATCACATCACGAATTCCTTGGTTATACGTATTGGTTACGGTAAGTCCATCTGAACTATAACTTACGTCATAATGTTCAGGTACATGCACTTCTTCAACACGATACACAATTTTTGTTCCTTGTGCTGTATAAACAGGCACATCCGCAAAGGTAACCGTCTTCTCGCCAGAAGCAAGAACTTGGGTCATCCCTGTAGCCTTTTGATCAGCGTAAAGCTCGAAGGTAACATTTGGACGTGACATTGGGCCACCATTCCATCGTTTTGTCGCACTTACATCACGCATGCCTTGATTAAAGGTATTTGTGATTGTTGTTCCTTGATAGGATACATCGTAATTTTCAGGAACATCACGTTCTTGTACTGTATATACAATATCAATACCTGCCTCATCACGTTTTGGTAGGTCTGTAAAGGATGCTTCATGTTCTCCATGTTGGAGCGTCAGTGCATGTTCTGTTTTAACGTTATTCGCGTATAAATCAACTACAATTGTAGGATGTGTTTCGGGACCATCAATCCATACTTTTTTAAATGCAACTTCCGTTACACCTGGATTGTAAGTATTGGTTACCGTTAAGCCATCATCGCTATAAGAAGCATCAAAGAACTCAGGTCCTTGTACTTCTTTTACACGATACTCAAAACGTCGTCCTTGCGTATCAAACTCAGGAACATCTTTAAACGATACCGAAGCCATCGAAGGTGTCAGTGTCTCTTTTTGATTCGGTACAGCTTCAAAGGCTTTATCTTCAACACGACGATACAACTCAAAAACAACATTGTCCCGTGCTTTTTCGCCACCAGACCATACTTTAAAGGCACTCACCGTTTTTAATGGTGCATGATATGTATTGGTAACCTCGATTGTATTCGTGTCTGTTATCGGTGCTACGGAAACTGTATAGTTTTCGGGCACAGAAACTTCGCGAACAGCGTATTCATACGGTTTACCTTGATGATCATTTTGAGGAACATCCACAAAATCAAGATGGGATTGACCCGAAGGTAATTGTTCTTGCATACCTAATACATCTTTAAATTCATCGTGTGTCCCTTTTAAGCGTCGCGTTAATTGGAATGTGGTGTCAGGACGAACTTCAGGTCCATCAACCCATGTTTTTAGAATACGAATGGATGTCGTCGGTGATACGTAGTGATTATAAACTGTTAAGCCATCGGGACTGTATTGCGTTACCGTATTGGGTACCGACGTTAATTCCTTAACAAAATACGTATACGTTTTACCTTCGTCATCACGCACTTCTAAATCTTCGAAAACGGTAGTTGTTTCTCCATCACGTAAGGTTTGAATCATACCCGTTGATTCCCCTACTTTATCGGATGGGGATGTCGTACGACGCAGTTCAAACTCAATATCAGGACGTGGACTAATACCATTAGTCCATACCTTTTTCGCAATCACATCACGCAAACCATAATCATAGACATTCGTTAAGGTTACACTGGTATCACCGTCATGCGAAATATTTTCAAGACTATAATGTTCAATCTCATTAACTTCACGAACACTATAAAGATAAGGCGCATTGTCCTCATTAAATTTCGGTAAATTCGCAAAGACAATATCGTTATCGCCAGGCATCATGCTTTGAATCATCCCCGTCGACTCACCATTGCGAATGAGCTCAAGTTCTAATGGAACTGAAGGTCCAGGACCTCCTTGCCATATTTTTTTCACGTTTAAGTGTGTTATTCCTTCTTGGAAGGTATTGGTAACTGTTAAACGATCGGGACTGTAAGAAACTGAATAATTTTCAGGTACTCCGGATTCACGGACAAAATACGTAATTGTTTTCCCATCCATTGTACGTTCTGGTAAATCTGTAAATGTTACAACTTGTTCTTCTGATTCTTTTAAAACACGTTCCCCATTAGGTACTGATGTTTCAATACCATCTACGGCTTGGTAAAGACGTAGTGTAACCGTCTCCTTGTGTCCACCCACCCATATCTTTCGAGCGGTAACTGAAGTATTACCTTGATCATAAGCATTGATTAATTCAAGGTTATTCAAGCTTTCAATTTGAGTGTAACCATTTGGTACGTTCACTTCTTTAAGTTTATATTCAATACGACGTCCATCAAGCGCAAAGGTTGGCATTGAATCAAATCGTACCGTATCACTACCACTTTTTAAAATTTTTGATGCAACACCGCTGTCACGATAATCTGTTTCGCCTTCATAACGCTCTTGAAGCTTAATCTCGATTTCCGGTTTAAGTTCCGGTCCACCACGCCATACTTTTTTACCATAAATTGGGCCTGTTTTGACGTCAAAATGATTAATAACCGTTAAAGGATCTGAAAATGAATTCAAACCTAAATAACCCTGCGGCACTTCGACCTCATTGGCGAAATAGGTAATCGTTTTCCCATCCAAGGTTTTAATTGGAAGGTCACCAAAATGAGCCTCCGTTTCACCATCTTTAAGTTCGATTGGTGCAAGTGGAACCGGTAGAATTTCATTGGAGCCTTCAATCCGTTTTGATAGCAAAAGTGAGATGGTAGGTCTTGGACTCGGTCCGCCTTCCCATACTTTACGCGCAATAATGGGTTTGGTCGGTATTTGGTAATCATTAATAATCTTCAAATCTGTACCAGATCCTTCATATCGAGTTACATAATGATCCAATTGCGTTAATTCCTTAACTGAATATACAATATCTCCATCATGATCTTGTTTTGGTAGATTTCGATAAACTAGATTCGTTTGACCATTTCTTAAAGTTCGTTTTCCATTTGAAACCGGAACTCCATTTGCGTAGAGTTGAATCTCAATTTCAGGACGTACTATTGGGCCATGATTCCATATTTTCTCTACATTTACAGAGATCATATCCGGTTTGAAAGTATTGGTAACGGTTAAACCATCAGCACTGTAGTGAACCTCATAATGTTTAGGAATATTCGCTTCGCGTACAAAATAACGGATTGATTTTCCGTCTTGAGTTGTTTTAGGAAGGTTCTTGAATGTGACAGAGCCCTCACTTAAATCTTGATAGACCCCATTAACTGCCGAAGAAACGCCATCAATACTTTGGAACAATTGAAATCTTACTGTAGGATGATTGCCTTGGTTCAAGGAATCCACCCAAACTTTATTTGCAGTCACATCGACATACTCCATACGGAATGTATTTGTGACCGTTAAACCATCGTCGCTATACGATGCATCATATCCTTCTGGAATCACAACTTCACGTACGCTGTAAACAATTTCTTTGCCTTGTTCATTATACTTAGGCATATCTTTGAATGTATGACTGGTTTGTTGGGTGAGGGTTATCGTATTTTGTGTATCAACACCATCCGCAACTAAAACATACTTCGTTTCAGGACGAACAGGATTCCCTCCGACCCATTTTTTGGTCATTGTTACGTCTTTTAATAAGTATTCATTTTCAATATGATTCGGTTTTATAATGTTTTCTTTATAATTTTCAGGTACGTCAACCTCACGAATACTATAATCAATCGCAACACCACCCTTATAAGCCGGTAAATCTTTAAAAGTTACAGAGCTTTGACCGGATGGAATTTCAAGGATGCTTCCTTCAACAAGTTCACCATTTGCATAAAGTTGAACGGAAACAGATGGTTTCGCAGAAGGTCCACCCTTCCATGTTTTAAAGACTTTAAAATCGGTTAACTCGGTATCTTTAATAAATGTATTCGTAACAAAAATCTCATTGTTTTCATTAATTGGTGTGATGTCAACCTGATACTCATCGGTTGCGAAACCTGCTTCTTCTACAGAATAGGTAATCCTTTGACCCGTAGCGGTTGCTTGAGGAAGGTCTTCAAAAACAACAGATGATTTTCCGCCTTCAAGCGTTAAAATACGACCTGATTCGGTTGTAACGCCATCAACTGTTTGCATTAAGTTAAATGCAACTACAGGATGTGGAGAAGGACCACCAACCCATTTTTTGGATACTTTAACATTTGTTTTCTTAATTTCATTTTTAAATACGGCTAAAGTACCAACTTCCGCATTTTGATCTACATCTACCGTGATTGGTTTTGAATCAACCACAAGCCAAGAAGGTGCTTCAACTTCTTCAATAGTGTAACGACCATCTTTAAGCGAAAGATTAACCACGCCAGACTCATCTGTAGTAACACGTTCAATGAGAGCACCACGATCATTTTTCACAGTAAAAGTAACACCAGCTACAGGTGTTTCAGTTCCATCAACGACTTTCACAATTCGTAAAACACCAGGCTTTGGCTTATTACCAACAATCGATCCTGACGCATAATGATTTTCTACAGATACTTCTTTTTCAATTGTTTGTGGGTAGCCTTCGTTATCATAAAAACTTGCGACTGCCTTATTTTCCAATTGAGCTTGCTTCAAATCCGTTATTTTTGTGTTATACATAACTTCAATTGAAGCATAGTGTAATTTACCTGGATGGGTCGACACAATGAGAGACTGACCATTAATCCAGACCCCTCCAAATTGATTACGGAATTCTTGTTCACTAACACTATAGCGATTCCCAGTATGATCTGTAACCATAAATACTAACGATCCGGGAATATATTCATGACCCACACCGATCGTATCACGGACTGTCATTTCAGACATAAAACCTTCACGTTCACCGTTTAAAAGAAGAACCCATCGCACGACTTCTTCCTCATCACGAGACATACCGCCAAGTTTTGAGAACATTTCATAAGAACCACTCCCCTGGAATTCACCTTCTACCTGAACTGATTTTTCAGATAAACTTGTACCCAAATTCGTGTAAATGGTTTCTTTAATGTTTTGAGTATTATTGTTATATCCTTCTACTCGAAACGTAAAAGATCCAGCAATATTATTAAGTTGATTGACTTCATCCGTAAATACAACATGAACATTGCCTTCAGTAACATAAACATGACCCAGTGGATTCTCTACCCCTGGCATCGTAAGTTTAATGGTTTGTGAGATCCCTTTGAGTCCCACGGAATAAGGAGATCCGTTTGAATCTACTTTCTGCTCCATTGGTAATCGGAGTTCCATAACATCACCAGAATTCAATTTACGATTTCCTGTTTCCGCGAATTGAACTGTAACGCTGGTTTCATACCCATGGTTTAAATTAGTATTTGAGAAATTAAAATCAGTTATGAGACTGTTTTGATTTGCGACACGTGCTGTATCTGCATCCAACTGAATACCAGTCGATACAAACATGACCACAGCCATCAATAGTGCAAATAGCTTTCTTTTCATATACCCTCCCATGAATCCAAATATAAAAATTTAGACTAACGGTATAAATATACACTATTTTTAAGACAATTTCACTACATTCGCACAATTTGTTCTCTTAATATACATAATCTTAACAATACCTCCATAAATTTAACGGTAAATGACAAATAATGGGTAATAATCACACAAATAAAAAAGCGCTATAGAGCGCTTTCTTGTTCAATATCATCTAATTTTATATAAACATCACGAGGTTTACTGCCCTGAGCAGGTCCAATAACACCATTTTGTTCTAATGAATCAACGATGTTGGCGGCACGATTATATCCAATTCTAAACCGTCGCTGTAATAAAGAGGTTGATGCTTTCTTTTGACGCACAACATATTCCAAGGCTTCTTGATAGAGAGGATCATCTTCCACACCCAAGACACCTTGATTCCCATCAACACCATCAAGTTTAATGAAAGAATCATCAAATCGTGGTTTTGCTTGCGAACTTGCTTTGTCAGCAATTTTTTTAACTTCATCATCGCTGACATAACAGCCCTGAACGCGAATCGCATGCGGTTCGCCCATGGGAACATAAAGCATATCACCATATCCGAGCAGTTTCTCAGCACCCGTTTCATCAAGAATCGTTCGAGAATCAATAGCACTTGAAACAGCAAAAGCGATACGTGATGGAATGTTTGCTTTGATAATACCCGTCACAACATCAACAGAAGGTCTTTGTGTTGCGACAATAAGATGAATCCCTGCAGCACGTGCAAGTTGTGTAATTCGTTGAATACTTGTTTCAACTTCTTTACCGGCAACAGACATAAGATCTGCTAACTCATCAATAATAACAACGATCCATGGTAATTTGGAAAGGTTTTCCGCTGGGAACGCCTTAACTTTTTCATTGTAAGATCCAATATTTCGTACACCTGCTTTTGAAAATAAATCATAACGTTGTTCCATTTCCTCAACAACCACCTTTAAAGCCGCTGAAGCTTTATGGGGATCATCAATAACAGGACCAATTAAATGTGGTATTTCAGTATACGGTGTAAATTCTACTTTTTTGGGATCAATCAAGAGAAGTTTCAAATCTTCAGGTGACTTCGTAAGAAGTATGGATGTAATAATTGTATTCATACATACCGACTTACCACTTCCAGTTGCCCCCGCCACAAGTAAATGAGGCATTTTATTTAAAGCAACTGTAATCGGTTTTCCAGTTAGATCTTTACCCAAAGCAACATTAATGTTATCTTCAGCCATAAATTGTGACGAACCCATCACAACATCTTTCATCTTAACTGGAACCATTTCCACATTGGGAATTTCAATCCCCACTGCACTCTTACCTGGAATTGGTGCTTCAATACGTAATGTTTTTACTGCCAATTCCATCATTAAGTTATCTTGAATTGAGGCAATGCGACTGATTTTCACATTACTATCCGGTTTTAGTTCGAACTTGGTAACTGCTGGTCCAATATGTATATCCATAAGAGCAGCATCAATACCAAACTGTTTTAAAACTGCAATTAAACGGTCACCTTTATCTTTAGCACTGCTAACATTTGCTTTTGAGGTATTCGAACCACGTCCCGCCTCTAATAAGTTAATTGAAGGAACTTTGTAATGATCAAATGAACTGGATCTAAAATCTTCACCGTGTTCAAGTGCTTCTTGTGTACTTGTTTTATCTGATAATGAAACCGGATCTAAACCCGCATTTTCAAGACCAAACGGATTCTCATCAGATTTAGCGACATCACTTGGAATCGTTGCGGATGGTTCGTCCATTGTCATAAACGGAGTTTTAGAAGTCGGTTCGACACCACTTTGAGGTGGATCAAAAGAAATAAACCCAGCTTTCGTTGGCTCTGCCTCAGATGCATAATCATTTAATTTCTCATCCAATTCAACTTGTTTCTGATGAAGTGCTTTATCACGTCGTTTTGCTTCTTTTTGTTCACGACGTTTTTCAAATGCAGACTTGGTAGCATCCGTACTCTTTTGAGCACTACGCAACATTTCTCGAGGTGTAAACAAGAGAGCAAGACCACTTAGAATTAAGACAATCACAAACAGCAATACACCAGCACGATCTACAAGATACGATAACAAACCAAATAAAACGGCTCCCACTACACCACCATAAGCGTTCTCATTCGAATTCATAAAAATCTTAGGAATTCGATTAAAATACTCGGATATCACCGATAAACCGGATGCTTGAGGTTGTAGAAAGAAATTAACCGAAAGAATCATTGCTGTAAACAAAAGTCCAACAGCTGTCCAAAAACGCCACGTTTTATGTTTATGATCAGTATCAATCATTTTATAAAAGGTAATACCTATGATTAAGATATGGTAAAGCATTGGATATTGACCTACTAAAACACGCATGCATTGATTTAAAAAACGACCAATAACACCCAGTTCAAACATCGCAATAATTGCAAGTGCAATCAAAGAGAGTTCAACAACAAATTTAATAAGCTCTTGTTGTTTAAGCTGTTCTTTTTTAGTTTTCTTTCCCTTAGAACTCACTCAATCACCCCTATCAGATATGAATTTCGATAATAACAGGTAAAATCATCGGGCGTTTTCCTGTTTGTTTGTAAATGTATTTCGCAATAACATCACGAGCTTCATTACGGGCCGTAACATTATCGTATTTATGCTTCTCAACGAGTTTCAAAATCGTTTGTTCAAGAATAACACCGACTTCTTTCATAATATTATCGGCATCTTTTAGGTAGATAACACCGCGTGATTGCACGTCGGGTCCGCCCAAAATTTCTTTAGTTTTATTATTAATTACCATACCTACAATGATTGATCCATCCGTTGCCAATGTTTGACGATCACGGAGCACTAATCCTGATGTATCTAAATGATCCTTACCATCAATCAACATATCTTCTAATTTCAGAATTTCTGAAGTAGCTTTTAAACGTCCTTCATCAAACTCTGCAACTTGACCGTTGTCTAAAATCACGATATTACCAGCACTGATACCCATATCAACAGCAACACTCGCATTCGCTACAAGATTTTGATATTCACCCTTAACCGGAACATAATACTTCGGTTTAAGAAGTGCAATCATCATTTTTAAATCTTCTACCGATGCATGCATTGGCATAACATCTTTATAGTTGAGTGACATCACTTTAACGCCATCTTTATACAATTCGTTAATCATTGCACCTGCGACCGCTTCAGTACCAGGAACAACTGGAGATGCGACAATCACATGATCGTTTTCATTCACTTCAACAAGTTGATCTTCCCCCATCGCAATGCGTCCCATTTTATTGAACACACTTGGACCAATATCGGATACAATCACGACAACATCTTTAATATCATTATTAAACTGCTCTGGCTTAATTTCTAAACCTTTAGGCATGTGGTAATAGTTAAGACGTTCAAGATGCTTCATCAAACGGCGTTGCTTTTCACCGTAGAAAAACACTTTACGTTTAAATTTCTGTGCTGTCTCAATAACTTCGATAAGTCGGTAAATATTTTGTTCGTATAAAGTAACAAGAATACGTTCATTTGTCTCTTCAAAAACACGTTCAATTCGCTTTGTAATACGATGATTTGGTGAAGTAAATCCTTGACGTTTCGAAGCAACAGACTCGGCTGTTAATAAGAAAACACCTTTTTTCCCTAATTCAGAGATGTTCGCGACATCACACATAAAACCTTGATTACGCACATCAAAATCAATAATAAATTCACTTGAATGAACAACATAACCTTGATCTGTATCAATTGCAATCCCAAATGTATCCGGAATTGAATGCGTTAAACCGAACGCGACAAAACGACGCTCACCAATTTTAAAACGACTGTTACGTTTAATTTTGTGAATATGCGCATTCTTGACTTTATTTTCTTTAAACAAGTCTTCAATCATCAGTGCAATCAAAGGTGTTGCATATACCGGTGCATTTACTTCCTTTACAAGATAAGGGAGTGCACCCATTACGTCATCATGACCGTGTGTGATAAAGATAGCTTTAACACGTTTTTTATTTTTCTTTAAATATGATAAATCGGGAATTACAATTTCAACGCCCAATTGATCAGTTTGTGGATATTTTAAACCTGCATCCACGACATAAATCTCGTCATTAATCTCGATGACTGACATATTCTTGCCATCTTCATCAAGACCTCCTAATGCGAGAAAACGAATTTTATCCATAAAATCTCCTTTTAATTAATTTCTAATATGATGTAAACCATTTCCTATATTATACACTAGATTTCCTTCACTTAAAAACGAAGCACTAATGTTTGCACAGAAACTTCAATAAAAAAACCAAGCAAGGCTTGGTTTTACTTACTTTAAATTGCAATTCTTTGAATTGACTTCGACTTCATTGTCTTATCATCAACATCAATCACTACAGCATTTAAGAATGCATCACCTTTAGCCACTTTGAAGTGTGTATTTTCATTTAAAATTACGCGATCATACAACTCATCAATGTCACGTCCAATAACACTATCACAAGCGCCACACATTCCCACATCCGTAATATAAGCCACTTGACCAATAATACGTTCATCTGCAGTTTGAACATGTGTATGGGTTCCAACCATTGCATCAATTTCTTCTGAATAAATATGAGCAAATAACATCTTCTCACTCGTCGACTCTCCATGGAAATCCACAAAGTAATAATCATACTCTGTATTCTCCAAAAGCCAGTCCATATAAGGATAAGGACGATCACCAACGCGATTCATAAATGCTTCACCATAAAGGTTTACTACACATATTTGTTTTCCCTTAACATCAAAAACTTTGTAGTAGTTTCCAAAATCAATGGGTTCAATGTTAGCAGGTATTAAAAGATTAGGACATTCGTCATAATCATCGATAATTTCACGTTTTGCGAATGTATGGTTTCCCATCGTAATACACTCCACGCCTGCTTCCGTTAATTGATGGTATATTTTCTTTGTAATCCCTTTACCATGCGCACTGTTTTCACCATTTGCAATCGTAAAGTCAATTTCATATTTCTCTTTTAACATAGGTAAGTGGTCAACAACAATTTGTCGACCACTTGCTCCTACGATATCACCTATAAATAATATCTTCATTACTTAGCTAACTCCATTGCGCGTAATTCACGAATCACGGTCACTTTAATTTGACCAGGATATGTGAGTTCTTCTTCTATTTGTTGACGAATATCGCGTGCCAATTTTACCGTTTGAAGATCATCGATTTCATCTGGTACAACCATAACACGTAATTCACGACCTGCTTGAATTGCGAATGCGCGTTGGACACCTTCACGTGTCGATGCAATTGCTTCAAGTTCTTCAAGACGTTGAATATAATTTTCAAACGACTCAAAGCGTGCGCCCGGTCTTGCTGCACTTAATGTATCCGCTGCTGCGACAAGTACGGCTATCGCACTGGTTGCTTCAGTATCACCGTGATGTGATGCTATCGCATTAATCACAATTGGATGTTCATTATGTTTCTTCGCTAAACGTACTCCTAAATCTACATGGCTACCCTCGATTTCAAAATCAAGACCTTTACCAATGTCATGAAGGAGACCTGCACGTTTCGCAAGTTTTTGATTCAAGCCAAGTTCTGCAGCCATCATACCCGCTAAATTTGCTACTTCAATACTGTGTGCTAAGGCATTTTGACCGTAGCTGTAACGATATTTAAGACGTCCAAGGATGGTAACAATTTCTTTATCCATCTTACTAATACCAAGATCAAATAAGGTGTCTTGACCCGTTTTATTAATAACTTGATAGAGTTCTTTACGAGCTTTATCAACAACTTCTTCAATACGACCGGGTTGAATTCGACCATCAGTCATAAGAGTATCCAATGCCATTCGCGCAACTTCACGACGAATTGGATCAAAACAGGATAATGTAATAATTTCAGGTGTGTCGTCGATTAAGAGATCAACGCCCGTAGCATTTTCAAATGCACGGATATTACGTCCTTCACGACCAATAATACGGCCTTTCATTTCCTCACTTGGTAAGGTAATTACAGATGAAGTACGTTGTGAAGTCTCTTCTTGTGCATATCGCGAAATAGCAAGAGAAATTATGTTTCTTGCGATGTCTTCAGCCCGTTGATGAGCCATTTCTTCTTGTTCACGTATGTATGTAAGAACTTCTTGTTCCATTTGCTTTTCGACAACTTCGAAAAGTTCAGCTTTTGCTTCCGATGCAGGCATATGTGCAACACGTTCTAATTCTCTTAATTGAACTTCTGTGCGCTCAATAAACTCCTGCTCCATCTTATCTAGTTTGGCAGTTCTAGCCTCTAAGTCACGTTGCTTATTCAACATTTCTTTATCTTTAGTAACTAAGTTTGCATCGCGAAAATTTAGATTTTCTTCACGGCGATCCAATTTATTTTCATATTCTTGGAGTTCCTTACGCTGCCCCTTAAGTTCCTTTTCAGCATTTAGTTTGATCTCATATGCATGAGTTTTCGCTTCTAAATGTGCTTCTCTTTTTATTGATTCTGCTTTATCTTCAGCATCTTTAATTAATGAATTTGCACGTTCCTTTGAACGGTTTAAACCTAATTTATTAACGACAATCATCGCAAAAATTGTCAAAATAAAAACAATAATACCAGTTAAGACGGAATATAATAGTTGATTGTCCATTCTATTCCTCTTTCTTTATTAAAAAATATTTAAAAATTAGTTTCCTAATACATATATAATACTTTATTAATGTGAATTCCACAAGGACAAAAAAAAGAATGATATATAATATCATTCTTTCTCCTCTTTTTTCTCTAAAACTTCACGTTTCGGTAGAATAATCTCGCGAATTTGCGCAGCAATTTCTTCAGTTATCTTAGGATTATCTTCTAAGAAACTTCGTACCGCTTCACGACCTTGTCCGATTTTCTCATCTTTATAAGAATACCATGATCCACTCTTATTGATAAAGTCGTATTGAACACCTAAGTCGATTACTTCACCAATATAGCTAATTCCCTTACCGTAAATAATTTCAACTTGTGTTGCTCTAAAGGGCGGTGCCACTTTATTCTTTACGACTTTAATATTAGCTTTATTACCCACAATATCTGTACCTTGTTTTATTTGTTCACTACGACGAATATCAAGTCGAACCGAAGAATAGAATTTTAAGGCACGACCTCCCGGTGTTGTTTCAGGATTACCAAACATAATTCCTACTTTTTCTCGAAGTTGATTAATAAAAATTGCAGTACACTCGCCTCGGTTCATTCCACCGGATAATTTACGCATTGCTTTAGACATCATCCGAGCTTGTAAACCAACTTGAGCATCGCCCATTTCCCCATCAAGTTCCGCTTGTGGAACAAGTGCAGCAACACTGTCAACCACAATCAAGTCAACCGCACCACTTCGTACTAAAACATCTACAATTTCTAATCCTTGTTCACCGCTATCGGGTTGTGAAAGAATTAAATCATCAATGTTAACGCCTAAGTTTTGAGCATAGATAGGATCAATCGCATTTTCAGCATCGATAAATGCAGCTTTTCCACCCGCTTTTTGCACTTCTGCAATTGCATGTAATGCGAGCGTTGTTTTACCGCTTGATTCAGGGCCGTAAATTTCAATAATACGACCTTTTGGGTATCCGCCAATTCCAAGTGCAGCATCTAAACTTAACGACCCTGAACTAATAGCATCAATATCAACCGCTGCTCGATCACCCAAGCGCATAATTGAACCCTTACCAAATTGTTTTTCGATTTGTTTTATTGCATCATCAAGAACTTTATCTTTTTTTGCGTTATCCATACGATCCTCCATATATGAAACTAAACAAAGACTACATACTTTCTGTAAAGAATGAACGGCTTTGAATTACATACGAAGCCCCACTTAAGACTGACATTAATGTTGCAAACCATACTGCAATGGATGAAACTGGAATATGATACAACTCAAATGGCAGGTTATTCAGCAAGACTAAAATAATTGCAATCATTTGCGCTACAGTCTTTACCTTACCTAAATACCCAGCAGCCATAACCATTCCTTTTTGAGCAAGTAACATTCGTACTGCATCTACAATGGTATCGCGCCAAATCATAATCAATACTGCCACAACAGGAACAATTCCTTGATAAGCAAAAATTATAAATAATGTATTCACTAAAAGTTTATCCGCAATTGGATCTAAGAACTTACCAAAGACGGTAATCATATTGCGACTGCGTGCAAGATAACCATCCAGGAAATCTGTAAAGGATGCAACCGCAAAGAGTACAAGAACCGCGATATTTTTATAAGATAACATTACGGTTTCGATATTAATATAGGGAACAGTAATCCCAAAATGACTGTAAGGAAATAATTCAACCAATACGATGATTGGTATTAAAATAATTCGAAACACGGTTAATTTATTTGCAATATTCATTAGTTAGCTCCTCCAATAAACTTGAAGGTAATTGTTGCATAGTCTGGTAAGGTTGCAATCGATGCATCCAATTCAACTTTCTCACCATTCAACTTAATTTCATTTCCATTCATATAACCAAACGTTGCTTCCAACGACTTCCCTTCAACAACATTGAAGATCACACTTGCTTTCTCACCTGCATTAAAAATCTTAGCTGCAGGGTTTGCAAGTTGTTGACCATCTTCTGTAAAGGATGTCCATGAAGCATTGTGGAACTCAAATTCAAACGTTGCTTTTTCATCTTTAACCCAGTTCTTTACTTCATAAACAACACTGGATCCTTCAATCGATTTTTGCGCAACTTCAAGTTTCACTTTTTCAGGTTCTTTTGGTTTTTCTGTTTCAGGTTTTTTCTCGTCTTCTTTAGATTCCTCTTTCGGATCTTCTTTTGGCACAACAATTGTACTTCCTGGATCTTCAATTGGATCTTTAACGTTGAGACTTCCACTCAACAATTTATAACCACCAAAGAATAAAAGCACAAGAATTGCAATCGCAAATAGAAGCATTGCAATTGTTTGTAAATCCATCTTTTTACGACCTTTCGAAGTGGGTTTACTTTTAACTTTTGTTTTCTTTGATTTTTTTTGGACATTACTTGTAATTTCGTCTTGCTTTTTGATCTGAGAAACCGTGATGGAATCCGTATACGCGTTAATCGTATCATCCAACTCATTTCGCAATTCATTATAATCAATACCTAAAGCATTTGCGTAATATCGTACAAAGTAACTCAAATACGATAAATCATCTTTAAAAAATTGAATATTTCCTTCTTCAATAGCACTCAACTGTACGGTTGATAATTTCGTTTTAACACTCATTTCTTCTAATGAGTAACCTTGTTCTTTACGGCGTTCTTGTAGTATTAAGCCAATTTTTTCCAAGTTATGCTCACCTTCCTTACACATATAAAATAATTATAACAATCATTACACTTTATTACAATGTAATACGTGTGCATTTATCAAATTAAAAAAAGGAGTATTTCTACTCCTAAATGCATTAACACTCATTAAGCCATGTTCTGTTGCGATAATCATTTATCTACGTTTTAAAAACGTCTCACGTTACCTTCATTTCAGTAGTGTGAGTTCCCCTACCAATTTTGGGTTTCTCGCTTATGGGGTTTACCTCGTTCCACTTCCTAGGTTTCCCTAGGAACTTCGTCACTGTGGCACTTTTATAGCCTCCATCCATAGTTTCCCTTAGGATTTTGGTCTGCCGTTATAGATGCCTCTATACCTCAGCTTATTGATTCACTGAGCACAAACACTACCACCATCTCAGGTGGTGCGAGCATGGACTTTCCTCTACATTTTACTGCAGCGATTATCTTTCGTGTTAGTAAGATTTATTTTTTATTATTAAAGACCGCTTCCTCAAGTCGTGAAACACGTTTTAGAATGTCTACATGACTGAATTGAGTCGGCATATCCTTAGACACACGATCTCTTCCTTCATATTCTAAAAGCATGCGTTTTTGTTGACCTAATGTGGTTTCATATCGATCTAACAACTCTTTTTGTTCTTTGATAATGCCTTCAAAGAATTCATAGTCGTGCATTACTTGATCAAGGAATTGATCAACCTCAACTGCATTATATCCCTTAAAGTCCACATGGAACTCTTTATCCAGGATTGCTTGCGTCGTTAATTTTTGTGCCATAAATTCACCTCTCATCTATTATTACAAATTACCGTTTGAAGTTCAATAGGAAACCTCCGCTTTCCCTGAAGATTTTTAGTATATGATATTTGATGTGAATTATAGTATAATATTGTTGGTGATTAGATGATTCAATATCCAACTGGAAAAAAAACTTACAACAAACCCAGTGGTACTGGCGTTACAAGTAGACGTGGTATGAGTCTTGAAGAAGATATCAACAAAACCAATGACCACTATCTCATGAAGGACATGGCGGTAGTTCATAAAAAACCTACGCCGATTCAAATTGTCAATGTTGACTATCCTTCACGTAACAAAGCAAAAATCACTGAAGCTTATTTTAGACAGGCATCCACAACCGATTATCAAGGTGTATATAAGGGATACGCTCTTGATTTTGAAGCAAAGGAAACAAAGAACAAAACGTTGTTCCCACTTGCTGCGCTTCATAAACATCAGCTCGATCATCTTGCTGCTGTTTCACGGCATGGTGCCATAGCATTTCTTATCATTCGTTTTTGGACGATTGATGAGACGTATTTGATCTTTGCAAAAGACTTTGTACCTTATATTAGCGAAAAAAGCGTCCGTTCATTACCCCTTTCGTGGATTCGAACCGTCGGTTTTCAGCTCGAGAGTACATATCAAATACCTTGTCATTATCTTGACATTATTAATAGAGTCTATATAAAGGAGTGTCTATGACAAATAGAAAAAGTAAAAACGAACCTGAGATTCCACATATGAAAAGTGGATCTTCAAATAATACAAATGGTTCTCAAAAAAAAGTAAAACCAAAAAAAGATAAAAAACCCTTAACACCCGAACAAAAGAAACTTAAACGACAACGTATCGTCGCATGGGTCTTAATTGTCTGTGTATCAATTGGAATTCTTGGCGTTACGGGCGTGGGAGCACTCACCGTTAAAAACATGAAGAATGCTCCAGTGCTTAAAAAGGATGACTTTTTAACACAATCTGCATCCACCATCTTTGATAAAAATGGTGAGCCGATTTACAATACAGCCGCAAAGAAATCAGATCCTACAACATTTGATCAAGTGCCTCAATCATTAATTGATGCATTTGTTGCTGTTGAGGATTCCCGTTTCTTTGTCCATGGTGGTTGGGATGTTCCCCGCTTTACCAAAGCAGCACTTTCAAATCTTCTTGATTCATTAAGACATGGATCGATTAGTTTTGGTCAAGGTGGATCAACGCTAACGATGCAACTAATCAAAAACCAGTATTTTATGGAGAATGAGGATGCAGCAACAGGTGTAAACCGAAAACTGCAAGAAATTTATCTTTCTACTAAATTAGAGCGTGAACAAGTCCTCAGTAAAAAAATGATCTTTGAACTCTATATTAATATGATTAACTATGGTGTTCCGCGCACAATGGGAGCAGATGCATCGGCTCAAGCATACTTCGGCAAGCGTCTATCTGAAATTAACCTTACAGAAGCAGCCTTCCTTGCAGGTGTTATTAATGCACCAAGTGTCAATAACCCTTACTATAGTATCGAAGCAGCCGATGAGCGAACTAAAGAAGTACTCTATTTAATGAATTATCACGGCTACATTACCGATGAAGAGTACCAACTTGCGAAAGCTGTACGCGTAGAGGATTTACTAGTTGAGTCCTCAGCTTCCGAAGGTGAAATGTTTGAATATCAAGCATTCATTGACGTCGCATATCAAGAAGCACAAGAACTTACTGGACTTGATCCAGGAAAAGTTTCGATGAATATTTACACAAGTATGGACCCTACGGTTCAAAAAGGAATCGATGATTTCCAAAACCGTAAGATCACAGACTTAAACCCTTCACTTATCGATGAAGAGAAGAATGAATATCGTCCAATTCAAGTAGGTTCGGTTATCTTAAATAACCGTACTGGTGAGATTGCAGGAATTGTGGGTGGTTTCGATTATAATGGAGCATTCCTTCATAACCGTGCCATCGCGAAAAACTCATCACCAGCATCCGTTATGAAACCACATATCGCCTATGCACCTGCATTTGAATATCAAGGTCTTGCGACCTCACATGTATTCTTGGATGCTCCAATGAATTATCGTGGTACAGATATTTTAATTGGTAACTATGATGGTCGCTATTTAGGACAAGTTCCTTTAATGATGGCTGTTGCCGATTCACGAAACATACCTGCTTTAGAAGCAACACAAGGTACAATTGATACCATTGGAAATGAAAAGATGGTCGAATATCTCAATAAACTCGGATTCAGTTCCGTATCTGAAGATAACTTCCGACCAGGATTTGCTATTGGTGATGGAACATTTACAGTTAGCCCTGTTGAATTAGCGGGAGCCAATGCTGTTATGTTCAATGATGGTAATTATATTAAACCCCATACGATTACACGCATTGAATTTTTAGATAGTGATCGCGAACCTTATGTTCCATCACACACTGCAACACCTGTTATCTCTGACGCATCAGCATGGCTCACAACTCGAATCATGAAGTATGCTGTAGATAGCCCTTATAACCCAGTTATTTCACCAGTTCGTCGTAACTATCCTGTATTTGGTAAAACCGGTACAAATAAATACGATAATGAAACGGCTGATGCCACTGGTGTTCCACGAAATGCAATTAAAGACCGTCTCATGATTACCGCAACATCAGAATACAGTATTGCGACATGGACTGGTTTTGATTCAAAAGATAAAAAGAACCCTTACTTTATTGATGAGTATGGTGTTGATGAAGCATCACAAAACCTTACAGGTAAATTAAACAGTTATTTACTCGATCTTATTGAAGAGTCCTTTGGGACAGGTGATGATGTTGCCCGTCCAGGTTCGGTTGCAGATATCCAACATATCTTGGGTACCTTCCCGTATCAAGCACCTGTAGAGGGCATGGATCAAAGTTTACTTGCCACAGGTTATATCAAACGCGATTTCTTAAAACTTGCGGAAGCGAGTCCAAAAGACTTATCTGCACTGAGCGATCATAAAGTTATGATGAACCAAAAAGGCAATAAATTTAATTTCGATATTAAGATGGCAACCTATCCGGATGCATCGCAATTAACCGTTGCACCTTCTACCATAACGATGAACTACCCTAGCGGTGGTACTGTGGATGGAAAACGATTGTATGATCCATCATGGCTCTTTGGAGCGGTTCGTTATAAATCCGAAATTCGTGTTGATGGAAAACCAATCGCGGAATCCATGACCGAAGGTCCAAACCAAGAAATCTCAGTCACAATCGAGAACTTAAAAGGTAAGATTGAAGCATGTTCATACTATACCTTTGATAAGAGTACCGGCAAGAAGAGTAATGTTGTCTGTACATCAGTTGATGCAAAAGAAATCAGTGTTTCTGTACCATCAGCTGGTACCGCATTTAATGACTTTGTAGAACAGATGGTTGCGGCAGGATTTAGTCGTGATCTTATCCAAGGAAACTATGTTCTTGAAGGCAACAAGTATAAATCCGTTGTCTCCGCAGATCCAAACATTCTTGGAAAAAGCGTAAAACCTGGAGATTACTCTGGTACAACCATTCGAGTTAATGTCACGGACTTAGAAATTACCGCTTCTGGTGACTATCTCCGTTCAAATCTAAAACGGGCTGCCGATGCAGGTTATCTGACCGTCGACACACAAGGCAAGGCATCGGGTGTTATCGATTCCTTTACTGTAGATGGCGTAGCCATGAGTTCCTTTCGATTAAGTGATCATGAAGGTTCTGAAGTAGTTGTAAACTTTAAATAGAAGGCTTCGGCCTTCTTTTTTTGTGCGCAAAAAAAAGCACCCCAACAATTGAGGTGCTCTTTTTATTTCGATTCGATTTGATGAATGTAAATGCGAGGAATGTCATAAAGAATATGACTGATCAACTCATTGATGGATTGACCTGTGATCCCAATGTAATCATAAATAGTTTGTTTTTCATGACCAAAGAGAATAACACGATCTTCAAGGTTGCACGGAACCCCCGTGACATCAACCATAAATTGGGACATCGCAATATCTCCAACAATAGGACATAGCGTATCATTAATGACAACATGACCACCATTAAGTGACAACGACTTCATCACACCATCGCAATAGCCCGCAGAGACCGTTGCAAGCATCATGTCGTGTTCTGCTTGGAATGTTCGACCATAACCTACAAATTCCCCTTTTTTAAGCTCACGCACCATACAAACGCGTGATTCAAAGGATAAGACGGGCTCATACCCATCATTTAAAGACATCTCAAGTTGAGAAGGATGATAAAGACCAAACATAATCATACCGCAGCGTACTGCATCAAAACCTAAATCTCCAAAATTAAGAATTGAAGGACTGTTTTGAATATGCGTCATTTTAGGATCAATACCATCGTGACGAAGTTTATCGATCACTGCTTTATAACGATCAAGTTGTAACATAGAAAACGCAACCGCATCCCCTTCATAAGATTGCGCTTCCACAAAATGACTGTAAATTCCACAAACTTCTAGTCCCTCAAGGCCATAGCAAGATTTAATTTCATCATAATCTTCCATGCCCAAACGATGAAGACCTGTATCAACTTTCACGTGTGTCTTAACTTTAACAGCGTGATCAAGTCCGAATTGGTTTAATTTTAAAGCATAATCGTGATTAATGATAACTTGCATTAAATCATATTCGATTAAATATTTAAAGTTTGATTCTAAAGTGGCACCCAAAAGTAAAATTGGTGTTGTGATACCGTGCTTTCTTAAATCACGCGCTTGTTCGATATTAAGTACCGCAAGGACATCAATCTTCATTTTTTCACAGGTATGTGCAACCTCTACGAGACCACAACCATATCCATTCGCTTTAATTACCGCGATAATCTTCGTCTCAGGTTTGATAATCTCACGTAATTTTAAAGTGTTATTTAAAATTCTTTGTTCATCTACAAATACAGTACAGTTATTAATCATAGTAAATCCTCAATCATTTTTGTAATCAATTCAGGGTAACTTACACCCGCACGATTCAACATACCTGGGTAACGTGATGAACTTGTAAACCCTGGAATTGTATTGACTTCGTTTAAGAAGATACGATGATCTTCAGTCACAAAGAAATCAAGACGTGAAAACTGCGCACAATCAAGAACATTAAATGCAAGTTCACCCAGTCGTTTAACTTCTTTGCGTACAGATTCTGGGAATGTGGAAACAGGCAATGTCTCTGTAGCGTGTGGATGGTACTTCTCTTGGAAATCAAACACTTCTCCTGAAACATTCACTTGATCCACTTCACTTACAATAAGCTCTTGATCGGTTTTAAGAATACCTAGACCGACTTCCGTTCCTTTGATGTATGCTTCAATTAAAACCCTTGAATCAAACTCAAAAGCAAACAAACATGCATTTAAGAGTTCATCATAATTACGTACGTAACTCACACCAAATGAAGATCCTTCTCGACTTGGTTTCACAATACAAGGATATTCAACTTTTTCAAAATCAATATCATTAATATGAGTAATGAGTTGGTAAGCTGCCATATCAATTCCTGCTGCTTCACAGATAATATGCGTAAACCCTTTATCCATACATAATGCGGAAGATAGAACATCACATCCAGTAAATGGGATATTTGCACATTTAAGAAGCCCTTGGACTTGTCCACCTTCTCCCATACGTCCATGTAACATTAAAAATGCGACGTCCACAGGAAGTAAACTTTGATCATCTGCATAAATAAATCCCGGACGATCATAATTGAATTGTAAATAGAGTTCTCGATGTCCTTCCAGTTTATTGGATTGCATCATATCTAAAGTATAATTTCCAGTATACCATTTTCCATCTTTACCGATGTATAAGGGTACACAATCAAATTTTTCCTTTGGAAAATGTTCTAAAACGGAGGCTGCACTTGCAACAGAAATATCATGTTCGCTATTAATCGAGCCAAAAACTAATGCCACTTGTAACTTATTCATCTACTTTACCTCTTCCATTAATCGTTCGAGTTGATACGAACGTGATCCTTTAATTAATATCATCGCATGTTCATCAAAACATGGTGTAACACGCTCTACAAATGCCTCAAATGTGTCATCATTCGTAAAACGTAACGCATCCAGTCTACTATCGGATAGTGCTTTCTTAAACTCCGGCCCTAATGTATGAACCATCTTAATGTTTAAATCTTGAATGCAATCTAAAACCTCAAGATGTGCCTTATGACTCTCAGGACCTAACTCTACCATGTCGCTTAAAATCGCTACACGGTCGCCATCATATTCATAATGAGCCAGTAAATCGAGCGCATACTTAGCACTAATTGGATTGGACTTATAGGCATCCAGTAACACCAAAGCATTTCCCTTTTCAACAAGTTCTGTTCGTAGAGACGTTAATGCTACATGATTTAAACCCTCACGAATCACAGCATCATCAATACCAAGCTTACTCAATAAGGCAATCACACCGGCACAATTACTTGCTTGATGATTTCCTAAAAGATTGCTTGAATACGCAACACCATCAAGCTTGAATGAAATTCCGTGATTATTTGAAGAAACATCCGATACAACCCATTCATTATCCTCATTAAAACCAAAGGTATGCTCACCATGACTAATACTACGGTATTGTTCAAAGTCACCCTGATAAAAGGATAAATCTTTGTGTGTTACAAAATCAAAAATTCTCATTTTTTCTGAAGCAATATGTTCGATACTATCAAAATTCATCATATGTGCGGGTGCCAAACTCATCACTAGGCCTGAATCCGGACGAATACACTCCGCCATTACCGCAACATCTCCCACATAATCAAGACCCATTTCAAAAATACCAAACTCTGTATCGTCATTCATACGAAAGAGGTTAAGATACGTTCCAATTTCTGTATTTTGATTTTTGTAAGTTGCAATAGAATTCCCAACTCTACTTAGAATACTAAAGAGTATATCTTTGGTTGACGTTTTTCCATTACTACCTGTAATTCCTATAAATGTAGCATTTAGTGTGTCACGGTATGCTTTAGCAAACAATTGTAATGCTGCCATGGTATCGTCAACGATTATTTGACATACATCAAGGTTATCGATTTTGTGATCAACTAGAACTGCGACTGCACCTTTACCGATCACATCTTCGATATAATCATGACCATCCACGCGCGCCCCTTTAAGACACACAAATAAATCACCGGCTTCAACAGCTCGTGAATCAACCTTTACACCTTGAACTTGTGTAGAACCCAATACAGAACCTTTTACCCAATTTGCTATGATATCTGTTTTTAAATCTTTCATCGTTGATGTTTCTCCTTTAATTCTTCTAATAATTCAAATGCATCACGCTCATTACGTGCTGTACTGTGATAACGACCAAATAGTAAGAGTAGATGATGCGCCCTTGCCCAGTCTTCACGTGGTATTTTACGCATTAACTTACGTTCAACATCCTCAACTGTATCATTTGGTTTCGCGAGTTTTAATCGCTTAGCGACACGCTCAACATGTGTATCTACAGCAATCGCTGGCAGTTTGAAACCTTCCGCTAATACAACATTCGCTGTTTTACGACCAACTCCTGGCAATTTCATCAGTTGAGTACGTGTTCTCGGCACTTCACCTTCAAAATCATCAACAAGCATTGCCGCACATGCCACGATATATTTTGCCTTATTGCGATACAATCCAATCGTTTTTAAATATGATTCCACATCTTTTACATCTGCTTGCGAAAGACTATACGGTGTCGGATATCTTTCAAAAAGAGCAGGTGTAACTTTGTTGACGGCAACATCTGTTGTCTGTGCCGATAAGGTAACAGCAATCAACAATTCAAAGGGATTACGATAATTTAAATCGCTTTTCGCATTTGGGAACTCAGCATCTAAAATTTCGATAATTTCTGCTACTGTCATTGTGAACCCAGACGTTCTTTTTGTTTATTCGCGAGAATCGCATTGATATATTGCATCGATACTTTTTTATAAATGACCGCATTACGTAGACCATCTAAAATATCCGCTTCCGAATATTTTGACAACCATGTATTCAACGTCATCAATTCATTTTGAGATAAAAGTCGACCAAACTCCGATTCGAACACTTCAAAAATTCCTTCATTAACATATTCATAACGTACACCATCTTGAAATAATCCATCGAGATTAAATTCAAGTGCATCTTTCGATACCTTAATTGCGAGGATGTTTTGACGTACCAAATCATGAATCGTTTCATCAACAACATGACTTTCTACAGCCGTACGTTCAGCCAACAATTCTAAGGTGATGGGAACGCCTTGTTGATTCAAGAAATCAATCATCAACAACACTAATGTTTGTGTTGGACTCAATTTCATCGATCCCAAATTTTCTAAAATCCAGTCCCTACGATTAATGTAAGCTTTATTCCACCACATAATTAAAAGTCCTCCAATTCAAATACAACCGATAAATCATCCACATCTACAAATACTTCTTTATTTTTAGTTTTTAATACGTATACAAGTTTGTCATCATACACACCAAAGCGAATCTTACGATTTGAAATGTCCAAAGACTCAGCCAGATCATAAACGGGCTCATAAGTGACCATATCATGTTCACCAAAAGCATCTAAAGCCTTATTAAACCATACAATTTTAGATCCTGATTCTTCTTTAATTTCGGTTATGTAATAGACTTGATCAAGCGAAAAACGACTCAATAGACGAGCCTCTTGATATCCTTTTAATTTCATCATTGCTTCCACATGCAATTGGTCTTCACGTTCATAAGCACGGCGAGGTCCACCAATAAATCCTACATAGCCGATATAGATTGTCAAAACGATTAGGAAAATCAAAAATACATTTGTGGAAAATGCTTTAACTCTATTTTTCATGTTCACACCTCAATCATTATTTTACCATAATTACAAAGAAAACGGCGGACATTCCACTGGAATTATCTAGAAATCAATCTTCTTACCAATCAGGACCGACTTCTAGAATAATGATATAAAAAAAACTGAATTGCTTCAGTTATTTTTTCTTAAATTTAAGCAAACCTTTACGCTCTAAAATACTTGCGATGAGTCCGCTCGACACAACTGCTAAGGCGCCAGAAAGTCCCCAAGTCGCAGTAACATACGCATTATCGACATGATCAAAGCCTACAATAGACCACTCGATATTTTTTTCAGTATCAAGATTATAAAAACCTTGCTTCCCTTTGGCATTTACTCCATAAATCAACTGCGATTCATTTTCTAAATCCCATGCTTTATATGTTTCTTTAAATTTCAAATCTGGATCAATTTCAAGGATTTTCTTATCCAATTCAAGTGTGTGATCCACATAAGTTGCTTTGTTAACCTTTTCATGGTCCCTACCGTTTGTAGTTGAATGGATAAAGAATGGTTCTTTTTCAGATTGTAGCATCATCACCGCATCGCCTAAAAACTCATCATCTTTGTTGAATAATCGCCATGATGCTTCCCCATCTACAAGAGTTAACATTGCTTTAAGATTGTCGTTACCAAAACCGTTGATCTTTTGGTCACCAATTTTAATCTCCGTTTTTTTTAATCCGATTTTATCCATGTATCGATCCAGCAGTTCATCTTCATAAACCGTTACGTCTTGATCCTCCATCTTAACAACAGTAGGTTCATCTAAATTTTGTTTCAAAGTAAGTTTATACTCTTTCACAACATCCTCTTGAGCACCACGAATCGTAATAACATGTTCTTTAACATCTTCTTTAAATTCGTACTCTTTATCATAGGTGAGTGTTACATCACCTGATGTTGAAGCGACATCTAAAAGGAATTTATTAACACGCTTTGGAAGCGTATATTCATATTCAGTTTTACCCTCTTCGATTTTAATGGTTTTAAGAGTTTCACCATATAGTTTCGTATCACTGGATACGATATCAATCGATTCTACTAAGAGCGATTTCGCAATTTCTTCTTTACGTTCTTTCTCTGCTTGTTCCGCTTCAGCTTGAAGTTCCTCCGGTGTTTTGGACGGTGCTTCGGAACCACCTTGGTTTGAGCCGCCTGAAGATCCACCTGAAGATCCACCTGAAGACCCACCATTTCCTGAAGAAGATCCACCACTTGAAGGTGCAACAATCGATACTTCTTTAGATCCTCCGATTGAAAATTCAGAATTACTTCCTGACGTAGTCGCCGCAGTTCCCGAAACTGAAATTACCACAGTACCACTTGATCCAGCCGTTACTGAGATGTTAGCACTCTCCGTTTTGCTTTCACCACTACCATAGGCGCCACTCGATGTCGCGCCACCGGCACTACCATTTGAAACTGACGTACTATATGAAAAATATGCAGTCTCGGACGCATTGAATGTTAATGTATAATACCCTGTTTCCCCGGGAGCAAGTGATGAAGGACCCGAAACTGAAATACTCCCACTTGCTGCATGAACTGTATTCATATTGAACGGTAATAAGAGGACCGTCATGAGCCCCACAACAACTATTTTAATAATTTTCTTCATGATTCACCTCTAGTTTAAGTTACTGTTTCCTAATAAATGACTTTTAATCATCGCTAAATCTAATAACGAAAGCTTACCATCACCATTAACATCTGCTCTTGCAAAACTGTCACCACTAAGTTTTGAATTTCCTAATAAATGACTTTTTACCATCGCAAGATCAATTAGCGATATTTTTCCATCTCCATTAACATCCCCGCGTTTCATATTTGTTTCTTTATGCAATTTCCCAGCAACTGTCTTCACTTCACTACCCTTTACATACCCATAGTTATGATTTTCATTATAGGGTGTCTTAAAAGGTCTTGTCGTTGTATCCCAAGGCATTAAATCGCGATTCGATGTTAATAATGGATCCGCAGCGATTTTATACCACACCTCTGAACCCTTCTTAATCTCATCAAGAATTAATACATGTTGTCCTGTAACGTTTAATTTGTAAATCGAAGCAGAACTACCATTTGCTTCTTTATAAACCGACGGGGATCCACTGGATGTAACTAAACCAATGGTATATTGTTTGTAATCTTTCATACCCATATACCAATCCATAATATAGAAATACTCTGCTGCTTTTTCACCCCAAAAAGGATCCGATGAATACTTAACATTAATTCCACTTTGTTTATCTCCGAGGTATCCACCAAAGTAGTTCGCTTCAGTAACATCCATATAATGCCAATTCAGAAAATGAGTCATATGATTTGAGATGGACATTCCAACACTTTCATAGACCGTTGCGGATTCTGGTGATGAGTCATAAGCTTCATGCCCAAATATGTTTTTATCTTTTAATGCAATATTACTACGACCCCATCCCGATTCATTAACGGCAGTTCCAAATGTAATGAGTGGGTTAATACCATATTTCTTTCCTTCATTTATGAAATGACTTTCCGATCCGACGAGTAAGGACTCATTCGGTTTTAAATTTTCTACTTCTGTAACTTTTGGTGAAGGTGCCGCTGTATACCCTTTACGTGCTAGATATTTATTAATATCTTGAGCGGTAACAGCTGATTTTGCGCGGTTGGATAAAAATTGGTAGTAGTTATACCATGGGTTTGTTGAATTCAATGCCCCTGCATTTTTATTTAGTTTTAAATCCGCAACCATGGTTTTTAGATTTGTATAAAAGTAATGACCATCTGCGGAATAGTAGTTAACACCTTGGCGTAAATAACTTGGTGCGGGTCCTAATAAAATGGTTGCAGCTTTCGTTTGGTTTGCACCCCGACTGATATAGTGAACCAGTTCATTATCACTGTTCACTTTATACATATTCATCGATTTAGCTTCCGCAAAACTATATTCTCTAAAGTTTGATGCGTTAACCCAACCTACTGCCCCTGCGATTTGAATTTGGTAGCGATTGTTTTCTTTTTTATAGAAAGGAAAGACACCACTGTAAAGCACACCATCGGAAATATACGTACGCGCTGCTTCTCCTGTTGATTTATTGTAAAGGAGAATGGTCGATTTCCCAGATCCATTCGGTTCAATTATACCCTCAGTGCGTTGTGCACGTGCTCCAGCAGAAAAACTCCGCATTTGATTTAACACGGTTACCGTTTCATTATCCTCGCCTCCAAGTGATGGGACCTCTGGATTTTCATTCAAATCTAATTCCCCCAAGTCCTCTTCGTCACGAAGTTGTTCTATTTCCGGATCAAGTACTTGTGTAAAACCTTCCAGACCCTTCTGGTCAGCATGGATTGATGCATTTGAATTTACAACTACAATTCCTAAAATAACAGCACAAATTATTAGTTTTAAAAGTCTCTTTTTAAGTTGAGAAAGCTTCATATTCACCCACCGCCTCTAGTGTAAAATATACCATAATTCCCTCACAATCACAATTCAACGACTGAATCATGAACAATATTTCACATACCGACATGCATAAATATACTGTTAGTTCATATGTGGATAGTGTAGAATAAATCTAGGAGGTAATTATGACAAACGAAAACTCAATGAAGCACATGGTCAAACTTTCTTTTAAAGAAGAGATTTTAAACTGTGTTTCTCACGGAATCATGGCTCTAGCGCTCCTCATTAGCCTTCCCTATGTTTCCATTCATGCATACAAAGATGGTGGTGCTTTGCTCGCTACTGGAGAAGCCGTATTTGTAATCTCTTTATTTTTTATGTTTTTAGGATCAACACTTTATCATTCAATGGAATACGGCTCAAATCATAAGTATATCTTTAGATTTCTTGATCACAGTTTTATTTTTGTAGCAATCGCGGGGAGTTACACACCCATTGCCCTCTATGCAATCGGTGGCAGCTTTGGAATCGCTATTGTATTAATCCAATGGTTAATGGTTGTCCTGGGAATTCTTTATAAAGCTTTAGCTAAAAATGCGAAACCATCAATCACCGTTGGAATTTATCTTGTAATGGGTTGGACGGCCGTTGTACTTATTCCCCGTCTATTAAAAAATACATCGCCACTATTTTTAGGACTTATCGTTCTTGGTGGTCTTCTGTATAGTATTGGTGCATGGTTTTATATGCAGAAAGATAAACAGTATTACCATTTTATCTGGCATTTGTTTATTAATTTCGCATCCGTCGCACACTTTGTCGCAATCGTATTCTTTATGGCATAAAAAAAGAGCAGATTAATCGTCTGCTCTTTTGTATGGGCAATCAAATACATATTCTTGTTGTGCATCCACGACACGTCTCATATCGCCATCCGCGACATAATCATGCTCATGCATCCATTCTGCAATTCCCGTATGAACATCCACAAATGAATCCGCAACAATACGTATCAACTCATCGGGTTTCTCTTGAACAAATTTAATCGGTCCAAGGTCTTCAATCGGTTCTTTCACAGCAATGAAAAGCTTAACATCAACAAGTTCGATACGATCTTCTGAATCATATGCGACTGTATAGTTATATTCTGGCTCTGTTAATTCAACATTAAGACGAATCAATTCATTACGTAATGAATCAATTGCTTTTAGGTATAGATTACGTGAATAATCAGGTACCGTAATCTCCATAGTAGCCAGCCACATTTTATCTAATGAAAGTTTTTCAATTTTATACGCCATAAAATACTCCTTTTGACCATTATAACATAAAAAAAGGCTATTGCCTTTTTTTAACTTAAATACACTTGGGATTAGCCAATTAGTTTTCGAATATCATTAAACATGATAAATACAAAGAGTGCCATAATCATTGCAACTCCAATTGACATAATTCCGTTTTCAATTTTTTCTGGAATCGGTCTTCGAATAATCATCTCGATAAGTGTTAGCAGTGCACGTCCACCATCCATTACTGGAATCGGAACAAGATTGATCACCGCTAAACTCACAGACAATTGCGCAATCAAACTCAAGAAGAATATAAATCCTTGGCTCGAAATCTGTGATGTGACTTGATAGATACCAA
This sequence comes from Erysipelothrix amsterdamensis, assembly GCF_940143175.1. Lineage (NCBI taxonomy): Bacteria > Bacillati > Bacillota > Erysipelotrichia > Erysipelotrichales > Erysipelotrichaceae > Erysipelothrix > Erysipelothrix amsterdamensis. The sequence goes on along the minus strand of NZ_OW659496.1, from coordinate 662,986 downwards.
TTGGTCCACCCACAGAATTAAGACCAACACCATGCACAAGACGACTTAAAACAAAACCAAGTTGTTGGATTATCGTGCCCAGCATCGTAAATCCCATGCCAAGTGATTCAAAGAAATTCAAATCACGATGTTCACCACTGATTGCCTGCACACCAATGAGATAACGTTCTTCTTCTTTATTAAACTCTGGTTTAAGTTTTGTATCTACTTCATTACCATCACGCATCACCGTAACAGTCACTTCGTGATCTTCATAGACCATGATGCTTGTAACCAATTGATTAAAATCATGAGGCTTCACAACTTTACCATCATCAAAAGTAAGTTTGATAATTTCATCGTTGATGCGCAATCCTGCTTTTTCTGCTGGAGAACCTTCTGCGATCCCAGCTACAATTGGTTTTGGTGCATCAACTGTACCAAGATGCATCGAAAGTCCTGTGAAAATCACAAAAGCTAAGACTAAATTCATAAAAATACCTGCAAGCATAACAATAAGACGCTTCCAAGGTTTGATACCAACAATGGTACGTTCACGATCGACACCAAAATCACCTTCACCAGGCTCTCCTGCCATCGACACAAATCCTCCTAAAGGTAATGCTCGAATTGAGAAACTTGTCTCCCAACCTTCTTTTTTATATTCGAAAATTTTAGGTCCCATGCCGATTGCAAACTCGTTACAATAAACACCAAAAACCTTTGCAGCCATAAGATGACCTAATTCATGAATGAATACAATCAATCCCATAACTAAAACAAAATAAAATATATTGAGTAATATTTGCATGCAAACCTCCTATATAAAGATTGTAAGTATAATATTAAATGTTAAGAGTGCAAAAATAACACTATCAACACGGTCTAACACCCCACCATGACCCGGGAATATATAACCAAAATCTTTCACATTAAAATGACGTTTGATTGAACTGAATGCTAAATCACCAATTTGCCCGATAAAAGGAATAATAAGTGAACCCACGATGATTACGTTAAGTGGTACATAATTAATGATGAACATTGATCCAAAGATAAAGGATAGAAGTGCTGACATCGTATAACCAATGACTTCACCCTCAATTGTTTTCTTAGGCGAAATACGTTCAATCAGCTTATGTTTCCCAAACATCATTCCTCCAAAATACGCAAAGGTATCCGTTAAGTAGGTTGCAAGGAGAACATAAATAAACACAAGTTTGTCATACTCTAAAACGACCGTCACCGCTTGTACTGCAAGCACTAACATCATAATTAAGATAAACATATACGAAACATTATCGAAAGTATACCAGTCAAAGAATACGGTCAATGCAAAGAGTGTCATGATCAATACTGCTGTAAATGAAGGTATATACTCAGGTAGAATTAAGCCACCTGTAATGGTAAATGCAATGATGACTGGGACTATAATCGGTTTTAAACGCTCTTTATTGAGAAGATATATTTCATAAGCTCCCAACAGGATTAAACCCATTATTAAAGTAAAAAGAGCCCCGTTCCCTGCAAATAAAGCTGCACTAAAAACAGCGACTAATACAATGGCAGTGGTTATGCGCTCTTTCATACTAAAGTCCTCCAAATCTACGATTTCGTTGATTGAAATCCTCTACACACGACTTAAACATTGGACGATCAAACTCTGGCCATTGAACATCTACAAAGAGAAGTTCCGCATACGCTAATTGCCACAATAAGTAATTCGAAAGTCGGCGATCGCCGCCTGTGCGAATTAAAAGATCAACAGGTGGTAATCCAAATGTATCTAAATACGATTCAAAAACTGTTTCCGTTACAGTCTCGATTCCATCATCCACTATTGATTGCGCAGCACGTACGATTTCATCCCGTGAGCCATAATTCAATGCGAAATTAAGAATGAGTTTATTGTTATCTTTTGTGCGTTCAACCGCATTATCCATTACCTTGCGCGTGCGTGCTGGAATTTTCGTTAAATCACCAATGGTTCGGATTTGAATACCTTTTTCCATCAATTCATTTAAGAACTTTTCAAAAAACACAGCAGGTAATTTCATGAGATAATCAATCTCTTTTTGAGGACGTTTCCAGTTTTCAGTCGAAAATGCATACAATGTAATGACCTCAACACCCAAATCTAAGGCTTCCAAAGCAATATCACGTACATTCTCACTACCGTAGTAGTGACCGAATGTACGTTCTTTCTTTTGCTTTGTTGCCCAACGTCCGTTACCATCCATAATGATGGCCACATGTTTTAGGCTATTCATAATTAAATTGTCATGATTTCCTTAACTTTGTCTTTAGAAATCGCATCAATTTTCTTTGTAATATCGTCTGTAAGTTTTTGTACATCATCAAGAAGACGTTTCTCTTGATCTTCTGGAAGATCTTCAAGATTCTTGATTTCATCATTTAAATCACGGCGAACATTACGTGCAGCTACTTTAGCATCTTCCGCTAAAGATCCTACTTGTTTTGAAACTTCTTTACGTGTTTCTTCTGTTAATTGAGGCACATTGATACGTACTACCGTACCATCATTTTGTGCTAATAACCCGAGGTTACCGTTGTTGATTGTATGTTCAATTTCTTTAAGTGCAGATGGATCAAATGGCTTGATTACCAATTGACGTCCTTCTACTACAGAAATTTGAGCAATTTGTTCAATGGGTGTTGCTGAACCATAATAGTCAATTGACACTCCATATAACATTGACACATTGGCACGTCCTGAACGTAAACCACCTAAGCGTGTCTCAAAGTTTTCAATTACTTCGTCCATTAAAAGACGACCATCGTTAATGATTGATTGCATCTTTATTTTCCTCCCTTAGATACGCGTGTTGCTACTGCTTCACCTTTTACTGCTTTTATTATATTATTTTTTTCATTCATATTAAATACAATTAAATCAATATCGTTATCCATACACATTGACGTTGCAGTTGTATCCATAACGGCAAGTTCTTCTTGAATAACATCCATATAGGATAAACTATCATATTTTAAGGCATCCGGATTAATTCTTGGATCAGAATTATAAACACCATCAACACCATTTTTAGCCATTAAGATTACATCGGCTTTAATTTCTGATGCGCGAAGTGCTGCAGTAGTATCCGTTGAAAAATATGCAGATCCTGTACCCGCACCAAATACAACAACACGTCCTTTTTCTAAGTGACGGATTGCACGACGTGGAATAAAGGGTTCTGCAACCTTAGTCATATCAATCGCTGTTTGAACGCGTGTTTCAACACCGTTACGTTCTAAAGCTCCTTGGATTGCTAAAGCGTTAATTACTGTGCCCAACATTCCCATGTAGTCAACTTGCATGCGATCGATGCCTAATTCTTCAGCCATTCGACCTCTAACAAAGTTTCCTCCTCCGACAACGATAGCAACTTCGACACCATCATTGACAATTGTTTTAATTTGTTCTGATAAATCATCGAGAACGACCGGATCAAAAATTTCTCCATCTATTGATAGAGCTTCACCGCTTAATTTTAACAATACGCGTTTATACATGTTGCACGTCCTTTCAAAAAGGACACAGTGACTGTGTCCTTATATCATAAATTAAACTTGAGCTGCTTTTGCAACTTCAGCTGCGAAATCTTCTTCGCGTTTTTCAATACCTTCACCAACTGCGAAACGAATGAATGATTCAACGTTTGCATTTGCTGATTTAAGTACTTGTGAAACCTTAGCTTTACCATCTTTAAAGAAAATTTGGTCAACTAAAGAGATGTCTTGCATAGATTTGCTTACACGTCCCTTAATGATTCCTTCAACTACTTGTTCTGGTTTGTTTGAAAGTGATTCGTCATTTTTAACGATTTCAACTTGAATGTTTGTTTCGTGATCAATGATTTCTGAAGGAATTTCAGCTTGTGACACATATTGTGGTGACATTGAAGCAATTTGCATTGCCATGTCTTTTGCTAATTCTTCATCAGCGTTCTTAAGAACTGCTAATGCTGAAATTTTTCCACCCATATGCATGTATTCACCGAATACTTCATCATCTGATTTTTCAACGATTGCAAATCGACGTAATGTAATTTTTTCTCCGATTGTAGCTGTTGCAGCAACAACTAAGTCAGATACTGTTTGTCCATTAACATCAACTGCTAAAGCTGCATCTAAATCTGCAGGATTAGCTTCAAGAAGTACGTTGCTTAATGTATCAACGAGTTCTACGAATTGAACATTCTTAGCAACAAAGTCTGTTTCTGAGTTTACTTCGATAACAATACCGCGGTTTCCCTTAACAGTAACCTTTGTTGTTCCTTCAGCAGCAATACGACCTGATTTCTTCTGAGCATTTGAAATACCTTTTTCTCGTAACCAGTCAACTGAAGCTTGGATATCGCCTTCAGTAGCTTCAAGAGCTTTCTTACAGTCCATCATTCCAGCTCCAGTAAGATCACGAAGTTCTTTAACTAACTTTGCACTAATCATCTTTACGCCTCACTTTTTTCTGTTTTTGTTTCTGTTTTTGCTTCTACTTTTTCATCACGATTGTTTGTTGGACGGTCAGTACGTGTATAACGTTGTTGACGACGACGATCATCGCGTTTACGACGTTCTTCAAAACGTTGACGACGACGACGGTCATTTTCAGCAGCTTGTTGTTCTACATTAACGATAACGTCTTCCATTGTGATGTCTTCTACATCTTGATCTTGGTAAGCAACTTGTAATACGCCACCTTTTGGTTCGATCATTGCATCTGCCATTAATCCCACGATTGTACGGATTGCGCGGATTGCATCATCATTACCAGGAATTGCGTAATCAACTGCATCTGGATCACAGTTTGTATCAACGATTCCAAATACTGGGATTCCTAATTTACGAGCTTCAGCAACTGCGTTAGCATCTTCAATTGGGTCTACCACAAATAATGCATCTGGAAGTTTCTTCATTTCTTTAATTCCACCTAAGAAGTTTTCTAGACGGTCTTTTTCTTTAAGTAATAATGATACTTCTTTTTTAGTATAAACATTGATTGATCCGCTGTTTTCCATTTCTTCAATTTCAACTAAACGACGAATTGATTTTTGGATTGTACGGAAGTTTGTTAATGTACCACCTAACCAACGTTGGTTGATAAAGAATGATCCACTACGTAGTGCCTCTTCTAATACGATTGTTTGAGCTTGTTTCTTTGTTCCTACAATTAAAAGTTTACCGCCTTTTTCTGCGATATCTTTCATTGCTGCATATGCTTCATCAAGTTTTTCTTGAGTTTTATTTAAATCGATAATGTAAATACGATTCTTTGCAGCATAAATATATGGTTTCATTTTTGGATTCCAACGACGTGTTTGGTGTCCATAATGAACTCCGCTTTCTAATAATTTCTTCATTGTCACAACTGACATAACTAAATTCCTACCTTTCCGTTAGTCCTCCATCATTTCTAAAGTAGACAACTCATCGTGAGCACGGGGTCTACGAATCCATGATGTGTGAATTAGGCATTCTTTTGATGCCATTGTTTATTTTATCATAATGTCCTTGCTTAAACAAGGTTCTTTCACGATTTATCCATGGTAAAATCTTTGATAAATCGTTCCAGTCGATCCAGCCCTTTTTCCAGCACTTCTAAAGGGCTTCCGTAAGAAATTCGAATAAATCCTTCTGTACCAAAATAGATGCCCGGTATTGTTACCAATCCATACTCTTCCGCAAGTCTTGTTGCGAAATCTTCTGACGACATACCAAAGTGTTGAATTGAAGGAAAAACATAAAAGGCTCCTTCTGGTTTTACATAAGGAAGTCCCATTGCATCCAATCGTTTTAATACGTAACTTCTTCGAATTGCATAAGCTTCAACCATATACTGTGTGTCCACATCCAACGCCGCAATACATGCCGGTTGTGAGAAACTTGAGATTCCGGTCACAAGATTTTGATGAAGACGATGCATCAACTCAATGAGTTCCGCTTCCGCTATCACATACCCGACACGCCAACCGGTCATTGCATGGGACTTTGAAAAACTTTGAGTAATAATAATTTGATCTTGAAGATGCTCATCCATACGCAATGATGGAATATCCCCTTCATAAAGCATCGAACGATACACTTCATCGACAATAACATAAATATCTGATCGTTTTGTTAACACATCACGAATTGCTCGAATACTTGTTTCATCGTAGACCACGCCGGTTGGATTGTTTGGAGTCGCAAAAAGAATTGCACGGGTACGTGGCGTCACCACGTTCTCAAGCATCTCAGGCGTTACTTGAAATTGAGTTTCACTTGTATTAACTAACACAGGTTTAGCTCCCGCAAGGGTAACTTGAGTTTGATACAATGGGAAACTCGGTGTGAAAATCACGACTTCATCCCCTTCGTTCACCACAGACCAAATCGCTAAAGTAAGACCTTCTGTTGCGCCATTTGTGATAATAATATTTTCGGATTGGTAAGGACGGATGTTAAATTGTGATTCATGACGCGCAATCGCATCCCGCAAATCTAAATTTCCAATGGCAGGTGGATAATGCGTTTCATTTCGCATCAATGAATCTACCGCCGCTTGCTTAATAGCATCCGGTGTATCCAAATCGGGTTCTCCAATCGTTAAGAAAACCATATCCTCACGCCCTTGATAACGTGCCGAAAACTGACGTATGCCACTTAGGGTTAATGCTTCAATCCTACGCTTCATCCACATACCTCCAGTCGCTTGTTTGATAAATTGCATAAAGTGGAACTTCGTTCCCATTGATCGTAAGAACAGTCTTCCCAAAAGCATTCTCACGTTGACCATTCCAAGAATTAAACTGACCAAATAGTCGTGTAACAATCGTACCCAACCATACATAATCGGTTAACCCACCAACAACTACAATCTTATCAGGGTTGATCGTTTCAATTTCTTGACGGACAACACGACACAACTCAGGTTTTTCAATTTCATAGACATCCATTAATTGTTCATTTGGAAACCCTTTTCGTAAATCCAAATATTCAAAATCAAGGTTTAAATCGGTTAGTTCTTGCTTTACAGAATCCCGATCACCGATAACTAATAATTTCATGATAGACCTCTTTTCTCTTCTAGTGTTATTTTATCATAGAACTTCTAAATTCAAGGTATGAATCATCTGCCATTTATAATTTCAGTTGTTTTTTACCCATTCCTTGTTAATTTATCGTATGATTAATTAAACTTATATTGAGGTATTATTATGAAACAAAAAATTGTCCTAACATTTTTACTCTTAACCGCTACGTTATTACCCATCAAAGCTGATGGAAATCATGACCTAATTCCCATCTATGATTTAGACTTACAAAGTCAGAACTATATTCTCGTTGACCCTAAAACAGGTCAAACTCTAGCCGAAAAAAATCATGACGCATCAATCCACCCCGCTTCCATCACAAAGGTACTCACCGTAATTACCGCGATTGAAGCTTTAGGTGAGACATCACTTGACACACTTTATACAATCCCTCCCGAAGTATTTGAAGGCTTAGACCCAATCGCTTCAGTAGCAGGATTTCAAGAAGGTGACCAAGTAACACTGAACGATTTACTTCATGGAATCATGTTACCCTCAGGTGCTGATGCAACGCGTGCAATATCATCCTACCTTACACAGGATCCCGAAAAACTTGTAGTTAAAATGAATCGACTCGCCCAACGCATTGGTATGAAAAACTCACACTTTGTCAATACAAGTGGACTGGATGACCCTAAACACCTTACAACACTTGATGATCTTGCTTTACTTCTAAGGTACGCATTAGAAAATCCAACATTTGAATCCATCTATAAAACAGAGACTTACCTCACGTCCTCAACACCATCTCATCCAAATGGTATCGAACTTACAAACGAATCCCTTAGCGTCGCACATCAAAAGGGTTATACCATGATTAAAGGTGCCAAATCCGGAACGACTGATCTAGCAGAGCGTGCACTTTCAAGTGTTGCGGAAGATGCTTCACAGTCCTATATATTCATCTCAACCAATGCACCCTTTGAAAACCGTCTGTATACTCAAGTTATTGATCACGGAACTGTCTACCAACACGTAATCGAAAACTACCAATATGTGCCTTTACTGTATAAAAACACTACAATTCAAACCATACCCATCAAACACGGACGAACTGATTTTGAAATTTGGTTTAAAAACGATATTATGAGTTACCTACCGAAAGATTATGATCCTAAAGATATCAAGATTGAGTTTATTTCCAGTCAGAAAGAATTTGAAGCACCCTTACCAAAAGATTTCAAAATGGGTGAAGTTCGCTTCAATTACAAAGGAAAGCAATTGCTTGAAAAAGAAGTTATTAATAATGAAATTATCAAACTTTCATATCTTAAAGTAGCTTTTGAAGCTTCAAAAATCATTGGATTTATACTTGCTGTTGGCTTAGGGATTTTAGGCGTTGTCTATTTAATCTATCGCCAATGGAAAGATTATCGAGACCATAAATACTACCTTAAAAAATTGGATCGACGATCCCGTAAAGACTAAAAAAAGAACCTTTCGAAAAAGGTTCTTTTTTTAGTTTTCCTCTTCAACAACTTCTTGAAGTAATTTTGCTTCTTTTGGGCTAAGGTTTCTCGCTTCCAAAAGATCTGGACGTACACGATAAGTCTTTCTTAACGACTCTTTTAAACGATACGTTTCAATATTCGCATGATGACCACTCATAAGAACTTCAGGAACATCTTGTCCTTTATAAGAGCGTGGACGTGTGTAATGTGGATATTCTAATAAACCATCACTAAATGAATCATCTTCATGGGATTCTTTGGTAATAACACCATCGACAAGACGTATCACAGAATCCGCAATAACCATCGCAGCCGTTTCACCACCCGTAAGAACATAATCACCGATAGACATTTCCATATCGACATAACTTCGAATTCGTTCATCAAAGCCCTCATAATGACCACAAACCAAAATTATATGACTCTCTTTACTTAGATCATACGCTAAAGATTGTTTCAAAGTCTTCCCTTGTGGGGTTAGCATAATAACAAGTGACCCTTCTGTACGAGTCGCTTCAATCGCATCAATAACCGGTTGACACATTAACACCAAACCGGCCCCACCACCGTAAGGATAATCATCAACACGGTTGTGTTTATCTTCTGTAAAATCACGCATATCTACAACATCAACTTGAATCAAATCACGTTCAATTGCTTTACTAATAATGGATGACTCTACAAAACCTGTAAACATTGATGGGAAAAGGGTTAAAATACTTACGCGCATTAGAGCCCCTCCATCCAGTTAATATCAATACGCTTTGATTTGGTATCAACATCTTGAATAAAACGTTCGACAAAAGGCACCAAAATATCGCGTTCTTCAGCTTTAATACGCAATACAGGATGAGCTGGTGTCTCCATAATCTCAGACACAACACCCAATTCAACACCCTCTGAGAACACAGTACAACCTTCTAAATCAATAAAATAATATTGATCTTCTGGAAGTTCGTGTTGTGATTCGCGATCAATCGATATCTCCCCTTTATGGAAAAACTCAACATCATTAAGCGAATTTAATCCTTCAAATTTAATCAGAATCGATCCGTGATGACGGCGGAATGACTCGATAACATAATCCGTAGTTTTACCACCTAATTTGAAATGAACTCGTTGACCTGGTGCAAAACGATCTTCCACAAAGTCTGTTTTAGGTGCAACTTTTAATTCACCCTTAATACCAAAGGGTTTTTGTATAATACCAATAATAATATGTTCCATATAACCTCCAAAAAAAGGATGTATTGCTACATCCTTAATATGATTCAAATTTAATTGAAATACGTTGATCAAGGACACGTGAACCAATTGCCATTGTTTGACGAATCGCATGTGCCATCGTCCCTTGTCGACCAATTAAACGAGCAATGTCTGCGCTATCCGCATAAATCGCAAGTATAATTTCATTTTCATCTAAGCTCGGTAACCTTTTGACACTCAAACTCTTTTCTTCCTCCACAAGTGGAAGAACTAAATCATAAAGAATATCTTCAACCGGTTTCATGATTATTTCGCTAATTTAGATTCGTGGAAACGAGTCATGATTCCTTCTTTTGAAAGAATACTACGAACTGTGTCTGATGGTTGAGCTCCAACTGATAACCATTTTAGTGCTTTTTCTGCATCAACTTTAACTTCAGCTGGTGAAGTTGTTGGATCATAATATCCAACGATTTCGATGAAACGTCCATCACGAGGTGCGCGTGAATCTGCTGCAACGATTCGGTATGAAGGTTTTTGTTTTGAACCCATTCTTCTTAAACGTAATTTAACTGCCATGTGTATAGCCTCCTAATAATTTTAACGTAATTGTTAATTTCCTTGTTAAGTATATCATAACAGGAAGTGGTGTCAAGTGTTTTTACTTGACACCCTTTGCTTTATAGAAATTTCGATTATCAAGAGCAAACATACGTGTACTAAATTCGCCCTCTTCAAGATCATCATAGAACTTTTCAAACATATTCGTACGTGCATCAATGTTATCAATAAACGTTAGCATCTCAGCTTCTTTGATCATCGGTAAGACCGGTGATCCGTATTCCAATTTACCGTGATGCGATAGAATCATATGACGTAATAATAACACTTGTTCCGTATCTTGATGACCAAGACGCGTAGCTACCTCTACAAAATTAGAATGTTCAATCGAAATATGCCCTAGCAATTTCCCTTTTGCACTATACTCACTTAACATTGCTGCCGTGTATTCCTCAATTTTACCCATATCATGAAGAATAACGCCTCCAAGTAATAAATCCCGATTATAGATTGGATACAAGTCACAAATGCTGTTAGCAAGTTGACACATCCCAAATACATGCGTTGCAAGGCCCCCAACAAAATCATGATGATTCCGTGTTGCAGCAGGATATTGGTAGAATTGTTCACCACAATCCACTAAAGATGCTTCAACAAGTTCTTTAATAATTGGATCTTCAATTTGATCTTTAAACCCATTAATTTGTTCTTTCAAAAATTCAATATCGTATTTCGACGCATTCACGAAATCACTTAATACATACTCTGATTGTTCTTTAATTTCGATATTATGAATTCGCAACTGCAAACTTTGACGGTATTGTAAAACATCACAATGTACCACACCAATTAAACCCACTTGAATCAACAATTCTTGTTCTGGCTTAACATCCCATATCTTTCCTTCAATCTCACCGGTATCATCTTGTAACGTAATTGACATATAAGGTGCACCATTTTGAGTTACCCCTTTTGTATAACGTGAAATCAACAACGGTACTGTGTTTTTTTGACCGGCTTCAAATTCTTTAATCTTCATTTTCATACTCCTCCAGAACACGTGCAATCATATCGTAATCGTAACCACGTGATAATGCATGTCGTACAACACGATTTCGTGTTTCACGCGCATCATATTTACGAGCATAACGTGCAGTGCTTTTTTCCATAACTTTTTTAAGACTTTCAAATTCATCGGTCTCATCAAATTCATCTTTAATCAAGCGACCCACAATATCGTTAATCACTTCAAAACCATAACCTTGTCGTTGGAGATGCTGACGCAATTTCGACTCGCGTTGACGACTTGAACCATCACGCAATGTCTTCATAAACGTTTCAGCACGTCGAACACCCCGCTCAGTATAGTCATCATAGTCTTCATCTTCTAATGCAGATAAAATACGATCTGCTTCAAATCCACGTTTGCGCAAGTCCTCAACGATACGTTGATTCCCACGCATTTGCTCACGGTGATAATCCACTTTATCTCTAAAGTAACGATCATCATCAATAAAACGACGACGCTTAAGTAATTCAATGACAATATCAACTTGCTCTTGCGTTAACTCAAGTTTCTTATGCAAGTATTCCGACATTTCAAATGAGGTATAATCTTTAATCCCAATTCGCGATAACGCTAACTGGTATGCTTCATAGATGGCTTGATCATCCTCAATTTCATTTAGCTCGTTTCGTGACAATTCGCGACCCACCTCAATTCCTCTCCGATCAAACACATACTGATCAATCACCATGCGTTCATCACTATCTTTCGATTCAAAATCAATAAATACTTCTTCTCCAACACGTTCTATTCCCGTAACAACATAACGTCCAAAGTATGTATCAATGGCACGTTGGTATACTGTCAATACACTATCTGCAAATTTCGAACTATCAAAGGTCGATGCTTTTTGAAGTGCATTGGATTTAAATTGTTCTAAAAGGTCTTTGTCTGATTGTAGAAGATGTTGCGCTTTATCCGCAAACTCTTCTGATGATTCGAATAAATACCCCGTCTCACCATCTACAATAATACCCTCAAGCGGTTTATCGGGACGTGCAAACACACATAAGCCACAGGCTAATGCTTCAATATACGTCAAGCCTTGTGTTTCTGTTAACGAGGCTGAAATAAACGCATCTGAAACATGATAGAAATTCACAACATCATTTGCATCAACAGGTCCTACAAAAATGACAGAATCTTGAATCCCGATTTTTTGAGCTTGATGTAAAAGATCCTTATCAGAAGGTCCACCACCAACAATTAAGAGTTTCGCTTCTACATTCCTCTTTAAAAGTGCAGCGAAAGCATCAATAACAACATCGATACTCTTTTCCTTAGCAAGTCGACCAATATATACAAATGTTGGCTGCGAACCTAAATGGTATGACACACGAATTTCTTGAATCCGTTCTTCATTCCGGGTCGCAAACCGCGTTAGATCTAATCCTGTAGGGATTACAGCAATCTCTTTACGTATATCATAACCCAACAACATTTTCTTCGTTTTATCCGACGGCGAAATAATCACTTGAGCCTGTTTTGTAAACATACGACTCATCTTCGCAATTGCTTTTTTGGATAGTTGATCAACGGACTTAAGTCCTAATAAATTTACATAATGAGTATAGTCCTCATAGGTTGTATGATACGTTGAAACTAGAGGTAGGTGTAGGTTTTTCGCGACAAGTCGCGCAAACATCCCAACACCAAATTCTGAATGAACATGCAGCACATCCAAATCCATCTCTTCAATAACACTCATCGCTTGAATGTGTAATGGACTACTCATAACATAGCCATACAAAAATTTCAATTCTAAACCTGGAAGTCGTAATACGCCATCTTCATAAGTCGTGCTTAAAATTGACGGTTGGTTTGTAATCACAAAAACATTATGTCCTTGCGCTTCTAACGCATTTTTTAAAGTAACTATTGACGTTACTACACCATTTATATCCGGTGTATAAGTATCTGTAAATAAACCAATTCTCATTGAGAATGCCTCCTTTGGCATTTAAATTCACTGTATTAATAATAATCTAATTTAGAGAAAATATCAAAAAAAGACACCCCGAAAATGGGGTGTTCGTTAATAAAGGACCACACATTCTTCTGAATCATCTTCACGAAGTTTTACTTTTACGGTTTCATTGAGTGATGTTGGAATATTCTTACCAACAATATCTGCACGAATTGGCAGTTCACGATGACCACGATCAACCAAAACTGCTAACTGTACGCGTTCAGGTCTACCGTTATAGATAATACCATCCAACGCCGCACGAACCGTACGACCTTTAAAGAGCACATCATCTACAATCACCACAACACGATCTTGAACACTGATTGGTAAGCGGAATGCTTGATCGGATGCTTTCACGTCATCACGCCAGTAACTGATATCAAGTGATGCTACTGGAACTTTAATATTTTCGAATTGATACATAAGTTTTGCCATACGAAATGCAAGTGTTGCACCACGTGTTTCAATTCCTAACAATACAACTTTATCGAGCCCCTTATTCTTCTCAATAATTTCGTGCGTCATTCGAATGAGCGAACGATTAATTGCACTTTCATCCATTATAGTTTTCATAATTTAACACCTCAAGAAATATTATATCAAATACCTATTGATATTGATATACGACTATGGTATTATTTGTTGGCAGTCAGTTAAATAACGTCTTGCAAAGCCTTTTAGGGGTATAGTTCAATGGTAGAGCAACGGTCTCCAAAACCGTTAATGTGGGTTCGAGTCCTGCTACCCCTGCCAATTATATAAATACAACCACTTTCGAGTGGTTTTTCTCTTGTTTTATAGCCTACAAAAGGCCTACAAGCCTATTAATCCAAATAAAAATCTTATGTCTTTTTCAATAGCAATAATATAATAATAAAATTATTCTACGGATTCTATTCTAAAAATCAAAGAAGAAAAATATATTTGAAACCATTTAAACGTAACAACCACTTCAATTGACCCTCAAAGCACCCTATAGTATCATGAGTATAAGAAGGGATGGATTTCAAGATGATTTTTCTCACAATCTTCTATAAATAAAAAAAACACGTGAGATTTATTAAATATTATTTTGACTTAATCATCTGGTTCATGGTCTATCTTTTCCATGAACTCAATACTACTTTAAATTACACCGGTTATCTATGAGCATGTAATACAAAAAGTTCCTTTTTTCATTACAGTGAAAAATAATATATTGAAAACTAAGGAGGCATTACATTTATGGAAGCATTATTTGGTACACTTGGAATTCTTGGATTTACTGTGGGAATTATTCTACTTATTATCTCATTGATTAAGAAATCAAGTAAAAAAAGACCTTTGTTCATCGTAATAACTTCAATCGTGTTGTTTGGAATTGCCATGGCGAATTCAACTACACCTGAAAGTACCAAAGATAAAGAAACCGTAGCACAACCAACAAAAGAAACACAAAAAGATATAAAGGATGAAACAAAAGAAGAATCAAAAGAAGAAACAACAAAAACTGAGCCAGTTAAAGAGAAAGAATCTGTACCGATTGAGTATAAAAATGCTTTGATCAAAGGACAACAATATGCGGAACGAATGTATATGTCAGAACGCGGTGTTTATGATCAATTAGTCTCAGAGTATGGAGAAAATTTCCCAGAAGAGGCAGCACAATATGCCATTGAGAATATCAAAGCAGATTATAATAAAAATGCTCTGGAGAAAGCAAAAACTTATCAATCTCGAATGAGCATGTCTCGTGATTCTATTTGGGAACAACTCGTATCAGAACATGGAGAAAACTTCACCGAAGAACAAGCTAATTACGCGCTGGAAAATTTACCAAATTAATCGAATTTGAATCACAAACGCTTAGATGCTTCGAGATTTATAGCCGGTATACACCCTTCTTTATTATGAATCATACAAATTTATTATCTTGTTATGAAAATTAAAACAAGTATCTCCGTTAAAACCTTGAAGAAATCTATCAAAAATAAGCACCCGCTGTTGTAGTGGGTGCTTTCATTTCTTAATATTCATTAACAATCTATTAAGAATACCTAATTCTTAGATATGTTACGTAAGACCTTGCTATAATTTTTGATGTAGCGATGCATGTCTTTCTCCATAAAAATAGATTATCATCTGTACAATCGTTACAAATAAGACTCAAGTTCGCATACGGACTCGAGTCTTTTGTATGTTATAATCCAATTAGGGGGAATTGAATATGAAACAATCGATCATAAAGCATCAAAAGATGCTTTTAAGTTTTATCGCTTTTATATTGGGATTATCTTTATCAAAGCTACCACCAATAATCAGTACAGGAGTATTTTGGTTTATGATTGCTTATGGTGTTTACGTTATCTATGATGCAATTCAAATTCAGAAATCAATAAAAAACAAATCAAACAAAAAAGCGTGAATCTTCACGTTTTTTTATTTCATTAAAGCATTATGTTATCTTGCGTGAATTTCATGAACCATTTCTTAAGAATGATATAATACTCTTAGGTGATAATATGGAAAACATACGACACGATCTCCAACATCGAGGCTATCTCGACTTAAATATCGTGACACATTGTGCAGATTTAAGTGATGAAGCATTGGTGAAGCAACTGAATGCGAAAACTGCACAAGAACGCACCGCTGCTGTCCATGTCGGTGCAAGAAGATGGAATTATGAACCTTGGTTTGTTGATTTACTCTTAAAGCAACTCATGAATGAAAAAGCGCTTTATACACGACTTGAAATTTGTCGTGTTTTAGAAGGTGGCAATAATGACGTCGCTGCTGCGATGATGCCCTATCTTAGAAAGATTGGAGACAACCAACATCAGTTCATTCCAAAAACTGTTTCACGTAAACGCGGCTATCCTTTACCGCGTGATATTATTGCGCGGACGCTGGGCAATATGAATGCATCCATCCTTTATACGATGATCGATCAATTAGATTCGTTGTCTCAAGATCAAATAAGCGAGTTTGTGGATGCCTATGGTTATTTTATTTCTAAACATCCACACTTAGCGACACAAGCACATTTAAATGTCATCGAGTATCTCATTAATAATTACTCAGATAATACTCTAATTAAATGGAAATGCATGCAATGTCTTTCTGTGTTTCCACTTGATCACGCGCTTGAGATTTTAAACGACCAATCCACATTATGTGATCATCCGACAATTAAATTAGAAATTAAACGAAGTATTCATCAAATTTCAAAAAAAAGAGAAGCTATATAGCTTCTCTTTTTGTATATGGTTCGAGCTGGAAAAAGTAGTGATGATCTTGAGCGTACGCCTCTAGTTTACATATCCCTTGATACACCCCTTCTTCGGATGCATCTTCTGTTACCGTTTGAAACAGTTCGATTTTAGGATTCTGCTTACGCTCATGAGCCATCGCTTTATGAAACCATCCTTTAATGCGTGCAGGTGTGGAAGCACAATAAAGAATATCCACGATCTGCTCCCGTACCATTTCGAAATGATTATTCTCTTGAGACGCAAGAACACGACCGAGAGCACGCGCTTTCGCATCATCAATTTCTTGACATAAGAATTTTGTTGAGTACCAAAGTTGATAAACATCGGACCAGGTGCTCAATTGTGTCTCTTTGACGTAATCAATGCTTTTTGCACGACGAACAACATCCCATGATTTTAAATCAGATTGTACTGTTTCAGATGTCACAGTAATCCCTTGATTTGGTAATTCATCAACCCAAATCAGACGATCTTCTTCTTGAACTATAATCGAATTCGGTGTAACGCCGTTTATGATATAAATTGCCTCTTTCATCATTGATTTAGACTGCGAAAATCGCAATGACTCCCAATGTATTCCAAATCATATGTAAATACATCGCAGCTTTGATGCTGTTTGTTTTTTCATAAATATATGCGAAAAACGTTCCCATTCCTGCATAAATTATGAGGTTAAACATCATCACCCATTGTCCCGTCACAAGTTCTGTAGTGAGATGCATCAAACCAAACAGAATTGAACTTAGAGCATAGGCTGCAAAGCGGTTTTTATGAATAAGCTTGCGGAAAATTAATCCTCGGAATAGCAGTTCTTCTTTAATTGGACCTGCAATAACCGCGAAGACGAAATACATCGGGAATCCTATCCCTTTCATCGCTATCAATGCTTCTTGATTAATGGGTTGACTTGTTCCACCAAGTGATTCAATAAGCATTGCGACTAGTGGACTTACAATAAAATTCGCAAGGACCATAACTACAAAATAGAAACCAACCTTACGTAATACTTCGAAACCTGTTAATCGATTTGGAAACGTACGTGCTTCTTTAATTAATGGTAAATTAATCCATAATAAAATGACTGTAGTCAAAATCATCATTACAATTGGGGTAAATGCGGTCATGTTTATTTCCTGACTCATTTGCATTTCTATAAACACACCTACAAATACATCTGAAAATGTGGAAAGAATAAAAATGGAAAGTACACTCCAAAATAATCGTTTTCCTTTTAATGGAGATTCTACATCCAAAATCCCTACCTCATGCTTTAACGGTTCGTAGTCTAACGCTTCTTCTCTATACATACATCCTCCTCAAAATTTCTTGCTTTAATTATACCTTAATTCCGTCTCTAAATTCATCCTTCATGAACAAGCACCCTTTGAAGCAATAAAAAAAATGCACCATAGGTGCATTTACGAAACCTGAAATGCACACTCCGAGGATAAACGTACCTCGTCATTGCAACCGATTAACGTCTTACACATCGCAACCATTTCAGTTGCGTATCCATTCCCTCGAAACGCTTCCTCGACATAAATCATTTGAAGTCGTGCATGATGCTTATTAAAGGCATCTTTTTGAAAGTGCGCAAACCCCGCTGGAAAGCCACAATCATATTTAATAACAAAAACATCTTGATCTGAATTTAGTTGTGCTTTGATTACGGCTTGTCGATGTTCGTAAGAACAATCCGTTTCACACATAATACTAAGGTATACCAATTCTTCAAGTTGTGCTTGTGTACCAAGACAAATCATTACGACATCCTCCATAAACCTATCTTATCGTATTCATGGTCATGTGTCATGAAAATTAAATGAGCGTTTATGAACGGCGCTCACAACCGTAACACCATAACGCGCTCTTGTTTCAATGTCAATTATTTCAAGCATTTTCATGAAAAAATAACGATTTTATTGATCTGCATGCTATACTAAAACCAGTAAAAAGAGGTGCAATATGAATTCATTCGATCTTAATCATGAAAACAGTCGTTTCGCATATATTTTCTCATTTATATCCGGTTACTTAGATGTATTGGGAATCCTTGCTATTGGTGGGGTTTTTCTTTCTTTTATGAGTGGTAACTCTACACGCTTAGGAATTCATTTAGTCAATCACGAATGGATGGAAGTACTTCGCTATGTTCTCGTACTTATCACCTTTGTTTTTGGCGCTTTTATTGGTAATCTTTTCTGTATTGGAAACCACACGCAATCCATCAAACGAATCTTAGAACTGGATATCCTTTGTTTGGTATTTGCCCTGATGTTTCAATTTACAACATATCAATCGTGGAGCTTTCCACTCATAAGTTTTGCGATGGGGATTCAAAATAAGGCACAAGTTGAAGTCAATAACGCCACTATTGGAAAAGGATTTATGACTGGAGTGCTTTATGGTATTGGTGAAGCACTCGCTCGATTTGTGCGTAAGGAAACAAGTTGGCATGAAGTGTCAACGTTGATTCTAACGTGGTTCCTATTTTTCTTAGGTGCTATAACCTCTACCTGTCTGCTTTGTGTCATAAGTTCTACTTTAGCTTTAGGCTTGATTGTTGGGTTTCTGTGCATCATTTATCTCAGTTTTTGTTTCTATCATAAACATTAAAAAGAGCCAGATAGCTGGCTCTTTTTAATTTAAAGTCTTACGAGGTTCAAGAATATGAATTTCAAATTCATGATCTTGGGCATCGATTTCAAGGACGCTATTATCTTCCACATCGTTTTCAATGAGAAGATATGCAATCTTGGTTTCAATTTCACGTTGTATGAAACGTTTCATTGGACGTGCACCATAAGTTACGTCACTACCTTCCGCAACAATAAGATCAATTGCCTTATCTGTAACACTTAACTTGAGATTACGACGTCCAATACGGACTGCAAGCTCATCAATGAACTTACGAGCAACATCGTGAAGCACCGCATCGTTTAAGGCATTAAAGACAATGATTTCATCAATACGGTTAATAAACTCGGGTTTGAAGTGTCCTTGAACCGCCTGCATGTATTGTTTATCTCTACTTGCTTGATCCGATTCAAATGCAAACTGACTACCAAGATTTGAAGTCATAATGATAATGGTATTCTTAAAATCAACCCTTACCCCTTTGCTATCCGTAATATGTCCGTCATCAAGGATTTGAAGTAACACATTAAACACATCTGGGTGTGCTTTTTCAATTTCATCTAAAAGCACGATTGAATACGGATGACGGCGAACTTGTTCAGTTAATTGACCACCTTGTTCATAGCCAACATATCCAGGAGGGGCACCAATGAGTCTTGATACGCTGTGTTTTTCCATATATTCACTCATATCAATGCGAATAATACGATTTTTATCATCGAAAAGTTGTTGGGCTAAAACACGAGCAACTTCAGTTTTACCAACCCCTGTAGGTCCTAAGAACATAAACGAACCTAAAGGTCGATTTTCATCTTGGATTTGAGCTTTAGAGCGTAGGATTGCGTCTGTAACAGTTTGAAGTGCTTGATCTTGTCCCTTAACATAAACGCCTAATTCATGTTTAAGGTTCAAGAGTTTTTCGCGTTCAGAAGCCACAAGTTTCGTAACATCAATTTGTGTCCATCGTGATACAATTTCAGCGATCAACGCTTCATCAACAACCTCTTGTATCATACTTCCTTCATGATCGTTCTCATTACTTTCTTGAATTTGACGTTCAAGGGCAGGAATTGTTTCATATTGTAGACGCGCAGCTTCTTCATAACGGGCTTCATTCTGTGCTTTCTCAAAGTCTAAGCGTGCACGTTCTAATGCCTCTTTCGCATCTTTGACGCCATCAACTTGCGCTTTTTCTTTTTCCCAACGAGCATAAAGATCCTGATAGTTTTCTTTCAGGTTGCTGAGTTCTTCTACAATCTCGTCACGACGTTCAAGCGTCTTCGCATCCGTTTCTTTTTTTAGGGCAGCTTCTTCAATTTCAAGTTGGCGTATTTTGCGTGTTAATTCATCCAATTCTTCTGGCATCGATTCCATCTCAACGCGAATGGAAGCACACGCTTCATCAATCAAGTCAATAGCTTTATCCGGCAAGAAGCGGTCCGTAATATATCGATCCGATAATTTCGCAGCGGCCACAATGGACTCATCCAAAATTTTAACCCCATGATGAGACTCAAAGCGATCTTTAAGACCTCTTAATATAGAAATAGTGTCATCCACAGAGGGTTCATTAACAGTAACCCGTTGGAAACGACGCTCAAGTGCAGCATCCTTTTCAATGTGTTGTCGGTATTCATTATAGGTTGTCGCACCAATTAGGTGGAGTTCACCACGCGCTAACATTGGTTTTAATAAGTTTGCGGCATCCATCGAACCTTCTGTTTTCCCTGCACCTACGAGATTATGAATTTCATCAATAAAGAGAATGATGTTTCCATCTGCTTGTTCTACTTCTTCGAGAACAGCTTTTAAACGTTCTTCAAACTCTCCACGGTATTTTGCACCCGCAATTAAAGAACCCATATCCAACTCAATGAGTTGTTTATTTTTTAAACTGAAGGGGACATCACCACGCATAATCCGCCATGCTAGTCCCTCTGCAATCGCCGTTTTACCAACACCCGGTTCTCCAATAAGGATTGGATTATTTTTTGTTTTACGGGATAATATTTGGATTACTCTACGGATCTCATCGTCACGACCAATAATTGGATCGATTTTACCATCACGAACATCTTTTACCAGATCTCGACCATATTTTAATAGGGCATCAATTTGATTTTCTGCTTGTGGTGAATCCATGACTCTACCGGAACGATGACTAAGAATTGAAGTTTCAATCGCGCGGTAATCCGCTTGATTTCGATAAGTATTTACAGCTTCTAAGATTCCTAAAAAAAGTGCAAATAGAGAAATATATGTATCGCCTTGTTTGGTTGACCATGCCTGTGCTTTCGCGAAAACATTCGTGATTTCTTGGTCCATGGTTAATTGTGCACCTTGAACCTTTGGAAGTTTATCTAAAATTTCATCGGCAGATTGAAGAAGTTTAGACTTACTGGTTCCAGTTTCTTCTAATATTAAATCAAGATCACCTGAATTCAGGATTGCCTTCATCAAGTGGGCTGACGACACAGCGCTGTGTTGCATTTGTGTCGCATAATTCACAGCTTCCATTAAAGGTGCTTGAGCTTTTTCAGTTAAGTTTTCGTAGTTCATGCAATTCACCTCCGTTTTAGCAATTGACTACTTAGAGTGCTAATATAAATTTTAAAGAAAAGTGACGTGTGTCACTTGAACGCTTTTTTAAAGCGGTCAAAGACACTATCACCTTTTACTTCTGTTTCTTTTAACGCTTCTAAATGTTCACGTTGTTGACGTGATAATTTAGTTGGTACTTCTAATTTAACTTCAACGTATTGGTCTCCCATACGTCCGGAACGAAGGTCTTGAACCCCTTTTTCACGAAGTCTAAATTTAGTATTGGGTTGTGTACCTGCTGGAATCGTTAATTTAACATCACCATGCACGGTTGGAACTTCAATTTCTGTACCCAATGTGGCATCGATTACCGACAAAGGAATATTAATATGGATATCATTACCCTCACGTCTGAAGTGTTTATGCGTTCCGACTACAATCTCAATAAAGAGATCACCGTTCGGTCCACCATTTGCCCCACGTTCACCCTTACCGGAAACACGTAATTGTTGTCCAGTAACGATTCCCGCAGGAATTTTAATATCGACTTCGACACGTTTTGTATTAAATCCTTTACCATGACATTCACCACAGCGTTTTGTAATTGTTTTACCTGAACCACCACAGTCCGGACATGTTGCTTGAGATTGGAAAACTCCAAAAGGTGTACGTTGTTGCGTAACCGTTTGACCCGTTCCACCACAACGTGAACATGTCTTGATATCATCTTTGCTGTGTGCACCCGACCCATGACACGATGTACATTCTTCATCTACATTTAAAGTCACGGATTTGTTTGCACCAAACACAGCTTCCATAAAGTCAATTCGCATACTCATAAATCGATCTTGACCCTTCATAGGTCCATTAGGATTACGACGCTGACCGCCGCCTCCGCCGCCGAAGAATGAACTAAAGATATCTCCGAAATCATCAAAGCCACCACTAAAGCCGCCACCAAAACCGCCTGCTCCCTGATCAAAGGCTGCATGGCCGTATTGATCATAGCTCGCACGTTTTTGAGAATCACTTAGGACTTCGTAAGCTTCTTGGACTTCTTTAAACTTAGCTTCAGCATCATCCTCTTTGTTGATGTCAGGATGATACTTTTTAGCTAATTGGCGATAGGCTTTCTTAATTTCTGCATCTGTGGCAGATTTACTTACTCCAAGTATTTCATAAAAATCTCTTTTATCTGCCATATCTACCTCCGAAAGTTTTTAAACTAGTTTTTTTCTTCAAATTCAGCGTCAACTACAGTTTCATCATTTGATGAAGCATCTGCTTCAGGTTGACCAGCTTGTTGCTCATACATTGCTTGTGACATTGCTTGAGCTGCTTGTTCTAATTGTTCAAGTTTTTCTTTTAATGTTTCAAAATCATTGTTGTCCATTGCTGCTTGCAATTCATCACGTAATTTTGTTACTTCTTCTTTTTGAGCATCATCCACAGGTGAATCTTCACTTGCTAATGATTCATCGATTTGATGGATGAATTGTTCTGCACGGTTTTTAAGTTCTGCTTCTTCTTTTAAACGTAAATCTTCTGAAGCATTTTCTTCCGCTTCACGAACCATACGTTCAATTTCTTCATCACTTAATCCTGAACTGTTTGAAATTGTAATAGATTGTTTTTTGTTTGTTCCTTTATCCATTGCCGAAACATTTACGATACCATTTACGTCAATATCAAATGTAACTTCAATTTGAGGAATACCACGTTTTGCAGGTGCAATACCATCTAATTTAAATAAACCAAGTGATTTATTATCCTTAGCCATTGGACGTTCACCTTGTAATACGTTAATGTCTACAGCAGGTTGATTATCTGCTGCTGTTGAGAATACTTGTGATTTTGATGTAGGGATTGTTGTGTTACGTTCAATAAGAACAGTCATCACACCACCCATTGTTTCAATACCTAATGATAATGGTGTAACGTCAAGAAGCAATACATCTTTAACATCTCCAGAAATAACACCACCTTGAATTGCGGCACCCATTGCAACAACTTCATCAGGGTTTACAGATTTATTAGGTTCTTTTCCTAATTCATTTTTAACTGCTTCAACAACTGCAGGAATACGTGTTGATCCACCAACAAGTAATACTTGATGAATATCATTTTTTGTAAGTCCAGCATCTTTTAATGCTTGACGAACTGGAACCATTGTACGTTCAACAAGGCTCTTTGTCATTTCTTCAAATTTAGCACGTGATAATGTTGTTTCCAAGTGTAATGGACCATTTTCACCTGCTGAGATAAATGGTAATGAAATTGAAGCATTTACAGTTGAAGATAAATCTTTTTTCGCTTTTTCTGCTGCTTCTTTTAGACGTTGCATTGCCATCTTGTCGGATGATAAATCAATTCCGTTTTCTTTTTTGAAAATATCTACTAAATAATCAACAACAATGTGGTCAAAATCATCTCCACCTAATTTGTTGTCACCAGCTGTTGATAATACTTCAAAAGTACCATCTGCTAATTCAAGAATCGAAACGTCAAATGTACCACCACCAAGGTCAAATACAAGAACTTTTTCTTCTTTATCTGTCTTATCAATTCCAAATGCAAGCGCAGCTGCAGTTGGTTCGTTAATAATACGTTCTACTTCTAATCCAGCAATCTTACCAGCATCTTTTGTAGCTTGACGTTGTGCATCATTAAAGTATGCAGGAACTGTGATTACAGCTTTTGTAACTTTTTCACCGAGGTAATCTTCTGCATAGCTCTTCATATAACCTAAGATCATTGCTGAGATTTCTTCTGGTGTATAATCTTTGCCTTCAAGTGTAACTTTTTCGCCTGTACCAATTAAACGTTTAACAGATACTGCTGAGTTAGGGTTTGTAACAACTTGACGCTTTGCAGCATCCCCAACAATACGTTCACCATTTTTAAAACTTACAACAGAAGGTGTTGTACGATTTCCTTCTGGGTTTGTAATTACTTTTGCTTCTCCACCGTCCATTACGGAAACAGCTGAGTTTGTTGTTCCTAAATCAATACCAATAACTTTACTCATAATATATATCCTCCTATTGACTCACTTTTACTAAACTCGCACGTAGAATGCGATCTTTTAACATATATCCTTTTTGGAATTCTTCAATCACGATATTGGATTCTACTCCCTCTTTTTCCTCAGTCATCATCGCTTGATGAATATTTGGATCAAAAGGTTGATTTAATGCATTAATCGGTTCCACACCTTCCGCTTTAAGGGATGCCATCAATTGATCATAAATCATTTGTACACCTTCTCTTAACGCTTCATCCGTTGTCTCTTGTTTTAATGCACGCTCCAAATTATCTAACACAGGCAATACATCTGCCGCAAAACCTTGAATTCGGTATTTACGCAGTTGATCATGCTCACGTTGCAGACGTTTTTTTAAGTTTTCTGTATCTGCTAACATTTTAAAATAGTCGTTTTTTAACGTTTCAATTTCTTTTCGTAAGGCTTCATTCTCATCAATTGCTTCATCTGTTTCAGAAGCCTCGTTCTCTGAGTTTGAAGTTTCAAGTTCTTCGCTGTCTGTTGCTTCAACTTCTTGTTCTAATTGAACTTCTTCGTTGAATTCTTCAGCGGTTTTATTCGTCTTGCTCATCATTGCCACCTTTCCCATACACCGTTTCGATCATCTCCGAAACATAATCCATTAACGAGACAACGCGACTGTATTCCATTCGGCTTGGTCCCACAATCATTAACTTATGTTCATGATTATCGAGTAGATTAAACGAACTGGATACAACGGCCATATCATCAACCCAAACAATTTCACTTTGATCGCCTTTTTTAAGACTTAGGTGATTTTGTCCTGTGGATAAGTTACGCCACATTTCACTGTTTTCGAGCATATCCATCATTTCACGAAGTTTCTCTATGTTTGAGAATTCTGGCTGGTATAACATATTGCGTTCACCACTTAAATAGACTTCGTCCTGAGCAAATTTAACAAATGCTCCCACAAACGCCTCAAAGAGTACCTCATACTTTTCGATCCGTTTCGATAAGATAGGTCTTAAACTCTCCATTTTATCTACAACTTCCGATAGTGCTGTACCTTTTAATCGTTCATTTAATATTGAAGTACACGCCTCGAGGTCATTCACATCCACTTTACTATCAAAATTAAAGATTCGATGCTCCGCATGCCCTGATTCTGTTACGAACACGGCCATTGCATTAAATTCACTCAATGGAATTAACTGGACACTTTTCAGTGTTTCATTCATTGCACTGGGCCCTAATACAACCGTAGTGAGATTCGTCATTTGCGATAAGATATCACAACTTTGACGAATTGCTTCATCAATACCGAGTCGTCGATCGGAGAAGATTTGTGCAATTGCGGTTTCAATACCGTAATTCTCTTCTTCATCCATAAGGTGTTCTACATAGAATCGATACCCCTTTGTTGAAGGGATACGTCCACTGGACGTATGTGTCTTTTCCAGTAGTCCTATTTTTTCTAAATCTGACATCTCATTTCGTATTGTCGCAGACGAGTATGATAAGTTATATTTATCGATTAACGTCTTTGAACCCACAGGTTCAGCTGTGTTAATAAACTCTTTAACAATCGCCTTAAATATTTCTATTTTTCGTGGCGTCAACATATTAATCTCGCCTCCTAAACACTCTATTCTTTGTGTCTAGTATTATTCTACACCACGAGTTTAGCACTGTCAACCTTTAAGTGCTAAAAAATAAAAAAGGACTTATTTGTCCTTTTTGTAGTATCGTACTTTACTAATTCCATAATCTTTAACACAATCTAACGAATAACCATCAATCTCATCAGGTAAGTCGTAATTTTTATCCGTCTCACAAATTATCAACCCACCATCTACGACCAAATCACGCTTGATTATCAACTTTATGATTTTAAGTGTTTGCGCGTAGCGATAAGGTGGGTCAAGGAAAACAAATTCAAAGGAACCGGATACCGTTTCCAATAACTTCATCGAATCCCCTTTTT